>CAVFNE010000089.1:0-9340 GCA_963623755.1 Muribaculaceae bacterium | reverse complement strand
CTTTTAACCGATGAAAATTGGTTGGAATTTCCCGATGAAAAATGGTTGTTTTATACCGATGCTAACAATAATCGTAATCCATTGCTTAGATATAATCGTAATTTACTAAATCATAATGCAATAACTTGATATTCATTCAATATAATTTCATATTCAATAATACTTCACTTATAACTAAAGGCGCTGACAATTTGGTCTTCAATATGATAGAGAACGAGTTATCTTCTTATATGGTCCCGTATTAGTGGACATATGTACCCAATGCCTATGAAAACTTCGTCTGGATACCATAAGTCACAGTGGCCTTTAATTCACTCGGACGATGGATGGGAACAAATCCAAGCACACATAAGTCCGAAGAAAGAGATTATGGATAAATCTGCAATTGTCTTTTAATTGCAGAATGTAAATGGCAGAAGTGGAAAGCCGAAAAAGAGTTATAGAGACTCTAGCAGAAAAAGGTAACATATTCCCTGAGCGGAATAAATATTACTTTCTATTTTCAAAATCAAGATTTACCTCAGCTTATGTTGAATATGCAAAGGAAGTATGAAATGTAATTCTGCTTAAAGCAAATAATATTATCCAATAATATTCCTTGATAGGTATCATATCATGATATATCACACATTGTCTCCTTCACCGGTTGCGCAAAATCAATGCCTACTACTCGGTCTTCTTTCTGAGCGAGCTGAATATTGTGTCGACGTATATCTTATGAGCTATGGCGGCAATAAGCTTTTCCAACAGCTCTTTCTCAACGCTCTCGTTTGAATTCTTCTCCTTCTCCTCTTTCTTTTCTAGTCCAAATACAGAGAGAAGAATTGCTTCGAATTCATTTTTGAAAAACGAATAAGCCGTCTCCACACTGTGGCCGTTCTCCCTCTGAAGAGTGATGAGTATCTGGATATCATCAAGGGTTGAGACATTCTTGCATAGCGCGATAAACAACAGATAGCAGATTAAATCCCTTGAATATTGTTTTTTAATAGGATTGGGGACAAGCTTCTTCTTTACGTAGTTGCTGATCATACTCTCACTAATAGTAAAGCCACAGAAAGGCTCAAGGTATCTGTTGATATATGTAGCTACCTGATTAAGATACAGTCCCACATCAGGTATTTGTGAGTATTGAGGAAGCTCATATGAAAGGATTTTATCCTTTGTTGTTTTATCGAGTTCGAGAATCATGGTTTTATCTAATCCTTTGACAAGTTTTTAAAAAACTCTTGACAGGTTAATCCAATACTGTTTAACTATACATAAGTTTTTCAAAAACCGTTTATAAGTTTGTTATACTCTCATAAGCAGTATTTGACAAGGAGGAAGTTATGGTTATAAACATTATGATTCCAAAAACTCAAGAAAAGAGTCCGTTTGAAGTCAAAGACAGGCTGAGTGCACTCTCACACCTCATCGGCTTTATCATCTCTATAATCCTGACACCTGTACTCCTTATCAAGGGCGCGCTTGACGGCAGAAGCTTTATGGAGCTTATATCATACGCTGTCTTCGCGTTTTCGATGACGCTGTTATATGCTTCATCAACATGCTACCACAGCTTCACACTTGAGAGTGAAAGAAAAAACCTGAGACTCAAAAAGTTCGATCATATGATGATTTCTCTTCTCATTGCAGGAACATACACACCCCTATGTGTAACAACGCTGAGAGATAATGGAGGGTTGGTATTGCTCTCAGTAATATGGGCTCTTGCACTCTTCTCAATCCTTTTTAAGGCCTTCTGGGTGACTTGCCCGAAAGTCATATCTTCAATAATCTATATAGCAATGGGCTGGGCTGTCTCGCCTTACCTCTCGAGATTGTACTTTCTTCTTACTCCAAGCGGGTTCAGATTCCTCCTTCTGGGTGGCATTACATACACAATCGGTGGAGTTATATACTCCTCACCGCTACCCATTCTCGAGAAGAACAAAAACTTTAGAAGTCATGAGCTTTTTCATATCTTCATTTTATTCGGAACACTCTTCCACTACTTGATGATTTATTTCTTCGTTGCATGAGTGAGGGCCGGAGAGCCGGCTCTCACATTATAACAGCTGGATCAAGCCCGAGCCTCCGGATGTCCTTCTCTAATGCATCAAGCCACATCGAGTACGATACCCTTTCCTTCTCCTCGAGTCCACTTGATTTGTAGGATTTGGTATAAATGCGCTTGATATCATCACTTTTAATCTCTTCTCTGTTCATAGCTGTCAAGTCAGATATAAGTGCGCTTATATTCTCATTAATGCTCTTCTTTCTCATACACACTGTACATAAAGCATAAGTTGAAAGACCACCTTCAATCATATCAATTGAGACGGTGTGGTTTTGATGAACACAGTCCTCTGACGAATCGAAAAGAACAACAAGAGGAAAAATGTTCTTTTTTTTCACACTCTCCGAGGAGAGCATATAGTTCACAAGATGTCCTTTCAACTCAAGTGTTGAATCATCTATAGGGGTAAGTATCATCATACACCTTCCAACCGATGAGAGAGTGTCGAGGACTGTATATGGATGATAGAAATTAAATATCTTCTCATTTACGCACAAGGACTCTATCTCCTTTACTATATACTTTCCTTCAAGAAGAGTATTCACTATATCTTGAGTGACAAGCCTTTCAGAAGAAAAGAAGGAATTGAACAACTCAACAGACACGCCGCAATAACTGAAATTTTTTATTTTTTCCATTTTAACTCCTATTACTTAAGGTCTTTTTTCGTCGTTTTTGTCAAAGTTTTTAGTAAAATTCCCGAATTTTACACCTCTCGTGTGCTTACCTCGCGATTGAGAGGATATGGTTATGGGCGGAGTTAAACATAATTAAATCAAAACGTTTTGCGGTATTTTATTAGGCTTAGTTATGCTTCCTGATTTTTATTTAAATTATTGTAAAATAAAAAACTATTCAAGTTCAATATAGTGAAGCAAATTTAAATCTGTGTTTATCCTAAACAAATTGTTTGACAGCTTTTTGCACATAGTACTATACTTAATGAAACAAATGGAGGAAAATATGCTTGCGCGCTCGGTTCAAAAGATTAAAAAGACAGAAAACGGTTATTTCGATATAACTCTAGACAATGGAGAAGCACGACTCTGGGTCTTAAGTAATGACGTAATAAGAATGCGTTTTTCCTTTGATAAGAAATTTGAGGAAGCATCATATGCTCTGGTGACAACAGCATGGGACGATAAGCTCGATGAACTTTTTAAAGATGAAAGAACGCGGATCAAGAGCATGGATCTTCCTCTTGAAGAAAAAGAAAATGAAGCCTCAATAAAAACAGATACTATGACACTAGTCATAACAAAAGATCCGTTTTATCTCACACTCAAGGATAGAAAAGGCAATATCTTCTATGAGGACTTACCTGAAAGGTCTTACGAGATTGACCAGCTCGGAAGGATATCACACTACAGCAGAATAGACGAGAATGACCACTTCTTCGGTTTCGGTGAAAAGAATGGAAAGCTCGATAAATACGGTAAGAGAATGAGGATGATGCCTCGTGATGCTATTGCTACTGACCCCGAGAATGGGGATCCAATGTACAAGCACATTCCTTTTTATATCCGCACAAAAAATGAAACTTGTCATAGTCTCGGCATCTTCTACAACAATTCCTATGACTGTGTTTTCGATATGGGAGACGAGAGAAGCGGCTATTGGGACAGATATTGCTACTACCAGGCAGACGGAGGTGATATCGACATCTTCTTCATCAACGGACCTGATGTAAAGAATATAGTCGAGCGCTATACATGGCTGACGGGGCGCACAATAATGCCGACAAAACAATCCCTTGGTTTTATAGACTCAACGATGTATTACTGTGAGCTGCCGTCTGACTGCGATAAAGAAATCCTGAAGGTAATGGATAAGTTCGAGAAAGAGAGACTCCCGATTGACGGCTTCTGGCTCGCAAGCGGCTACACTTCCGGCGAGGAGGACGGTCTGAGATATTTCTTCCATTGGAATAAGAAGCGTTTTCCCAACCCCGATAAGTTTATCAGAGAGATGGAGAGCCGTGGTATCCAGGTAATCCCCAACACTAAGCCCGGAATACTTCCAAATCACCCTTATATCGAACGCTTCAAGAAGGCGGATGTTTTTGTCAAAGAGGCTGACGGCAAAGAAGATTATATCGGAAAGTGGTGGGGAGGACGTGGCCGCTTTGTAGACTTTACTTCAGAAAGGGGAAGAAAACTCTGGCAAGAGCTGCAGAAGGAAAGCCTACTTTCAAAAGGCATACATACTATCTGGAATGACAACTGCGAATATGACGGAGTTGAAGACAGAAACGCATATTGCGTCAAAGAAGGAATGGGCGGAACAATGGCCGAGCTGAAAGTCATACAGTCCAACATGATGGCGAAGATGGCAACCCAGGTACTCAAAGAAGTATATCCGGGAAAGAGACCTTATGTAACAAACCGCTCGGGCTACGCAGGGATTCAACGCTATGCTCAGGTATGGGGAGGCGACAATATAACTAAGTGGGAAACACTTAAATACAACACAGCCTTAATTCTCGGCATGGGAATAAGTGGAGTTGCAAACACAGGATGCGACATCGGGGGCTTTGCAGGGCCTGCACCGGAAGAAGAACTCCTTCTAAGGTGGTTCCAGAACGGCATATTCCAGCCACGTTTCTGCCTAAACTCTGCAAACAGCGACAACACCGTCACCCAGCCCTGGTCATACCCAGAGTATATGGATTTAATCCGAGAGGCCTTCTCTATCAGATACTCCCTCTTTATCTATCTTTATTCCCTCATGAAGGAAGCAAGTGAAACAGGGCTTCCTGTGTGGAGAACTCTCTTCATGGAGTTCCCCAAGGACAGGAAGTGCTACAGTGACGAGAGTTTGACATTTCTCTTCGGGCCGTCAATTCTTGTTGCGAATGTACTCGATAAAGGCGCAAAGACGAGAACTCTTTATCTACCTAAAGGCACAAAGTGGTACGACATTAACGATAAGTGGAAGGAGTATGAGGGAGGAGAGGAAATTACAATTCCTGTCACACTCTCCTCTATTCCCATGTTCCAGAGGGGAGGCTCTGTTATCGTATCGAGTAATGATATAAAGAAGTCTACTCGCGATAAAGCGCTCTCTCTTACTGTCACAGTAACACCCGATGGCGACTCATCCTTCACTCTATACGACGATGACGGGGTGAGCGAGAACGGAATAAGCGTCAAAACAACAATCAACGTTGAATCCGGAAGCCGCACAAAAATTACATTCTCCTCTATCGGCGATTACCCGATAAGCTGGAACACAGTATACCTGAATGTCCTGAATAAGGAAAAAGGAGCCTTCTATGTAACTGTAGACGGCATTAAATTGTCGCAGTTTCTTGCCCATGACGACTGGGATGAGAGCAATGAAGGCTGGGTCTATGACCTCTCCGACCGCTTTGTCAGAATTAAATTCGATAGAAAAGGACGAAAGGATTTTACAGTTGTTGTAAGCTTCGAGAAGTTTGACTTAATCGCGATGAACGGCAATCAAAGCGGGAGTGATGATTGAAGGAAAAGAGGCGTTCATGTTAGGATGAAAGCATGAGAAATGTCACCATCATTGATGTAGCAAATAAGGCGGGAGTTTCTCCCGCAACAGTCACCCATGCACTCAACGGCAAAAGACCTGTCAACGAAGCTACCAAAAAGAGAATATTCCAGGCCATAAAGGAACTTGGATATACTCCAAATTTCAATGCCTCCAAGCTCAGAGGGGGAAGAAGCGGGATTATAGGATGCTACGCAAGTGATATCACAGAAAGCTTTGTAACCTTCTTTGTAAGGGGTGCTGAATATGCCCTGTCAGGTTCCGAGAGCTCACTTTTGTTTGCCAGTGGTGTCGAGCTGGGGGGCAATATTTCGAAAGCACTCAAACTCTTCCGTTCCTACAACGTTGACGGCATTCTTCTCTGCTCACACCTGACGATGAGTTCATCCGACATGGACGAGCTTTCTGCATCCTCCATTCCGATTGTTTCGGTTAATATTGAAATCGACGGTATTCCTTCGATTGTTCCGGATAACTATGCTGGCGGCATGCAGGCGGCAGACCACCTCATAGCATCAGGTTCCTCGCACCCTTCTCTTATAATGGGACCGGAAGAGCGTGAGGCAATTACACTTAGAAGTAAGGGTTTTATCGACCGTTTGAAAGAACTGGGCATTGTACTTGACTCCTCTCTTATAAAGAGGGGAGACTACTCATTCGAGAGTGGCTACAACAAAGCTCAAGAGATACTATCATCACATAGTGAAGTTGATTCAATTTTCTGCTCAAATGACTACATGGCGGCAGGTGCAATCAACGCATCTGTAATGACTGGGCGGAAAGTTCCTGACGAGCTTCTTGTACTCGGCTTCGACAACAGGGAATTCACATCCTTCTGGCCGACTCCGATTTCGACATTCCAGCCTCCACTGGAGCAGATGGGTCAGTTGGGAATGCAGATGCTTCTTTCACTTATACAGAATCCGGGAAGGGCAATGGATAAGACAGTAACAAAGATGCCTTCATCTTTGATTATAAGAAAAAGCACATCACGCACTTTCTAATTGAGTTCAATAGTGCTGTTATTTGTTGCCTATGGAGCAATATTTCTATTGATTAAAGCTGAATATATGGTTAAATGTATATAGTTCAGTGCTTGAACAAACTGGAGGCCATATGAGATTCGGATGCTTTAATGATGCAAATAAAGAATATGTAATAACTACACCTTATACTCCTCTGCCATGGATTAATTATCTTGGAGAGGAGGATTTCTTCGCCATCATTTCCAACACAGGTGGAGGATATGATTTCTACCGTGACGCAAAGATGAGGCGTATTACCCGCTTCAGGTATAACAACGTTCCCGAAGACAATACAGGCAGGCTCTTCTATATTGTCGATAACGGCGTTAAATGGTCGCCGTTGTTTCTGCCACTCAAAACTAAACTCGACTTCTATGAGTGTCGACACGGACTGGGCTACACATCGTTCGAGTCGAAAAAGAATAATCTAAAGGCAGATATGACCTTCTTTGTCCCAATCAATGAAAAGTGCGAAATTATGGCACTTACACTAAAAAATGAGAGCAAGGAAGAAAAGAGTATAAGGACAGTAGGAGCCGTTGAATTCTGCCTCTGGAATGCCCTGGACGATATGACAAACTTCCAGCGCAACTACTCAACAGGGGAAGTTGAGATAGAGGGTAACACTATCTATCATAAGACAGAGTACAGGGAAAGAAGAAACCACTTTGCCTTCTTCTCAGTCAATGAGAAGATATCATCATACGACTCGGACAGGCTTTCATTTCTGGGTAGATTCAACAATTACGACACACCCATAGCACTGGAGAGCCGGCACCTATCAAACAGTACAGCTTCCGGCTGGTCTCCGATCGCCGCACTCGAGAATACATTCACTCTCAATCCGGGAGAAGAGAAAACCCTTATCTATATTCTGGGTTACGTTGAGAACAAGGACGAAGAGAAATGGGAAGATAAGGGCGTTATAAATAAGAAGAAAGCAATCGAATTAGAGAATAGATTCTCCTCGAAGGACGATGTCGATAAAGCACTTCTGGCACTGAAAGCCTATTGGGACGAGTTACTTTCCAAATTCCAAGTAAATACAGGGCTCGACAAATTCGACAGGATGGTGAATATCTGGAACCAATATCAATGTATGGTAACATTCAATATGTCACGTTCTGCTTCGTATTACGAGAGCGGCATCGGGCGGGGTATGGGCTTCAGGGATTCCTGTCAGGATTTGCTGGGCTTTATGCATATAATCCCAGAAAAAGCAAGAGAGAGGATAATCGACATAGCATCCATCCAATTCGAAGACGGCTCTACATATCACCAATACCAACCGCTTGATAAGAAAGGTAACAGCGATATAGGAGGTGGCTTCAACGACGATCCGTTGTGGCTTGTGGCCTCAGTCTACTCATACCTTTCGGAGACTGGAAACTGGTCCATACTCAATGAGAAGGTGCCTTTCAATAATGATGAGAGTCTCTCTGAGCCGTTACTCGAGCACCTCAAGAGAAGTGTTATGTACACAGTCACACATAAAGGTCCACACGGCCTCCCGCTCATAGGACGCGCAGACTGGAATGACTGCTTAAATCTCAATTGTTTTTCATCGACTCCCGGAGAGAGCTTCCAGACCTGCTCAAACTTCGAGTCTGGAAAGGCTGAATCTGTCTTCATAGCAGGCCTCTTTGTTAAATATGCTTCTCAATATGAAGAGATATTGAGGTACCTCAAGAAAAATGATGAAGCAGAAGAAATAAGAAAAGAAATAATGGCGATGAGGGCTACGGTAGAGACATATGGCTGGGACGGAGAATGGTTTATAAGAGCATATGATGCATTCTCCCAAAAGGTCGGAAGCAAAGAGTGCGGGGACGGTAAAATTTATATCGAGCCGCAGGGAATGTGCGTAATGGCAGGAATCGGGCTCGAAAACGGTATGGCAGAGAAAGCATTAAAAAGCACAGAAGAGCTTCTTGATAGTCCGGAAGGAATAATTATTCTTCAGCCCGCATATAAAGAATATCACCTTAATCTGGGAGAGGTTTCATCGTACCCACCTGGATACAAGGAAAACGCAGGAATCTTCTGCCACAACAACCCGTGGGTAAGCTCGGCAGAGACTCTCCTCGGTCACGGCGACAGGGCCTTCGATATCTACAGAAAGCTCTCCCCTGCCTTTAATGAAGATAGAAGTGAGATAAGAAAAACAGAGCCCTATGTATACTGTCAGATGGTTGCAGGACGTGATGCCCCGAATAAAGGAGAGGGAAAGAACAGCTGGCTCACAGGTTGCGCGGCATGGACATTTGTCAACGCAAGCCAATTCCTGCTCGGCCTCACTCCTCGACTCGAAGGCTTTGAGATAAATCCTGTGCTGCCGAAGGAAATATCATCATTTGTTGCAGTACGGAAAATCAAGAATGCCGTTCTTCACATCAAAGCAGTGCGCGGAGACGAGTATTCACTCACTCTCAACGGTAAAAGAATAGAAGGAAAACTCATACCGTCAAACATAACCGGGGATGTGAGAGTTGAAGTAATATACAAATAATCTATTGAAGGTGCTCAATATCGCGGGCACCTTTTTCAAAGCTTCTCGATTATACACTCGTGCTTCTTCGTCTCTTTGTCGTAGTTGATGCCGACAAGGAGGATATTCTCCGTGTACTCTTTTATCGAGTCCGGATAATTCTTCGCCTTTATCTCTTCGATTGCACCTTTTGCCGATTTATCCCACTTGAGCTCGACAACAAGAGCAGGATATGAGGACGAG
>CAVFNE010000088.1:0-9411 GCA_963623755.1 Muribaculaceae bacterium | reverse complement strand
CTAAATCCCAAAAGGAAATATGCAAATGCCTTGGTATTGAAGAGTCTTTGTTCGACAAGATTATCGATGAAATTTCCTAGGAAGCGTATATTTTAGAAAAAGTTTGGGTATATACTTATGAATCGAAATGATGAAGGAGATTAAATATGGACGAAGATAAGATGAAAAAAGAAAACAATGAGATTAATGAAGAAGAATTGAATAGTGTAGCTGGAGGCCGAGGAGCTCTTAGCGGAAGAGCCTGCCCCAAATGTGGTTATGTAGTATATTTTTCACCTAGGGATTTTACTTTAACATGTTGTATCTGTGGAACCGAAGTCAGTAGATAGGTATAGTTGATAAGTTATTTTAAGTGAAAGAAAAAGAGCTTCCCGTTTTCGAGAAGCTCTTTCTTCTGTGGGTTTGTTAGAATTTCCAGCCGAGTGCAAGACGTGGAAGTGGAATACATAGATCTGTTTTTGTTGTTGTTCCACCGTTGCCGAATTGAACAAAGTCGAAATCCATGCCTGTACCGACTCTCACAAAGAGTGATTTTGCTAGGATGAAGTCAAAATCTGCTTCTGCATATATCCCAAGATGAGTCTGGTTTCCGCTGAAGATGAAATATGGGCCGACTGATGCATTGAAGAGTGTGGACGTGCTGATGCTCGTCTGATAAAGAAAACCTGCCCCTACCTTGAATTCACTCGTGAAATCTGATCCAAGCACAACGTTCATACCAATGTTTTTCGAGAAAAGTAAATCAACTGTCCCAGAAAGGTTTGTTTCAATTGAAGTTTTGAGAGTGTTTGAGTTATCTGCATTCTTGAAGCTGAGCTTCATTCCTGCATCCTGCATTCCAAGTGCAATATCTGCCTTGAGAGTGGCAGCAGAAACAAATGAGAGTGCAAATGCGGCAACAAGCAGCATAACGATTATTTTCTTTTTCATAATGTTCTCCTTAATAGAGAAAAGATAATCAAAAAACGAAGATCCTCCAATATGGATGGCCAGAATTTTCTGTATTGAAAGAAGAAAAAATAAATTTCCATAGATATTCAATTCTGCTGTATTGACAGCATGTTCTCTTTAAATGAACATGTTCATATAAAGGACGAAAACTTTGCCCAAGATAATCGAAAAGCTGAGAGAAGAACTCATAAGTGAAGTAAGAAGAGAACTCGAGGAGTTTGGCTACTCTAAAGTCACAATACGCACTGTCGCTGCAAACTGCCGCGTCGGGGTCGGGACGGTTTACAACTATTTTTCTTCAAAGGATGAGCTTGTTGCCTCTGTTGTTGCACTTGATTGGAAGAAAGCTGTAGAGAGTTATAAGCGCGATGCGCATGACGGGAGAGGAAAGACGCTTGAGGACGTCTGGAATATGCTGAAAGCCTTTATAAAGGACCACGAAAAACTCTTTTCCGACCCTGAGGCCGGAAAGAAATACTCGTCAGTATTTCTAGAGAGGCACTCTCTAATGAGACGGGAGGTTTCGTCGTTAATAAGAGGAATTTGTCCGGAAGGGGAAGAAGGGGAATTTCTCTCGCTCTTTCTTTCGGAGACGCTCCTTTCCTGGATAATGACGCCGGTCAGCTTTGAAGAATTATATTCAATACTAAGAAAACTCATAGGAGAAAATAATGAGCAGTTTTGAAAACTTACGTGTTGTTGACAACTTCTATCAGACGTCGCTTTTCTTTCCGATGCCGACTGTAATCATCAGCACTCTCTCTGAAGACGGCTCTACGACACTCGGACCATATTCCCTTGTCCAGCCATACTATGTTGCAGGAAAGGATTATTACGCAATGCTTCTCTGCTGTCGTAACTCTTCAAATACGGCACAGAACATACTTCGTAACGGGAAGTGTGCGATCAACTTCATTGATGATAAACCTGCCTCCTTCAAGGAAGCCGTGAAGCTTTCGTGGCCTGGGGACAAACCGGAAGATAAGATGCCGAAGTGCGCATTCAAGCTTGAAAAAGGCATTGTCGAGGAGACTACGGGAGAAAAGAGACCGATGGTGTTGACGGATGCAATAGAGGCTATAGAGTGCACATGGATGAGAGAGCTTGACGGCGCGGATAGAGACAAGGCTGGAGAAACAGACGGGTATGATGGGCCCTACCATGACTTTAACGGTATCACAAGTAAATTCGGTGCACATTTTATTCTCAGGATCGACAGAATCCTTATGAAGAAGAGATACAGTGATGCAATCATCAACGGAGTCAAGGCATCAGACTTTCCTCCTCTTCCTGTCGACTACGGCTACAGAGATTCGAAGAACTTCTGGTTCCACAGAAAGAGAAGGATGAGAGCTGAGCTCTTACAGGTGAGAAAGACATCTCTTTCTTCTGTCAGGTATGCATCAGATAGGGCAGATGACACAGTCAAGTTCACAGATGACGCCTTAGAGACGATTCTCGGGGTTCCGAGGGTCTTTCTGCCGGTAGTTCTCCGCGGCTGTGTCGACTGGGCTAAGAAGAACAACGTTACACTTATCACGGCTGAGCATATGAAGATCATCAACGACAAGCGTTCTAAAGAGAAGAATAAGGGGGAGGAAAAGCAATGAAAGTAGTACTTGCAGGAGCATTCGGTAATCTCGGAGGAGAGATTCTCAAGGTTTTGTGTGAAAAGAGATTTGAAGTAGTTGCAGCCGATTTGAAGGAGAGAAAGATAGAAGGCACAGAGGGTAAGTATAAGTTTGTCTCTATCGACGCAACAAACGCCTCATCCCTCTCCGGACTCTGCGACGGGGCCGATGTCGTAATCACAACAATGGGACTGACGGGGGCGTCAACACGCTTTACCAGTTACGATATAGACTACAAGGGTAACATGAACCTCTACAGGGAGGCAGAGAAGGCCGGGGTAAAGAAGTTCAACTACATATCGGTAATATCGTGCGACGAGAAGGGTGCGGAAAAGGTTCCTATGCTTCACGCTAAATATATGGTGGAAGAAGAGCTCAAGAAGGGGAAGATGGACTGGGTTATCTACCGCCCGACAGGATATTTCTACGATATAGCAAAAGTCTTCAAGCCTTATGTTGATAAGGGCGAAATGCAGCTTTTGAAGGGATACGGCAATATAAAGGCTAATGTTGTAGACTGTCCTGATTTCGCCGCTTTCATAGTCGAGCATATGGGAGATAGGAACAAAACGTACAGTGTCGGCGGTAAGGAAACCTATTCATATGTAGAGATGGCCGGAATGTGCTTTGATGCCTCAGGTAAACCACTCAAGATCAAATGGGCTCCGATATGGCTCTTCGGCATTCTTGCCAACCTCCCGAAGATCAGGAAGGCCGGAAAGAAGGATATCATCCTCTTCTCGCGCTGGACACTCAGCCATGATCTTGTCGGGGACACAAAAATCGGTGAGCACAGCTTTAAAAAGTATATTAATTCCTATTTCAGGAAGGAGGAAAAATAAATGCCGTGGAATTTACTTGGTATTTTGCTCGTCATATGTGCCGTTCTATGCAGCATGGGCTTCTATAAGTTTGTATACTTCCTGTCCATCGGTTACGGCTTTGCAATTGCTGGAGGCTCTATTGCTGTATTTGTAATGTATGCGCTCTCGTCTTCTACCACTCCTCTGTATGTGATGGCAGCGCTTCTTGTATCCTTCGTCGTCTATGGAACAAGACTCTCTATCTTTCTTCTCAAGAGGGAGATAGGAAACGCTACATTCAAGAAGACTGATGTTGCAAAAGATACACTCTTAAAGAACAGCGAGAAGAAGATGTCATTCTTTGTTCTCGTTATCATCTGGCTCTTTGTCTCTGTTTTATATACGGCTCAGCTGAGTCCGATGCTCTTCAGAGCTGTTAATAACTCAGGCGATATCACAGTGCCTCTTCTCGGTGTTTGTATATCCATTTTGGGAATAATCCTAGAGTCTGTTGCTGACCGCCAGAAGGCAGCGCAGAAGAAAATCCGGCCCGATATGGTAGCAACAAAGGGCTTATACAGAATAGTGAGGTGCCCCAATTACTTTGGAGAAATTACATTCTGGACAGGAGTATTCGTCGGAGGAATAACGACGTATTCAACTGTCGGTGAGTGGATTACAGCCGTTTTGGCATATGTCGCTATTGTGTACATCATGTTCAACGGCGCACAGAGACTCGAGAAGAGGCAGATGAAGAGGTATGGCGATAATAAGGAATATAAGGCCTATGCAGATAAGACACCGATTATCATCCCGTTTCTGCCGGTTTATCACCTCAATAAGAGATAAGGGGAGCGAAAAGGCGGAATGTCGGGAATATGTATCGTCGTTTATGCTATGGCAGATGCTGTTCTTGTTGTCGCAATAAAGGGTGCGGGAGAGAGTGTTCCTTCATTCAGTGGAACCTTTGGCTTTCTTTCCATTATGATCCCGGACCTGCTACTGATGGCTTTAAGCCTCAGTGGTCTGTCTCTTTATATCTCCGGGCCATCACTCTTCGTTTTCTTTGTAACAACATTCATCCCGCTGCTCTCTATGTGATACCTCTCCTCGAAGGATTTTGCTTCGGCAGAGATGAATTGGATAACAGATGGGGTGAATATCATCGGGCAGACGTCTCTTCTTCCCGCATCTGGCATGATGTACAAAAATGACCTTAAGAGTTTATCTTTACATGGAGGAGAAATAATTAAATGAATGCGAACGAACTTGTTACTTTGATAGGAGAGAAATACCCTTTGACCGAGCTCTCTTCCTCTCCTTACGAGAGCTTCAAGCTGAAGGGAATGTCCTTCAATGTAACATCATATAAGGCAGATGGACTTGGGCACGTATCGCTTATGACGGCATCAGGGTTTTTCGGCCTCATGAAGATGGACACACTCATCATAGTCTCTGAGGAGAAGGATTTACCTCTTTTCTCATACGACCGCATAAAAGCAATGGGAAATGACACCCTCATTTTCGAGCTTTACGATACTCTTCTTTCACCATTTGAGGCACCGGAGCTTGAAAGGATAAAAGAGAAGTACTCATCCATTCCTCAAATGAACATTGAAAAGCGTTGGTATGAAAGCTTGAGACTCTCCGTGAGCGTTGCGAAAAAAAGTAAGGACTCAAGAACAAGCGATTTGCTCGCGCGGGAATACTTTTCGGCTTTTCTTTCCCTAGAGCGCGATAAAACCCAGGACATAGAGAAAAAGAAAGAAAAGAGCAAAGCCTATGTAGAGGGCCTCTTGAAGAACGGTGGCGTCTCAACGGATGTGTTAAGAAAGAAGTTTGGAGAAGAAAAGGCAGAAGACCTCTTCAGACGTGTTCTATTCGGGGTTGGAGAGTGAATACGAAATCGGGTAGAAAAAAGACTCTTTTCCTGCTACAATAAATCGTCCCAAAAAAAGGCAGGGTTACTATGAAGAAAATTGAAGAATACATGAGAAGCGTTCCGGATTTCCCGAAGAAGGGGATTATCTTCAGAGATATGACCAAAGCACTCAATGACAAAGACGGCCTGAGGCTCACTATCGACAGTCTCATCGAGTGTATCAAGGACATCGACTACGACATTATCGGTGGAATTGAATCGAGAGGGTTTATTCTCGGTATGCCTATTGCCTATGAGATGAAAAAAGCTTTTCTTCCTGTGAGAAAGAAGGGTAAGCTTCCATGTGAGACAATAGAAGAGAGTTATGAGCTCGAGTACGGCTCGGCTACAATCGAAATCGATAAGACAGCAATACACCCGGGGGATAAGGTTGTCCTCATTGACGATATCATAGCAACAGGTGGCACAATGAAGGCTGCATGCAACCTCGTGGAGAGACTCGGGGGTAAGGTAGTTGCTATCCTCTTTTTGATGGAACTTGTTGACCTGAAGGGGCGCGATGTTCTTTCTGACTATCCTGTTTACTCAGTCATAAAATACGAGGGTGAGTAAGAGATACCAGAGTCATTGATAAATATAATAGAAGGGCTTTCAATTTTCTGAAGGCCCTTTATAATCGGTGTTGTTATGTTGGATCGATACGGCAGAAAAATAACATATCTTAGAATCAGCGTTACAGATAAGTGCAACTACAGGTGCCTCTACTGTATGCCCCCCGAGGGTGTGGAAAAACACTCCCATTTTGATGTGTGCTCTTTTGAGGAGCTCATAGCTATGGCATCCGCTGCCGTAAAGTGCGGAGTAAGGAAAATCAGGGTCACGGGGGGAGAGCCTCTTGTAAGGAGAGGAATTGTTGATTTCTGCAGGATGCTGAAGGCGATAGAGGGTGTTGAAGAGCTGTGTGTAACAACAAACGGCAGTCTCCTTTCCTCTCTTGCAGAGCCTTTAAAGAAAGCTGGAGTCGACAGGCTCAATGTAAGCCTGGATACTCTCCGTCCCGACCGATTTAACTATATAACCCGGCTCGGCACCCTCCAGGATATCCTCTCCGGCCTCGATGCAGCAGAAAAGGCAGGATTCGAAAAAATTAAACTCAACTGCGTTCTTCTCGGGGGCGTTAATGACGACGAGATAGCCGATTTTATAGCCCTGACAAAAGAGAAGGATTATGAAGTAAGGTTTATCGAGCGCATGCCTATGGGCCTCTCGTCTTCTTTCGGTTCCTTTGTTCCGGCGTCCAAAGTTCTTGAAGTATGCCCCGAGCTCGAGGAAATCCCGTCCGAGGGAGTTGCAAAGAGATATAAAATCAAGGGATATAAAGGAGAGGTGGGCTTGATAACTGCTATGAGTGAAAGGTTCTGCCCTCAGTGCAACCGTATCAGGATAACCAGTGACGGACGCATTAAGCCGTGCCTGCACTCTCGGGAGGAAATTTCTCTCAGGGGCCTTAAGAAAGATGAACTTCCGGTGGCAATAGAGAAAGCAATATTCTCCAAACCGGAGAGACATCACCTTGTCGAGGACACAGTGACAAGTACAGAGCGCAATATGAACGAAATCGGAGGCTAGGATGGAATTGACACATTTTAATAAAGAAGGGAGGGCCCATATGGTTGATGTGAGAGCAAAGAACGAGACAGACCGTACTGCTCGTGCCGTCGCCAGAGTTTATATGGCCCCTTCCACAATGGATAAGATAAAAGAAGGGAAAATCGGGAAGGGGGACGTTTTAGCTGTTGCTCAGGTTGCAGCAATAATGGCGGCAAAGAAAAACAGCGAAATAATTCCCATGTGTCATACTCTCCTTCTCTCTGCTGTCGATATATCATTCGAAATCGGGGAAACAGGAGAAAAAGACGAGAGTCACAGTGCTGTTCTTACAATAAAGAGCGAGGTGAAGTGCCACGGTCAGACGGGAGTCGAAATGGAGGCATTGACTGCAGTGAGTGTTGGAGCATTGACGGTCTATGATATGTGTAAAGCTCTCCAGCGTGATATGATTATATCTGACATACACCTGTTGTATAAGGACGGCGGTAAAAGTGGAGTATTCGAGGTAAGATAATGGCTGAAGTTGTTTCTGTTAATATAAGTGAGAAAAAGGGTGTAAGAAAGCATCCCGTTGAATATATAGATGTCAGATGCCACCATGGAATTATCACTGACGCGCATGCCGGCAACTGGCACCGCCAGATAAGCTTACTCGCAGAAGAGAGTATAGATACAATGCGAGCCATATGCCCCGTCGAGCTCGATGACGGTATCTTTGCCGAGAACATCAATACAATTGGAATTGACCTTAAAAGCCTTCCTGTCGGAACAAGACTCAAGGTGGGAGAAACAGAGCTTGAAGTAACTCAGATTGGAAAGGAATGCCACTCCGACTGTGAGATAAAGAAGGCAACAGGACGCTGCGTTATGCCTACCGACGGCATATTTGCCATAGTCATCAAAGAAGGCAGAATCCAGAAGGGCGACAAAATTGAAGTTGTAAGATGACAGTATGGAAGACAATTATTTTTGATTTATTTCTGTATGGGTGGTTTCAACTTCCCCTTTGTGAAGATTATGGGTTGAGGGTACCCACCACAAATAGCGAATAACCTTATTTTAAGGCGACGGCAATACGGACCAAAGCCACGGCATTAACACTATAGTGGCACATGCCGAAAATCTTGAGTTCAACCTTTCCGGATTACAGCTGCAAATCCAATCTTACCTCAGCTCTCAGAGCGGACATAAAAAGTATTTCTGCCCGAGCCTTCTTTGCGAAGGACTCCTTCCTCTGTAAGCTTCTTCAATGCTGCAAGGGCAGATGATCTTCCTATGCTGGGGCAGTTGACTATTGTATCGGCACCCGTAAATTTGCCGATTTTTCCTTCAGCATATTTTCTAACAACAACATAGGCGGTGCTGTTGCCTTTTTCTGACATCAAATCAACACGCTCTTCAAACTCCAGGTAGGTGGCCAGAATTACCTGCAGCATATATCTGATAAACGGTATGGAATCATTTTCTCCTTCGTGCCATCTATAGTCAGCCTTTTCAAGTGCATCGTAATATCGGTCTTTTGTTTTCTCTATCTCTTTCTCGATACTGATGTATTTCCCGACACTGTAGCCGTTCTTATAGAGAAGGAGAAGCGTGAGCAGCCTGCTCATCCTTCCATTACCATCATTAAACGGATGTATACAGAGAAAATCACAGATGAAAACCGGAATTAAAATCAACACATCAATTTTTTCTTCTTTCACGGCTTTTTCATAAGCAGAGCAAAGGCTCTCTACAGCCTGTGGTGTGTCATATGGGGCAACGGGAGTAAATCTGTTAATAACCGTTCCATCGGATCTTATCTCACTGATGTAATTCTGGGTATTCTTGAACTGACCAGCATATGATAGCCCAGTTCTCTTCAGTAGATCACGATGAAGCTGGAGGATAAAAGACGATTTAACGGGAATGTACTCATTGCTTTCGTTAATGAGATTCAAGACATCCCTATATCCCATGATTTCATCTTCATTGCGGTTTCTTGGAGCCGTCTTCTCTTTAAAGAGTTGCTTCATTCTTGCTTCTGTAGTGACAATACCTTCGATTTTGTTGGAAGCCTCAGTACTCTGTATTTTTGCACTTTCAATTAAACGGGTAAGTTCTGAGGGTTTTTGTCGCATAAACAAATCCTGCCTTCCCCTGCATTCATGAATCTTTGCAACAAGATTTAATATATCTGTATCCCACATCTTTTGTGCCAGCAGACTGTAATCAAAATCCCTCATGTTTTTGTCCAATTCCTTCATATTTCATCCAATTTTACCCTTATTTTGGACGAATAATCAACTAATTGGACGAATTACACGGGCTTGCAATACTGATAGAGTTGAATGTTAAAACACCTGTTATGAATCTTATGCTGGCTATCATGAAGAACTCCCTTTATCCGGTACTGAAGGTCTTTGCTAAGATATTCGTCACAGTAACGGGAACTATTGAGTACGTCGTTACTGTTCTCCAGCACTGGGTTGCAGTAATCTGTAGTTCCCTGTGAGTTTTTCTACTAACAGTTAGCCTTTGCTATCTCAACCGG
>CAVFNE010000087.1:0-9432 GCA_963623755.1 Muribaculaceae bacterium | reverse complement strand
CCTCAGCCGTCGAACAAGGTTTTGTCGGGACAACCGATACCTTTCCCGGCCTCCCTTCCAAATGATATTTCAATGCTTTTTCTTCTAAATTATCCATTAATTACAACCTCTGGCAGAATTCAATAACCACACCATCTTCAGATTCAATCTTAAAATATCTAATGCCTCTTTCCCAGAAAGGTAACTCTTCAATCCCACATATAATGTTATATTCTCCACTTCTCTTCATTTCTTCAAAAAGCATTAAAACATCAGAAACATCAAGTGCAATATGATTAATCGAGCCACACACAGGATTCACCCCTTCCCCTTGATAGATTTCGAGCATGAAGTCTCCCAATGACATAAAGACCACTTTTAAGTTTTTTTCAACAATCGCTTCCGTGTTAACCACTTCGAAGCCAAAAGAACTGTAGAACTTAACTGACTTATCAATATCAGAAGATGGAATGCCAATGTGTCCGAAGTTTTTTATCCCCTTCATTTCATTTCCTCACTATACAAGATATTCGAGATTTCCAATTCACCATTCTGTACATAGAATTTAATCTCTCTTCCTGGTTTCTCAGTCATTCTTGCATTGAGTGCACTGCCATCCACATACAAGAGGGCAATATCATCATCAACAATCAAAGTAGCATGATGAGTCTCATCCATTCTGCCAAGAGGGCGTTCAAGGCCTCGGTTCATACACAAAAACCAGGGATAATTAGGGGTTTTATCAAATATGAACCTATTCTCCCCAGGAATAAAATGATATGCATATCCCAAATCTTTTTTTGAACTTTCATATATTTTGATTCCAAAACCATAAGTATCAGGACTGCATTTGAAATCAAAATCAAGCTTATAAAAGTCCGGAGCATCATCAAGGAAAATTTCCTGCTTTTCGCCATCTATTCGATTAAGGAAAATGGATTCCTTTATCTTCACTTTTTTAGATTGAATAAAACGTTTCTCAATTATTTCAGGAATGACAGTGGCTAAAGTTCCGTCGCTACGCTGCATAATTTCATGGGTTACACTGTTTCCTCCCCAGATCCACATACCCTTGTCATTATTATCGTCCCTTGTCGGATTCCAACCGAACATATACCGCCTACCCTCAGCCGTGATTGTTCTTGCAGCATAATAACAACGTCCGTCAAAAGAATCGTCTGGAGGAGCAATCCACGGCCCATTAAGACTTTTAGCCATGCGATATCTTGTGCGTCTCTTATCATCAAGTTCCGAGAATAAGAGGTAATACCAATCTCTTATTTTGAAAAGGTCTGGCATCTGAAGAAGAAAATACATCTCAGGGTCATAAAATACCCCTTCATACTCCCAATGAAGTAAATCCTTACCTTTGTAGGCAAGAAGAACGCCACTGCGGACTTTAGGACCATTCTTCTTTCTCGCACAGATAAGGAGAAGATATGAATCATCATCCATCCTGTAAACACATGGGTCACGGAAGAAGTCTTTATCAAAACTTTCGGGTGCATACATAGTTAAGTCATGATGTTTCTCCCAATCTATTCCATCATTACTTGTAGCTATCATGAATGCCTCGCTTGGTGGCATATCATCCCGGCCTGTCCAGGGTCTATACTCTCCGGTATAAAATGCGTAGAAAGTATTATTCTCATTGATAACAGATCCTGCAAAAAGACAATGTTCTCTTCCGCCTCTCTCTCCCTTATGAAGGACTTCACCATAGTCTACGAAAGAGACCAGATCTTCACTTACAGCAAGCGACCATCCAAACGGCTCTCCCTTCGGAAAAGGAACAGGAATCCGCTTATCGCTCTGATAATAAAGATAGAATTTCCCCTTATGATAAAGAGGCATATTGTCACCAACCCATGCATTCTCAGGTCTATAGAACAGTTTCTGCATTTTAATCTCCTCACTCTTTTATTGAACCTTCAGCAAGCCCTGAAGCCATATACTTATTCAAGAAAACATATATGATCAAAGTTGGAATTACCGTTGCTGTAATTGCTGCGAAAGTCGGTCCCCATTCAATAAGGCCCTCTTCGCCTACAAAAGAATTCAAGCCGAGAACAACTGTCATCATACGCTTTGAACTGATGAAAGTGTAAGCAAACAAATATTCATTCCAACTGAAAATAGCCCTTACCGTCGCAATTGCTATCATAACGTTTCTACACATGGGGAGTACAATAGTAAAAAAGCTCCTTTCCAGTGAACAACCATCAATTATTGCCGCTTCAATCATGCCGTTATCGAAATCTTTAAAGAAAGCGATAAAGAGTTGTACTGCAAAAGGCATTCCGAAAGCAACCTGAGGAAGAATTAATGCAAAATAGGTATTGAGAATTCTCATCTTCGAATAAGTCAAAAACAAGGGAATAAGAATGACTTGATAAGGAATCATCAACCCAAGCATGAAATATGTCTTGAGTTTCTCCCTTCCCCTGAATTTCATTTTCGAGAGAGCAAACCCGACAGGACAAGAAAGAAGAATAGTAAAAACAACAACACAAATAGCCACAATAACACTGTTCATGAAATATTGCAGAAAGTTGCTCTCGAAAACCCTCTTGTAGTTCTCAAAATACAAGGAAGATGGAAGAGAATATTGAGGATTACCAACAAATTCATCGTACGTCTTAAAGCTGTTGATTATCGTATAAAATATAGGATAGACGAAGAAAACCAAAACTATCAGAGAAATCAGAATCGTGATACATCTTGCTAAAAACTTCTTCGGACTTTTTGTTACTGTAATACTCATTTTCCTACTCCCTATCCTTTCTGTATGCGAAGAATTTAAATATCCAAGCTAAGGCAAGTGCTTCAACAACAATAAATATTGCGATGGCACTTCCATATCCATATCTCTGACTGGAAAACGCCTGTTTGTACATATACATTGCCTGTAATTGTGATGAATTAATTGGTCCGCCTGCTGTAAGAAGTTTCGCTATGTCATAGCCTCTTAAGGAACCATTCAAGACAAGAAGCATATTGGCAATAATTGTCGGCCTAATATGAGGAAGTTTAATTTTCACAAAAATCTGCATCTCTCCTGCCCCGTCAATCTTTGCAGCCTCGATAAGCGATTGAGGAATTGTAAGGAAAGCGGCATAGAAAATAATCATGTATATGGCCATATTCTTATATCCGGTAGTAAAACTGACCATCAAGAGAGATGTTTTGACATTGGTCAGCCACTGTATGTTAACCCATTCAGGATTAATTTTCGAAAGAAGCTGGTTAACCAGACCAGGGGGAACTACAGCAAATATTTTTTTGAACATCTGACAAAGTGCCACAGTAGATACTATTACAGGAAGGTAATACAGAACCTGAAAGAATTTTCTTTCTTTTCCCATCTTTGTGAGAAGCACAGCCAAAAGCAGACCACCACCTACCTGTAATACTATCTGAATGGCGGTATAAATCAAAGTGTGCAGAACACTCTGCCAAAGTTCACTGTCTGAAAGCATCTCGATGTAGTTTTCAAATCCGATAAACTCCATCTTGCCATAGCCTTTCCAATTGAAGAAACTATATCCAGCAGACCAGAATATAGGAACAGCTACACACAATGTATATACTAACAACCCAGGGACCAGGAACTTAAGGATTGTCACCTTGTTTCTAAGCATTTTTTCCATAATTGCCTCCTTACAGCTCAGTCTCGAAAGAGAGATCTGAGCTGCACCAAAATCATTTATAGATCGTTCTTTTTAAGGTTGTCGTCGAATATTTTACAGAAATCCGCAACAGAGATTGAACCATATGCAAGCTTTGCTCCCGCATCGCCAACAGCAGTCGTTGTAGCTGCAGAGAGTCTGTCGTCCCAACTTATCCAGGAAACCTTCTGTTTTTTCATCTCAACAGCAAGGTCCGCAAGCATTGTTGGAATAGAGCCTTCCGGAATTTCTGACTTATACCAAGAGAGAGCACCATTATCGTAATATGCCTGGTCAAGGTGGTCAAAAAGATAATCAACAAATGAACGGAACTCTTCATCCTTCTCATATGTCTCAGAGCTGATTCCCCATGCCTTTCCTGCATGAGTAGGCATATTTGAACCTGTCCCGCTGCTCCCTTCAACTGTTGGAACATCAAAGAATCCAATCTCACCCTTTTCATACTGGTCATTGAGCTTCTTAACATAATTAGAGTTTGTGTACATCATAACACCGACACCCGAATTGAATGTATCGACAACATCTGTCAGGGCCATATTTTCATACCCCGGAACAAAGTATCCGCCCTCGCCGAGCTTCTTCATAAGCTCTCCGGCATAGGCGCCAAGTTCCGAATCTGTATATGTGTAATCTTCGTTTACAAGGCCAATGATGAACTCTCTTCCATAAGTAGTCCATGTCGGAAAAGAAAGGAAGCGAAGATACTGTACATAGTCTGCACCCCTCATTACATACGGGATTTCTCCATTTGCTTTGAGAACTTCACATACGTTCAAGAAATCTTCCCATGTTTCAGGAACTTCAAGTCCATACTTCTCAAATACAGTCTTTCTATATACGAAAAACTCTGAATTAAATCCGCTCGGGAACATATAAAGTGTGCCGTCAGACGAAGTGAGGTAATCAACAAGGGCGTCAGCCATCTCACCCTCATGTCCTGTTTCTCTAAGTATTTCAGTAATATTAGCAAGTTTTCCCTGCTCAATCATTGATTCACTCAAAGTTCCATTGCTGATGGAAAACATATCCGGAAGGGCATTCGCTGTGTTGTACATCTGCAATTTCTGCCAAAGATCAGACGTGCTCGTTATGACTTCCCATTCAACGTTAAAGTTTGGGTTAACTTCTTTCTTATACTGTTCAATTACTGCATTTACAGCTTCATAGGAAGATGTTCCTACACCGGTTCCGGAAAGAAATCTATAAGTCTTTGCTTTTGATTCACTTGACCCCTGAGCAAAAACCATAGAAACAAAGAGTGTAGCTACTATTAAAACACTAACCACTTTTTTCATCATTATAAACTCCTTTTTTCTGATTGCGTTTGCCATGACGTAATCGATTAACAAAAGTATAGAGACGTTATTTTTCACCTGTCAACAAGAAATTTAATCGATTATATTTTTAATTTAATCGTTTACTTTTGCAAAATCACGCAATAAACTATCAACCATGAATCTGATAGAAAAAGGTAGCTTTACTCACCTCACAGTAATCGCCACAAAAAAGTCCGAGCAAGACGGAATCTTCTGTCTCGACGAAAAAACCTATTCATTCCAGGGGAAAAAATCCTCCTGGGCAAAGATTGCATTGGAAAAACCAAGCTTCAGCTACTCAAGTGAAAATCTGCAAATCCACTTTATGTATCTTTCAAAAAATAATTCCCATGACCCAATAAAAATTCTAATTCCGGAAGAACGCAACCAAACCTATAGTTTTCACTATGCACCACCAACCGGCTGGATGAACGACCCGAACGGTCTCTGCTATTTCAAAGGATATTGGCATATTTTCTATCAATTCAATCCGGCAGATACTGCCTGGGGTAATCCATATTGGGGACATGCCGCCAGCAGAGATTTAATCCATTGGGAAGATTATCCAATTGCATTGGCTCCCCATGAGGAACTCTCTTTCATGGATGATAATCGAGGGGGAGCTTACTCAGGAACGGCAAAAGTCATCAATAACAGATTGTATCTCTTTTTTACGAGACATATCGGAGACAACAAAAGAACCTGGTGCAGCGAACTCCCGTGGCTGTTCATGTCAGACGATGGCTTTACTTTTACCCATGAGATAAATCTAATTAATCATATCGATAATGAGTTGGACCACAATTTCAGAGACCCCAAGGTTATAGACTCTAATGACGGTTGGCTTATGTTACATGGAGGAAGAACTAAAGAAAAACAACAACCGGCAATTCCAGCGTACTTTTCAAAAAACCTCTTAGACTGGACTTACAACGGGCTATTCTTTGTGGATGCTTATGAATATCATCTGCAGGCAGAATGTCCCGATTGCTTTGACATAGGAAATAAGACCTTATTGATTGTTGGGTATATCAATCGTAATACTCTTTCCTCGGCAAACGATCACAGACGCGATGTAATATGCTATATCGGGAATATAGTGAACAATAAATTCGTTGCTACAAGTACTTTTTCACTTGATTATGGAAGAGACTTCTACGCTCCACAATCATTTAACAATACCGAAAGACACATCATTCTCGGCTGGGTTAATGACCTAGAAAAAACCTTCATAAAGAAAGAAGGCGCGGTAAATGGTTTGATGTCTATCCCAAGAGAAATATCTATAAAAAACAGTACGATAGTTCAAAACTTCACAAATGAGATTCTCACGCTCTTCGACAAACCCATAACCATAAATACTCCGATCGAAACAAACGGCCATTATCATGCAACTATACACGGGAAATCGCTGTTAGAATTGATGCAATCGGAGAAAGGGATTGTATCTGTCGCAATTAACGAAAACAGCTGTCTTGAAATCAATATTTTCAACGAAAAAATAATCGGGTACAAAGCAGATTCAGCAGAAATATTTGTTGATGCTAATGTAATAGAAATCAGCATTCCTGATTCAGAGTATTTTTTCACAAGATTAATTTATGCAGAAAATCAAAAGTATGTTGTAAAACCTGTCAAAGGTGAAGCAATAGTAAGCCTATGCAATAAAACTATCTGGGAGATAAAGTAATGGCAGCAAATATAAGCGATGTTGCAAAAAAAGCTGATGTTTCAACTGCTACAGTTTCTTACGTATTGAATAATACAAGAGTTGTAAAAGAAGAAACCCGCAAAAAAGTTTTGAAAGCGATAGAAGAGCTTAACTACTCACCGAATATCCTCGCTAAATCCTTAAAAGAAAACAAATCAAATGTTATCGGGCTACTTATACCAGACATTTCTAACTACTTCTTCACGGAGATTGCAAAGTCTATTGAGAAAACACTACAGAAATATGGTTACAACCTGATTCTATGCAATACAAATGAAGATCCGAATTTGGAAGAAGCGCAGATCAAACACCTGCAGTCGATGATGGTCTCTGGGTTAATAATCGCATCTTCAGATAAAGACAGAGATTACACAAAATATTTTAGAGGCTCTTCTTATCCTTTGGTTTTCATAGACAGAAAAGTCTCGAACGTACAGGGTGACAGTGTTATAGTTAACGGCTATTCAGCTGTCCTTAATGCAATAAATCTTCTTATCAACAAAGGTCACAGGAAGATAGGTTTTATAGGGGGAGAGCCAAATCTAAGTACTACAACAGAACGTCTTAGAGGTTATAAAGATTCACTTAAAGCAAATAATATCCCTTATGCCGAGAAAATCGTCGCTCTTGCCGAGTCAAATGTGAAGAACGGCTACAATCTTTGTAAAACAGTGCTCACTAACGATAATAGTATAACAGCCCTCTTTGTTGCATCAAGCATGATGAGTATCGGGACTATGCAATACCTCGTTGAAGCCGATATAACAATTCCAGATAAAGTTGCGCTTATTGCCTATGATGACTATGTTTGGGCATTGATTGCAAATCCTCCTCTTACAACAATAAAACAACCGACACAAGAAATTGGAGAAATGGCCGCCAAACTTGTTATTGAAAGAATCAAGAATAAGGACAAAGATTTCAGAGAAGAAATCCTTGATGCAGAAATCATAATGCGAAGTTCGTGTTAACAGCACAATAAAAGAAACACGAAATCACGATTAGCGGGAACCCCGCCGATTCTGTATTCCAGAAGTCATGCATGAGAGCCTAGACGTATGCGAAAAAACAGACCGTATTTTTGACTTTTTTCTCGACAACTCGATAAATTGTCTGAATAACAAGTTTCCCAAAGTTTTGATTTAACTGTTACAACAAATCATGCACTGTCTGTATTTTGAAATGATAGAATCACCCCATTCTTTGTACTCATTATTCTTATCAATTCACCTTTTATTCATTCATAAATCCAATAACACCGCAACAAGAATTATCACGCCTGTTGTTGACTATGTTCATACTTATCTCCTCTTTCGCCAGCATCCAGCTCTGGAGTACGCTGAAAACCGAGAGCTGGGAAGTCGACACAAGGCCTGTTTTTTCTATTACCTTCTGTTTTGTCCTAACAACAGTGCGGAGGCTCACACCAAGCGAAATTGATATCTCCTTATCACTCATTCCGTAACTGAGGGGCATCAGGAATTTCTTCTCCCTCTTTGTAAGTGCAAGTCTAATCTGAGAATGTGTGTATGTTGCACTTCCCGAATATATATCTGAGAGCAGCACCCTGCCTTTCTTAATAAACTCGACATACGGAAAGAGTGCCGTAATCAAATTCTCCTGATAGTGCTGGGGTGTCACAATAACTCTGGAAAGAGGATTGAGTGCACGTAGCTTTATTATGTCTTCAACAATGGAGAAAAGATTCTCTGTGGAGAGGATAAGAATATCACAGAGAGGAAGAGGATCAAAGAGCGAGAGCTCCTCGAATGAAAAGTCAAGGCTCCTATCCACAACAAGATTATCAATAATTCCTCTCTTCACAACCTTTTTGCACATACTTATAAAGCAGTTTTTTTTGCTTTTTTGTCATCTTAAAGAGCTGGATTTTAAAAGATTTTTACAAAGTTAAACATATTTATAAATAATTGTTCAATATTATTCACATCGTCAAGATAAACTTCTCCTCCAGAGTTATTGACGGTCACCCTTAATTTTTCTATACTCCTCTAGTGTTTCGGGATGTCGCCTAGCGGCTATGGCGCCTGCTTTGGGAGCAGGATATCGATGGTTCGAGTCCATTCATCCCGACTTGTCCTCTTCTCAGGAAGAGGTTTTTTTATGGAAAATTTGTGAATCCCCTACCTGAAAAAAGCCATTATGCTTATTATTAAGCCGTGAAGAGATTTTGTCTGTTTCTAATAATTTCAAGCTTGTCTTTCTCTGCTATGGCCGCAATCTTTCCAGCCTATGATTTTACATTCTATAAAACAAGTGACGAAACCCTTACATCCTTCAATAAGAACAACATAGGTATAGATGTGACAGGATACGGATTTGTCGGGACGGAATCTACACGGGGAATATACCTGAGAATAGGGATTCAGACACCGTTCAGCACTCTTATCAAACTTAAAGACAGTATATTCAAAGCAAGTTCAATAACATCAACGGCGACAAATACCACTGACATAACACTAGATAATATTACTGTTGAAAATACAACAGGTACAGGAACAACAGGTACAGGAACAACAGGTACAGGAACAACAGGTACAGGGACAACAGGTACAGGAACAACAGGTACAGGTACAACAGGTACAGGAACAACAGGTACAGGAACAACAGGTACAGGAACAACAGGTACAGGGACAACAGGTACAGGAACAACAGGTACAGGTACAACAGGTACAGGAACAACAGGTACAGGAACAACAGGTACAGGAACAACAGGTAC
>CAVFNE010000086.1:0-9546 GCA_963623755.1 Muribaculaceae bacterium | reverse complement strand
AATATCAAAAGCTCAATGACAGAAAGAAATAAATTAACGGCTGCAAATACAACCATCACAATCTCATAAGCTGACATAGGCATCACCTCCTTATTCGTCGTTATCGAAGAATCCAGGAGGAACCCTCCCGAATATCCAGTTAGAGATTCAAGAGGCCAAACCGTCCACCGTTTCACGGCA
This sequence comes from Muribaculaceae bacterium, assembly GCA_963623755.1. GTDB lineage: Bacteria > Spirochaetota > Spirochaetia > Sphaerochaetales > Sphaerochaetaceae > Ornithospirochaeta. Next base: position 9,366 of record CAVFNE010000086.1, on the reverse strand, counting down.
GTGTCGATAAAATATTGCACTACTCTGGAATTAATTTCTAGTACATATCAGTGTTAAAAGCGCATATTATCAGGAAAAATCCGTTTTTCTTCATTCTTCGGTATCCTTAAGGAAGAAAAGACCGTTTTCCACCTACTACCATTTTTATGTTCATTTTGCAGTCTTAGTGCAATTCTTTGTTTTTCCTTTCTTCTGAAAATGTAATGTGTAAAGTATCATTTGTTCTTGAGATTAAATCTTTGTTGACTTATTCTACCTCTTGATAATAAGAGACAGAAAGATGAAAGAGAATTCCGGTGAAGTTTTAGCTCTATGCACTGATTTAGGAAGAATCATGCTTGAAAACGGTGCTGAAGTCTTTCGTGTAGAGGAGACTCTTTTGAGAATCAGCCACTATTTCGGAGTTGAAGATGTGGATTTCTTTGTCCTCACCAACGGTATCCTCTCATCTGCAACAGATAAAAACGGCAACAACTCGGCAAGAGTGAAATTCATTCCAAACAATAAAGCATGCCTCATGAAGGTTGTTGCTGTTAATCAGCTATCGCGTGATGTAGAGAGAGGAAAGTATACCTTCGATCAAGTGAAAGATGAGGTGGTGAGAATAAGTAATCTCAACACAGAACCCAGCTTTTTCCTCGTTGGAGCAACTGCCCTCGGCAGCGGTGCATTCACCTTCCTTTATAACGGTACTCTTACCGACGGCTTTGTTGCATTGATTGCAGGCTTTATACTCGGCCTCTTTACACAATACATTTCAAAGAAACACCTTACCAAGATTACACAGAATCTTCTGGGCTCGGCACTTGTCACAGCTGTGTGTCTTCTCTTCCATCACCATGGGCTGAGCACCAACATGAATGCCATGATAGCGGGTGCGATTATCCCACTCATCCCAGGAGTTACATTCATCAACGGCATTCGCGATATTGCAAGGGGAGATTTTCTCTCGGGAGTTGTGCGACTCTTGGATGCTACCCTCGTCTTTCTATGTATCGCCATAGGTGTCGGGGTTGTCCTCTCATTTTACTCACGTTTCAACGGAGGACTTGTAATATGAGCTGGTATGTAATCCTGGCATCCTTCATCGGAACAATCGCATTCTCCGTCCTTTACAATATTCCCCCAAAATATCTTCTTGCCTGTGGGCTGATTGGAATCCTAGGGTGGATTACATATGCCTTTTTAAGTCCTTTAACAGGGCTTGCAGTTGCTATATTTGCAGCAACTGTTGTTGTTACTTTTCTTGCCAGATCTTTCGCCGTTATATTTAAAACAGCAGAGATTGTCTTTCTTATCTCCGGAATCTTTACTCTCGTTCCTGGGGCCGACTTATATTGGACTGTCTACTACATTGTCTACTCTGTGCCGTCAAAAGCTCTCCTAAGTGGCAGTAACGCATTCAAAACATGTATTGCAATGCTTCTGGGAATTGTAATTGTTCACGAAATACCGGAGAAGTTCTTTCATCTGCTCAAAGGGAAAAAGAATGAAACAAGATAGAGCTGTAGTAATAAGTATAGATGCAATGACCCTTCTTGATTTGAGGGAACTCGAAAAAAGGAAGAATATATCTTCTCTTATGAAAAACTCAGCCCTTGTTGAAAAAATGCAATGTGTCTTTCCTTCCTACACCTATCCCTGTCACGCCTCGATAATCTCCGGCTGCTACCCTGATAAGACAGGAATATATCATAACGAAGTATTCTCGACAGACGAAGTAAAAGAATGGTATTGGTGGGACTTCTACAACAAAAGAAAAACAATAATCGACATAGCAAACGAAAACGGTCTTAAAACAGCAGCAATTGCATGGCCGACACTTTCAGGAAATAAAGCTGAGTACACAATTCCCGAAATATGGCCCATCGCAACAACAAAAGACAAAGATGGGATGTACCGCAAAGCGGTAAGTAAGAGCGCATGGCCTGTATTCGAGAAAGCAAAGAAGTATCTTGAGTATAGGGATAAACCTTTCTATGACCTCTATGCAACTACGGCTGCAGAAAATATCATATCGAGCTTTTCTCCAGATTTGACGCTACTTCATCTCTCTCAAATTGACCACGCTAAGCATCGTTCGGGCTCCAGCATTGACGTGCTTCAATCAGCCTATGACTTTATAGATGAGAAGGTCGGACAAATTGTCGAGGCTGTAAAGGGAAACGGAAACTACGAAAATACAACCTTCTTTCTACTTGGGGACCACGGTCACATAGATGTAAAGAGAGTCTTCTCAATCAACACAGTTCTTAAAGAAAAAGGTTACATTGATGTAAGGGAAGGAAAAATCGAATCCTACAGGATAATCTGTCACCCGTCATCATTTACCTCTGTTGTCTACCTCAATGACATTGATGAAGATAATGCAGAAAAGGTTTTTGAGGAAATAAAAAAGGAATATCCGGGCTACATCGACAGGATAATGCCAGCTTTTGAAGCCGAAGAAATCTATCATCTCTCAGGCCCATTCTCCCTCGTTCTCGACAGCACAGACAACACTATATTCTCCTTCTCACCTCAGATGCCCGTCACAATGGACAGAAAAGAGGCAGATGAGAAGAATATAAACTACTCAACCCACGGCTACTCACCGGAGAAAGGCCCCCAGCCCCTGTTTGCAGTCTGTGGTAAAAGAGCAGAAAGCGGCAGGATTATAGAATGGGGTCGACTTGTCGATGCGGGCCCTACCATTCTTTCCATCTTCGGCCTCAAAATGGACAGCGATATTGACGGAAGAGTATTGGATGGATTAATCAGGCGTTGTTATCCATCAGATAAAGGTCCGTCACATCCTTAATCTCCTGCATTGTTTTATCGAGCTCTCTATTGAGTTCCGCACACTCTAAAAGTTTCTTTCTCAGCTCTACCGAAACATCAAGCGGGATATCTTTCTTGTACATCAGTCTATGCTCAAGGGACGCCCATTGATCCATCGCCATCGTCCTGAGCTGGATTTCAACCTTCATCAATTTCTTTCCTTTGTCGAGATATATCGGAACTTCAACAATAAGATGAAGACTTCTGTAGCCGCTCTCTTTTGGATTCTTGATGTAATCGCGCTCTTCAAAGAGTGTTATGTCATCATGAGATAGAATTGAGTCACGCAGCATGTATATGTCCCTCTCGAACGGGCATACTACTCTAACCCCGGCTATGTCATATATTTTGTTCTCTATATCACTAAGGGTTAAGGGAATACCCTTACGCCTAGCTTTGTCGTAAATCTGCTCTATACTCTTAAGCCTTGTTGATATGCTTTCTATGGGATTACGGTCATAGGAGAGGGAAAACTGCTCATCAAGAACCTTGAATTTTGTTTCAACTTCCATCATGGCAGACCTGTAGTATGAGAGAAGTGCTCTCAGTGGATATGTCGAGCTCTGAAGCTTCGCCCTCATCTGTTTCTCCATTCTGTCTGCAAGCTCTTTCTTCTTTGACTCGATATCTATCAGGAGTGGAAAATTTGCCATAAGACCTCCAAAGAAAAGATAACCAAAAGAGAGATAAAGGAAAGTGAAGATATTGTGAATTATCTTTACTTTTTATTTTCTTAATGATATTCTTTACTAATAAGAAACAGTAAGGAGAAACATTATGAAGAAATGGGTATGTCCGGTATGTGGTTATGTTCATGAAGGCGATGAGCCGCCTGAGAAGTGTCCGGTATGTAAAGTAAGTGGAGAGAGATTCAAGCTCCAGGAAGAAGAGATGAGCTGGGCCAGTGAGCATGTTGTGGGGGTTGGAAAAGTATTTCCTTCCGATGTACCGGAGGACGTGCAGAAGCAAATCATCGATGCTCTGAGAAGTAACTACGAAGGCGAATGCAGTGAGGTGGGTATGTACCTGGCTATGGCACGGGTTGCACACAGGGAAGGTTATCCGGAAATTGGACTCTATTGGGAGAAAGCTGCTTATGAAGAGGCGGAACATGCTGCAAAGTTTGCCGAACTTCTGGGAGAAGTTATCTCATCTTCGACAAAGAAGAATCTCCAGATGAGGGTTGATGCAGAGAATGGTGCAACTGCAGGAAAAACAGAACTTGCAAAAATAGCAAAAAAATACAACCTTGATGCAATTCACGATACAGTGCACGAGATGGCACGCGACGAAGCACGCCACGGAAAGGCTTTCAAAGGCCTCCTAGATAGATACTTCAAGTAAAAGAGACAAGAGCATCACGCGGTGCTCTTTTTCTTTTCTTTAAACAAGTTAGTTTACGCTTCCCGGTCTTAAGACAATTCGTAATAATCCAAATAAGGCCGGTTTTTCATATTTTTGTATTAATCAGTTTTATGTTGAAAAAAAGAGCTGTTTGGGTTTAAGCTTTATAAGGTTACACAAGAGGAGGAATGGCTTATCTTCCATTCTTTTCTGCTGTACCTATATTTGGTTTATTCCCTAACAGACTTTTAGTCTGGACTAATGTCAAGGAGGCTCTTTCATGGTGAGAAAAATGAAATCCATGGACGGCAACAACGCAGCGGCTCATGTAAGCTATGCATTCAGCGAAGTTGCCTGTATTTATCCTATCACTCCATCCAGCCCGATGGCAGATTTTGTCGATCAGTGGAGTGCAAACAGCCTGAAGAATATCTTCGGAACTCAGGTTAAGGTAGTTGAAATGCAATCTGAAGCAGGTGCAGCTGGTGCTGTTCACGGTTCTCTCGGAGCCGGTGCGCTCACATCCACCTATACTGCTTCCCAGGGTCTATTATTAATGATCCCGAACATGTACAAGATTGCCGGCGAGCAGCTTCCAGCTGTTTTCCATGTTTCAGCTAGAACTGTTGCAAGCCAGGCGCTGAACATCTTCGGTGACCACAGCGACGTCATGGCATGTCGCCAGACAGGCTTTGCAATGCTCTGTGAAGGAAACGTCCAGGAAGTCATGGACCTCTCCCCTGTTGCTCATCTGGCAGCAATTTCAGGCAAGGTTCCTTTCATCAACTTCTTCGACGGCTTCAGAACATCCCACGAAATCCAGAAAATTCAGGTATGGGATTACGCAGACCTCAAGGATATGTGCGACATGGATGCAGTCAAGGCATTCAGAGATCACGCACTCAATCCTGAACACCCTCACATGAGAGGATCACACGAAAATGGTGATATCTTCTTCCAGCACAGAGAAGCATGCAACAAGTACTACGATGCACTTCCTGAAGTTGTCGAGAGCTACATGGCAAAGATCAACGAGAAGCTCGGGACAGACTACCAGCTCTTCAACTACTACGGTGCAAAAGATGCAGACAGAGTCATCATCGCAATGGGTAGTATCTGTGATGTTGCCGAAGAAGTCATCGACTACCTCAATGCACACGGAGAAAAGGTCGGCCTTATCAAAGTAAGACTCTACCGCCCGTTCAAAGCTGACAGACTTATCAAGGCACTCCCGAAGACATGCACAAAGATTGCAGTGCTTGACAGAACAAAGGAGCCAGGCGCTCTCGGAGAGCCTCTCTACCTCGATGTTGTTACAGCTCTCAGCGAAAACGGTATCACAGGTAAGACCGTTATCGGCGGCCGCTATGGTCTTGGAAGCAAGGATACTCCTCCATCAAGCATTTTCGCTGTCTACGAAGAACTCAACAAGAAGAACCCGAAGAGACAGTTCACACTCGGCATCAACGACGATGTCACACACCTCTCACTCAAGGAAGACAAGAATGCTCCCAACACAGCTGCAGAGGGAACAATCGAGTGTAAGTTCTGGGGTCTCGGCGGAGATGGTACAGTCGGTGCCAACAAGAACTCCATCAAGATTATCGGAGACTACACAAATAAGTATGTCCAGGCATATTTCCAGTATGACTCAAAGAAGACAGGCGGTGTAACAATTTCACACCTCCGCTTCGGTGATAAACCCATCAGAAGCCCATACTACATCAGCAAGGCTGACTTTGTTGCATGCCACAACCCGAGCTATGTAACAAAGGGATTCAAGATGGTTCAGGATGTAAAGCCGAACGGAATCTTCATGATCAACTGTCAGTGGACACTCGATGAGCTGAATCATCACCTCGATGCAGAGAGCAAGAAGTATATTGCAAAGAACAACATCCAGCTATATACAATTGACGCTATAGACCTGGCTCAGAAGATCGGCATGGGCAAGAGAACAAACACAATCCTCCAGTCCGCATTCTTCACACTTGCAAAGGTAATGCCACAGGAAGAAGCTATCCAACACATGAAGGAAAAGGCTACAGCTTCCTACCTCAAGAAGGGACAGGATGTCGTAGATATGAACCATAAGGCTATCGACCTCGGTGCTACAGCATTTGTAAAGATTGATGTTCCACAAGACTGGGCTAAGGCAACAGACAACAAGACTGACGCGGCTAAGGAAGGAAGAGAAGATCTCGTCAAGATGGTTTCTACAATCCTTGATCCTGTTGACAGAATGGATGGTGATTCACTTCCTGTAAGCGCATTTGTTGACCACACAGACGGACAGTTCGAACTCGGTGCTTCAGCTTACGAGAAGAGAGGAGTTGCAGTTTCAGTTCCGACATGGGACAGCGAAAAGTGTATCCAGTGTAACCAATGTTCTTATGTATGTCCTCATGCAACAATCAGACCGTTCGCACTCACTGCCGAAGAGGCTTCTGCAGCTCCGGAAGGCGCAAAGATTGTCGATGTAAAGGCAGGAAAGGGCAAGGGCGTTTACAAGTTCGCTATCGCAGTATCTCCTCTCGATTGTATGGGATGCTCGGTTTGTGTATCTGCTTGTCCTGTCGGAGCACTACAGATGGTCAATATGGAAGACGAACTGAAAGAGCAGAAGGTATTCGACTACTGTGTATCCAAGGTATCAGACAAGGAAGATATGGTTGACAATACAGTCAAGGGCAGCCAGTTCAGACAGCCGCTTTTGGAATTCAGTGGTTCATGCGCAGGTTGTGCTGAAACAAGCTATGCCCGCCTTGTTACACAGCTCTTCGGCGACAGAATGTACATTTCCAACGCAACAGGATGTTCATCAATCTGGGGCGGTCCGGCTGCAACATCACCTTATTGCACAAACAAGGAAGGAAAGGGTCCAGCTTGGTGTAACTCACTCTTCGAAGATAACGCAGAACATGGACTTGGTCTCTTCATCGGTCAGGATAAGATTAGAGAAGACCTCGTCACACTTACACACGACATCATCGCTAACGGCGACAATGCAGATGTAAAGGTAGCAGGGGAAGTTTGGCTCGAGACACTTAACGATTCTGTAGCTAACAAAGAAGCAACAGAGAAGTATGTCAAGGCACTTGAGAGCTGCGGTTGCGATAAAGCAAAGGCAATCCTCGAGAAGAAGGATTACCTCTCCAAGAAGTCTGTATGGATTTTCGGTGGTGACGGTTGGGCATACGACATCGGTTACGGTGGACTTGACCACGTTATCGCAAGCAAGAAGAACGTCAATATCTTCGTCTTCGATACTGAAGTCTACTCCAACACAGGTGGACAGGCAAGCAAGGCTTCCAACATCGGTCAGGTTGCACAGTTTGCAGCTGCCGGTAAGGAAATCAAGAAGAAGAGCCTCAGCGAGATTGCAATGCAATACGGTTATGTATACGTAGCACAGGTTGCTATGGGCGCTAATCCGAACCAGACAATCAAAGCTATCACAGAGGCTGAAGCATATGACGGCCCGTCACTCATCATCGGTTACGCTCCTTGTGAGATGCACTCAATCAAGGGTGGTATGGCTAACTGCCAGAAAGAGATGAAGAAGGCTGTTGAGTGCGGTTACTGGAACCTCTTCAGGTATAACCCGGCTGCAGAGAAGAAATTCACTCTCGACAGCAAGGCTCCTGCCGGCGGTTATCAGGAATTCCTGATGAACGAAGCTCGTTACTCAAGACTCACCCGTGAGTTCCCGTCACGTGCTGAATCTCTCTTCAAACTGAACGAAGAAGAAGCAAAGAAGCGCTATGAGCACCTCTTGAAACTTATCGATCTCTATGACGAGAAATAAGGCTTAGCCAAAAAGTATGCAGGCTGCGGTAAAAATGCAGCCTGTTTTTTTACACAATTCTTCATAACATACACCGGCGACGCTGGCCCAGAAATACCATACCGGACAGAAAGGAATTTCAGTAATGTCTGACTATATAAAGCACATAGGAGCACATCTACATAGACCGAAATACTTCTATAAACACATCGTCATATAGAATGGGATAAACATTATATTCCCTTCCTTCTTCAAATCTTTAGAATAGATAACGTAGCGTGTATTATCAACGCGTGAGGAATATTTCGCAGAAAATACATCCAACGACTTATGAGGCGAATACGATGATGACTTAACTTCTATAGGAATAACCTTCTTTCCATTCTGAAGCAGAAAATCGATTTCATAATGATCAAACATATAAAAGTACAGGTCATATCCATTTGTCTTCAAAGCCTGAGCAACAGCATTCTCTATGACCATACCTATATTGAGAGATATCTTATCTGTTATGAGAGAAGTATAGATTGAGTCATTTATAGGCTCTTTAGATGAACGGAAAATCTGTGAGACAAGAAGCCCTGTATCGGCCATATAGATCTTCTGCCTTGTAAAATCTCTTGTTAAGGAAAGCGCGCAGGTAGGATCCATTGAAGAAGAAGCAATATTCACAATCATTGACTCTTCTATCGCATCAAATGAGGAATAGGCACGTCTCATTCTTGAATTAGAGCCAAGCGCAACAGTTCTGAAAAGCCTTGAGGAAGAAGAGAGCTCGGAAGGAACTGCTTTCAATATAAGGGAGGTTGAAAGATGAGTATCATCATCAAGCTTTTTTAAATCTGCTTCATAGAGCGATAAGATATCACGCTTGATAAGATCAACTCTGGCATAGTCATTTGCCTCTATGAACTCACTTACAGCTTCAGGCATTCCCCCGACGGCAAGATATGTTCTGAATTTCTTCAAAATTAGTCTATGCATTGAATCCCCGAAAGATTTATGAGAACGGAAATTTTCCCTTATTGCATCAGCAGTGACCTCATCTCCACATGCCCATAAAAACTCCTCAAAGTCCATCGGATACATATTGATGATTCTTTCCTCGCTGGGAATGAGAATATTCTCTGTGTTATGTCTCAAAGAAATGAGAGAGCCCGTTTCCATATAATGATAGCGTCCGTCAAGGACAAGCTGCTTTATAGACTCTCTGGCTAGAGTAAAACGCTGAACCTCATCAAAAATTATGATACTCTCTTTTTCATAAAGTTTAACGCCGTAGATAAGCGAGAGATTACGGAAAAACTCATCAAGAGAAGACATATTCTCAAAAAGATCTTTAACCTTATTTTTGTCAAATTGAAAGTTAATCAGAATATACGATTTATACTCTTTTTTTGCGAACTCCTCCACAA
>CAVFNE010000085.1:0-9608 GCA_963623755.1 Muribaculaceae bacterium | reverse complement strand
TTTCGTTATATTCTGTTATACACATAATCTCCACCTCTGCCCTGTGGGCCATAAGAAACGGCTTTATTACATAATCGTCACTCATGTCATCGAGGGCTTTATCCACTGCCCTTTTCATATCACCTGATTCTTTTTGATTCTTGTTTATCTCAGAAACAAACCAGGAGTATTCATCAAGGGGCTTACATTTCGCCAGAAAGTCTTTGTTCCTGCCGTAGTTTATGTTTATCATCAATACTACGACCTCTATGTCACCCTTTTCTTTGTTAATGAAGTTATCAGAGAGTTTATATACCATCCTCTCATCCATTTCTGACGCGCCGTTATAGAAACATACATTCCTGGGTGCCGGTATTTTCTTTACTTGTGTACTGAAAAGGTTTAAGTGCTTAGTCTCTGTGTAGCCGGAATAAATCATTCCAGCATACATAAGATACCTCAACATCATATTGGGATTGAGAGTAGATTGCTGCTCGTAGATGTTGACGTGGTCAGCAAAGAGAAACGAAACATCGTCCTTCATGCCCATGTATAATGCATCATCAATAGTTGTCAGAACTAAATCATCAACAAAAACTATAGGAAGTACCGTTGACTGCATTGTATAAGCTGAGGGCCCATTCTTTGTTCTCTTCCCTGCCGAAGATAAACGGAGAGTCTATCTTTGTATTCTCTGTTTATCGTCATCGTGACCTCCTTGTGATTCTATAGTAATAATATCATATGAAACGATTTAAGAGGCAAGTGAATTTATACAACCTTAATCCGCCCCATTACGAGGCGGATATAACACTTTTATTTTTCAAGTACGGCCTTTATTCTTCTGACTCCAGCACTTGATGACTGTTCCTTAACAATTCTGAAGTGCCCCAGCTGCCCTGTTCTCTCAACATGCGGGCCGCCACAGACTTCGATTGAGAAGTCACCGATTGAATATACTTTAACAAGCTCACCGTATTTCGAATCAAACTGTGCTGCAGCTCCCTTAGCCCTTGCTTCGTCGAGAGTCATAGTCTCGCATACGACAGGAAGGTCAAGCTCGATTTCTTTGTTTACAAGGTCCTCTACAGCCTTAATCTCTTCCTTTGTAAGAGCCTGGGGATGGTTGAAGTCGAATCTGAGTCTTTCAGCTGTTATATTACTTCCAAGCTGCTTTACATAGCCGCCGAGAACAACAGAGAGTGCCTTATGAAGAAGGTGTGTCGCCGTATGTAGGGCTGTTGTTGCATCACTGTGATCGGCAAGCCCACCCTTAAACTGTTCTGCCGCCCCCGCACGTGATATTGCCTGGTGTTTTTCAAAGGCCTCCTTGAAGCCATCTGTATCGACCGTAAAACCGTGCTCTTTGGCAAGTTCCTGGGTCAGTTCAATCGGAAAGCCGTAAGTATCATAAAGCTTGAATGCGATGCGACCTCCGATTACCCTGCTCTTACCCTTCATAAGGTTGGGAAGAATCTTCTCGAATTCCTTCTCACCGTTGGAAAGAGTCTTACTGAACTTCTCCTCCTCCCTCTCGAGTTCTTCGAATATGAAGTCCTTGTGCTCGATGAGTTCAGGGTACGGTTCGCCGTAGAGGTCGAGAACAACAGAAGCAAGAGAGGAAAGGAAATAAGACTCAATACCGAGTTTCTTGCCGTGTCTTACAGCTCTTCTGATAAGACGGCGCAGTATATAACCCTGACCTACATTGCCCGGGGCCATTCCTCTCTGGTCGCCGAGGATGAAGACCGATGTTCTTACATGGTCGGATATAATTCTAATAGAGATGTCGTCGTTCTCGTTATCCCCATACTTCTTGCCGCAAAGTCCTTCGATGGCCCTGATAATCGGCTGGAAGACCTCTGTTTCATATACACTCTTCTTCCCCTGAAGGATGGCGATTGTCCTTTCAATACCCATACCGGTGTCGATACACTTTCTATCCATCTCATGGAAAGTACCGTCCTTTTCCTTACGGTATTGCATAAAGACGTCGTTCCAAATTTCGAAGTACTTACCGCAGTGACATCCGGGCTTACAGTCCTCGCCACATGTTGGGCGACCTGTGTCGATAAACATCTCGCTGTCTGGGCCGCAGGGTCCTGTCTCTCCTGCAGGTCCCCACCAGTTGTCTTCTCTCGGCATGAAGTAAATTCTTTCTCTCGGAATTCCGAGGCTTGCCCACTTCTCTGCCGCTTCTGTATCTCTCGGGACAGATTCGTCGCCTGCAAAAACCGTGACGGAAAGCTTATCGACAGGAATTTCAAGAACAGATGTCATGAACTCGAATGAGTAGCCAATCATCTCGCTCTTGGAATATGCTCCGAGTGACCAGTTACCGAGCATCTCGAAGAACGTGAGATGGTTCGGATCTCCTACACTGTCTATATCACCTGTGCGGATACACTTCTGATAGTCGCACAGTCTATTGCCCTCAGGATGTTCCTGCCCCAATAGATACGGGACAAGCGGGTGCATACCTGCTGTCGTAAAGAGAACTGTCGGGTCGTTTTCAGGGATAAGGGAAGCACCGGAAATCTGTTTGTGTCCCTTGGAGACGAAAAAGTCGATATACTTTTTTCTTAGATCATTAGCTGTAATAGGTTTCATTGTTGATTATTTTTCCTTTTGAACAAATTAAGTAGGATGTTATTCCCACGCTTATGTCTCGTCAAGAGCCGGAGTTTTTTTCCTCTTTCTCGCCTGGGTGAAGAGCGCCTTTATATCCTTCGGCTTCTTTATGACCAGTGCGCCGTCTTCATTTCTCGCCCTGCACCATGAGTAGTTTTCGTTGGATACCGCCGAATATGATATGCCACACTTCTTCCCCTTCTTCAATGCTGCGTCGAAGACTGCCCACCCGGGGCCTCCGTCCTTTTCCTCCGAAAGATAAAACGCATCCCCGAATGACGATAGGAATCTGTTACGCAGTACCATATGCCACTTCTCCCTCTTTGTATGGGGTGAAAACTGGCTCACAAGTAGGCCCTTGCTGTATATGGCTTCCATCAACTCCAATAGTGACTCATTGGAGCACATTGTAAGATTTGAGGACAGCACGGCAACAGCTTTTCCACCTTCCTTAACTGCGACGGAAAGAGCATACGGCCCGAGTCCGGACTCAAAAGGAGCTACAATTGTATAGCCGTTCTTTATTGCCTCCTGAACACATAAATATGTGTCCTTTCTTGCCTCTAAGGACGGCATTACAGCTCCCAGAAATACAAGCTTCTTTCCTTCCAGTAAACCCGCATCCCCCGCAAGATATAGAAAATGTATGTTATTCTCCTCATCCTCATAAGGGAGCACAGTATAGTTTATACGGCACAACTCGAATGAGGAGCGTACATCACGCCATAATGCGTTAAAACGACTCTCCTCCTCCTGCGTAGAGGTGAATTCCCTTGTATAGGAAGGAAAGGAGAGCGAGTAGTCGACATCTAAGGATGTGAGTATATCCCACGCTTTTTTGTCATCCGAATAAAAGAGAGAGAGTGCCGTATATGCCGAGGCCTTCTCTTTGAAATGTTCAGTGCCCACTTTTCGCCTCCAGAAGAATATATAAGAGGTCGGAGCACGGGGTTTTAATATCTCTCTTTTTCCCCATCTTCGATATCGAACCGCAGAACCATTTATTCTCGGTCATTCTATGTGTCATCACATCATTGCACATACTACTGTAGCCGCGTGGAGGAAGGGAGAGGGAAAGCGAAATCATACTCTCTATATCGCGCTGTGTCAGCTCAACTCCTTCTGTAATTGCAACTAGTTGCACTTCCTTCGCAACAACCCTTACGGCCCTGATAAAACTATCACTCGAAAGTGCTGTTCCATAGTCATATTCCATAAGGGCTGTAAGTGTATTGAAGCAGGTATTTGTCATGAACTTCACCCATTGCTCATGCTTTATGTCTTCCGCCACCCTATATGGTTGCTTTGTCCCATCGAAATATGACATAAGCTTTTCCATCCTCGTCGAGAGCGATGAGTCATCCTCACCGAAGACTATCTCCCCGGGGGAGAATGATGTGACAAAGTTTCCGTTACGATTTGTGCTCAACTTCTGTATAAAGCTCCTTACCACCTTTTCTTTACCGAAAGAAGAGGCAAGCACATCCTCACTTTCAATTCCATTCTGAAGGGGAAGGATTAACGTATCATCACCGACAAACGGAGATATAAGGGAAATGGTGGAAGAGAGACTGAAATTTTTTACTGTATTTATTATCAAATCAGCTTTGAAAGGATAAGAGGGGGTTATCGTATTTACATCCAATACAGTTGAATTGAATATTATCTCCTCCAGGCGGGAGAAGCGCACTTCATCTACAAGGGAATAGACCTCCCCATTATCCTTTATATTATTCAGGACCGTTGCTCCGACGCATCCACGGCCCACAACCACAACCTTTTCCATTTTCTAAAGTTTAAATAAACAATCTCCGGGCTTTCAACTACTTTATGAAGATAAAGCCATCATTTATAATCTCTGTGGAGGAAATTATGACGCAGTATTACACACCGACAAGAGTAACACTTGGAAAGAATGCAGAAGAAAAAACAGCCGAAGAACTGAGAAAGGAAGGGGCAAAGAACATACTCATCCATTATGGCTCAAAGAGAATAGAGAAGAACGGCCTACTGGAGAAAGTAACGGCACTCCTAGACACTGCGGGGATAACATATACGCTCCTTGGCGGCGTGCAGCCGAACCCGAGGCTCTCACTTGTGAGGAAAGGAATAGAAATGGGAAGGGAGAAGAAAATTGACTTCATCCTTGCTATCGGTGGCGGCTCCGTCATAGACAGCTCGAAGGCAATTGCTTACGGGATAAAGTACAATGGTGATGTATGGGATTTCTTCTCGAAGAAATCGGCTCCTACTTCATCCATTCCTGTCGGCAGTATCCTCACCCTTGCAGCAGCAGGCTCTGAGATGAGCGACAGCTGTGTGCTTACAAACGATGAAGAGGGAAATCTTAAAAGAGGATGTAACAGTGACGTATGTCGCCTCAAATTTGCTCTTTTAAACCCGGAGCTCTTATACACACTTCCTCCATATGAAACAGCATGCAGTATTGTAGATATACAGATGCACACAATGGAGAGATACTTTGTAAAGGACTACTCGAATCCTCTTACAACTAACATTGCTCTTTCATTATTGAAGACAGTAAAGGACTATGGCTTGAAGGCAATGAAGGACGGGAAGGACTATGAGGCGCGAAAAGTATTGATGTGGGCTTCGTCAATCTCCCACAACGGTCTTACAGCAATGGGTAACTCCTCGAAAGGTGACTGGGCAACACACCAGTTGGAGCATGAGCTCTCGGGAATGTTTGACATAGCACACGGCGCAGGACTGGCAATTATCTGGCCGAGTTGGGCACGCTACACGCTCTCTTACTCTCCTATACGTTTTGCCTCTCTCGGCTATTATCTTTTCGACATAACACCCAGCGGTGACGAATATAAGGATGGAGAAAAGACAATAGAGAAATTTGAGGAGTTTTATAAAGAGCTTGGTATGCCAACCTCCCTCAAGGATGCAGGAATCACTCCAACAGAAGATGAAATAAAAGAGCTCGCCGACAAATGTTCCTTCTACTCCATGCGCACCATCGGGGATATCAAAGCACTCTCACGTGACGATATGGAGAAAATATACAGGGCGGCACTATAATGGCAGAAGTGTTGACTATCGGCCTCAATCCTGCTTTCGAGCACATTTATGTTTTTTCTTCGTTCAACGAGGGAGAGGTAAACAGAGTAAAAGAGCAATACTTATTTGCTTCCGGAAAAGGAATAAATGCAACACGTGTTTTCAATCTTCTGGGAGATAACGCTCTTAACCTGACACAACTTGGTGGGGCAAAAAAAGATGAGTTCCTCACCCTTGCTGAAAATGAACACATCTTTCTCAAGTATGTTGAAAGCAACTGTGATATCAGAACATGTACCACACTCGTTAACGCTGCAAAAGGAACCTCAACAGAGCTTGTCGAAGAGTCGGATAGAGTTGGAGAGGATACTTCCTCACGCTTTATTGAGCTTTTTTTAAAGGAGAAAGAGAAGAGGGATGCTGTTGTGATATCTGGAAGCAGGGCTCCCGGATATGAAAAGTGGCTTATTCCTTCTATTGTCAACGAGTGCAAGATAGATGATATAAAGGTCATACTCGATATCAAAGGAGAAGATCTAATCGAGTCTCTGAAACAGAGACCATACTTAATCAAGATAAACTTCCGGGAATTCGCAGAGACCTTCAAGCTCGGAGAGATAAGAGAAAATGAGAACAACGACGAAATAAAGCGGAAAACGCTCTCTCTCATGAAAGAACTCTACAGAGATTACGGCACCATGACTCTCATAAGCCGTGGAAAGCTTTCATCTCTTTACTTTAACGGAAGAGAAGAAGGAGAGATAGAAGTGGAAAAAGTTAATGCCGTCAATACAATCGGATGCGGGGATGCGCTGACAGCTGCTGTGACCCACTACCTTCTTGAGGGTAAAAGCCTTAAAGAAGCAGCCACACTCGGAGGGCATGTTGCATCCCGAGCGGCAGAGAGTGCAACATTGAGCTTCAAGCTATGAAAGAGATATATTTAATACGACACGGAAGACAGGATATAAAAGCATTCAACGAGGATGTCCCACTCTCAGACAAAGGGAGAAAGCAGGCATATCTACTTAAAGAATACCTCAAGGATGAGACGGCAGATAAGCTCTACTCAAGCACGCTCCAAAGGGCTTTGGAGACAGCAGCTATCATCAACGAAAACTGGCATCTCGATATAGAGAAAAGAGAGGAGCTTAAAGAAATCGACTACGGAGAACTCACTTCGCTGCCACTCTCTGCAAAGGACGGAGAATACAAAACATTCTTCGACGAACTCGAGAAAAGGGAGAGCGACCTTCCCTTCCCAGGAGGTGAGAAGAGTGAGGAGGTGTGGAATAGAGCAAAAGTAGTCTTCAGGGAAATAGAGGAAAGTCCATATGAAAAAATCTACATTGTATGCCACGGTGGTATGACAAGAGCAACACTCCTAGGGCTCCTAGGACTTCCATTTACAAAGAGGCTGATTTTCTCAAAGCATCTCGAGAACACAAGCATTACTAAACTCCTCTACGATGAGAAGAGCAAGCTCTACTACCTCGAGACACTCAACGACCACACACATCTCAAAGGCCACAGCGAACTCTTCAGGGAGTTTTGAACCTTCCAAAAGGAAAAATGAAAACAAATTGTTTGCTCATTCGTTTGATACCTGAGCTAAGAGAAAGCCAGAGCTTCTTCTTTTTCTCAAGCCGAAAGAGGGGTGGAGCTCGTTACTATTCGCTTAGTTGAATAGTAAGGATATGAACGAACGACTTGTAGGAGAACACACCTTTATTCGTTTGCTATGTGTTTTTGAATGTCTTCGATAGACGGGAGTTGTTTGCTCAAATTTTCGGGGAGGTCGCTCGTTACCTTGTATTCGCTCACGCCGATAGGTTTAGACATATCTTTGAGTGCATATTCTGCAACAATGTTGTTTTTGCTCTTGCAAAGCAACAAACCAATCGTAGGATTGTCGTGCTCGGACTTCAAAATACCATCTACGGCAGAAAGATAGAAGTTGAGCTGACCTGCATACTCTGGCTTGAACTCGCCTGTCTTTAACTCAATTGCAACATAGCAACGCAAGTTGAGATTGTAGAACAGTAGGTCAATATAAAAATCGTCGCCGCCCACATTAAGGTGATATTGATTGCCGAGGAAAGCAAAGCCGGTTCCTAATTCCAAAAGGAGCTTGGTCACATTCTTTACGAGAGCCTGCTCGATGTCCCTTTCAATCATATCTTCCTTAAAAGGTATGAAATCAAAAATGTATGGGTCTTTCATCGTTTGTACAGCCAGTTCGCTTTGTGGAACAGGCAGACGGTTTTCAAAGTTGCTGATTTTGTCTGCAATAGCTTGGCGTTGGTAAAGCCCGCTTTCAATTTGATGAATCAAAACACTATGTGACCAGCCATTCTCAGCCGTTTTACGGATATACCACTCACGCTGTTCGGGCGTTTTTAATTTATCCAGGATTGCCGTATTGTGCGACCACGGAATTTGTGCAGACACCGTCTGCACAAATTCCTCGTCCTCATAAGTTGCAGCGAACTTTGCCATATATTTAAGGTTACGAACAGAATATCCTTTTGCTTCGGAAAAGGAGAGCTTTATATCAGCGGCAAGATTTTCGATGAACTTATTGCCCCAAGACTTATGTTCGTTGATGATCCGTCCAATGCCGTGATAGAGCATAATAAGCTCTTTGTTGACACCCAGCGTTGCCTTATATTGTGCCTGCTTGATTTCCTGTTTTATCGACTGAACCAAGTCCAGATATTCATTGTTATTCATTAACATTTTCAAATCCTCCGATTATTTTACAGACTCGGTACAATTTACAGAATTACCATCTTTAATAAAAGTCATAATATCTCCTGCATCACAATCAAGTACATCAGCAATTTTCAGCAGAACCGAAAGAGCGACCTCTTGATTTTTTCCGAGCTTTGTAAATGTGGCAGGAGAAATGCCAGCGAGCTTGCGAAGTTCCATTTTGCTTAGTTCTCGTTCTGCAAGCAAAACCCATAATTTTTTATAGCTAACCCTCATCATTCTCAACACCTCACAGTCAACGGGTCATTTGCTTATTATATATTATATCACAAAAAAATCGCTTCTGAACACAGAAAATAAAAATTTATAGTGAATTTTTATTATTCCTTTTGAGAAGTTGAACTCAAATCGTGATATAATATAATACGAGGCGTTTGCGGTGACAGATGCTTTCCATAATCGTCTCGCATAATGCAAGAAAATCTACGCTTGCACTTAAGCAAAAGACTAAAATTGACACGCTCATACTTAAAAATCACAGATTTTTCGCAAAGAACGTAAAATTTTCTCTCCCACATGAGCGGAACCGAGCTCAACGGGATTTTTACAGAAGAGGAAGTCAGTTGGCAGACTCATAAGATTGTAAAGAGAATCAAAACGTCGGATAAACGCGTCGGAGCCAAGAACAAGCAGGGTTTTGTAACTGAACAGACGGCCAGACTCCTAAATCGTCTTGCAGATGAATGTAAAGGGGACTACTTTTCGAACTCCGTGAAAAAGATTTGCCCAATTCCCACAGGCGTAAGGATCACGGTGTGCAGTACATTTATGCAGAACTTGCAAACGACAGACTTGTTGTATCTGCAAAAGCAGCAGGTGTTGAGCTTAATTGGCGTACCCAGTATTGCTTCAGGCACACGTGGAACACGTCTTACATCGGAAAGCTTCCCGAAGTTGCCCGGCTTCTTCTTATGGGCCACAACAAAAATTGTCCTAAATATACACATCTGACGCAGGTTCAGTCGCTTGAGCGGGTGCTAAACATAGGCGGTTTTAAGGAAGCAATGGGAATTGAGGAGTCACAAGACGCGAAATGATGACTTATAATGTTTGGCTTAAGTATACATTTTTGTAGACATCGCAGATAAAAGTAAAAGGCTTATTCCTTGCTATATAAAGAATAAGCCCTTTGTGACTTTTGCCGTCTCCATGTATTCAATGTATTATCTGTATAAAGAATTATGTTTCTTTAT
>CAVFNE010000084.1:0-9750 GCA_963623755.1 Muribaculaceae bacterium | reverse complement strand
ATAAGAAGTATTACCTTCTTACCGTAGTGGGCATAAAGCATTCTCATAAGAAGAGAGAGGCTGTCCTTTAAATCTCCCAGGGATGCTTTTTCTCCGTAAATATTGTTAAATCTGATTATGTTCTCCTTTGTAACATTTTTACTTTCACGAAGAAAAAGATACTTCTCATAGAGCCTTACAATTATTTTATAAAGAGTCTCTTTTGCATTATCAAAGGTAAGACCGTCCACATCCTTAAATGATATGAAGATTGTCGGATATTTGTTCATCCACGCATCGCATATTTCGTTGTTTTTACTGATGTAAAGTCCTTCAAATAGTGCCCTGCTCTCTTTCGAGATGTCGAAAAAGGATGATAACATGCTCATTGCGAGAGTCTTTCCGAAGCGTCGCGGTCGGGTGAAGAGAAAAACCTTGGTTCCTCCATCTCTATAGATATCCTCGATTAATTGGGTTTTATCTATATAAAACAGCTTTTTTTCTCTTATATCTTCGAATCCCGACTCACCTAAGGGTAATTTGACATTCTTCATACTTTACCTCGCTTACATCGCTAGGCTAATTTTACTTTGAGATGAAGCAATTAGCAAGAAGACATTCAGGAGGTGAAAGAGAGGTATTCAAAATATTCTCGTCCGAGGTAAAACCATTAATTACAGGTACAATCAAAATAAAAACATATTCTCTCCAGGTAATTAGGTTATCTTGTAGAGGACCTCAAGCCGCCTCCAGGAATTTACTTCTCTTAATACTGTGCGGAAAGTGTATCAGAAACTATAGGAGAACACAGGGTAGTTCAATTTTGATTATAATAATATAATCCTCCTAGGAGGCCGGACGTGAAGCTTTATTTCGCATCAGGTAATGATCACAAGAAAAAAGAAATGTCCCGTCTTCTCGGGGGCTTCGAGCTCACACTTCCGAAAGAGGAAGCAATTGTGTTCGACCCTGACGAGAACGGGAACAGTTTCATAGAAAACGCAGTTATCAAGGCGGAGGCACTCTTCAAGAGTGTGCATCAACCTGTTTTGAGTGACGACTCGGGGCTCTGTGTCAAAGCTCTCGGAGGAAAGCCGGGAATACACACTGCGCGCTACGGAGAGGATGAGTGCGGGAGAAAACTCTCCGACAGCGAAAAAAATATGCTCCTTCTGAAAAACATGGATGGCATTGAGGACAGGAGTGCAACCTTTGTCTGTGCTCTGTGCTTATATCTTTCTCCAAGCCGTATTTATGTTATCGAAGAGGAATGCAGAGGTAAAATTACACTTTCTCCGGAGAATGGAGAGGGTGGCTTCGGCTACGACCCTGTATTCTACTCAGATGATGCAAAGCGTGTTGTTGCAACACTTGAAGAGGGAGAGAAAGACAAATATTCCCACAGAGGAAAAGCTGCAAGAATAATCAAAGAATTAATAGAAAAGGAGATAAATAACAATTGATGAAAGAAAGAAAAGATCAGAAAACAGCAGACACATGGGATTTATCCATGCTCTGTCTAGACAGAAAAGACTATGAAAATAGACTTGATAAATTGACTAACAGGCTGGATGAACTTGAAACATATAAGTCAAGACTCGGTGAGAGCTCTGACTCCTTCCACAATGCACTTGCCCTCTTCTTCGATTTTATGCAGGAAGCAGAAAGAACACTTTCATGGGCATACCTCAATTACTCGGCAGATGCATCAAACCCAGATGTAATGGAAGACGCAGGTAAGGCAGATATGCTCGAGTCGAAGGTTGCGGAAAAGACAAGCTGGATGCGCCCCGAGCTTATGGCACTCAGCGACGAAAAGATAGAGAGCTATCTCAAGGAAGAGAGAAACCGCGATTATGTTGTATATGTAAAGAAAGCAAGACGCATGAAGGACCATATTCTCTCCGATAAGGAAGAGAAAATCATGAGCCTTTTCTCAGCTAACCGCGGCGGCTATCAGCAGGCATTCATGGATGCAAACAACATCGACTTCGACTTCGGAGAAGTAAGAGGTGAAAAGCTCACACACTCGACATTTGCCAAGCTCATCAGAAGTAGCGATGAGAGTGTAAGGAAGGAGACTTACGAAAAGCTTTACGCAGTCTATGAGAAGAACCAGCACGTACTTGGAAGAATCTTTGAAGGAAGCATCAAGAATGATGTATTTGTAGCAAAGGCAAGAGGCTACAATTCGGCACTCGAATGTGCACTCTATCCGGATAACGTAAGCGTTGATGTATATACCTCCCTTATCGAGAACGTACATAAGGCATTTTCTGCCCTCCACCGCTACTACGCACTGAGAGCAAAGATGATGGGAAAAGAAAAACTCAAGCACTACGATGTCTATACAGCAATGGTTAAAGAGTGTGGTGGAAGACATACATACGAAGAGGCTGTGGCTCTCATAAAGGAGGCTGTGAAGCCACTGGGAGAGGAGTACTCAAAAATCCTTGTAAAGGGACTGACAGAGGACAGATGGGTCGACAGATATGAGAACAAGGGAAAGAGGAGCGGAGCATTCTCAGCAGGTTGCTTTACAGGAAATCCATATATACTCACAAACTTCGAAGAAGAGGTTCTCGATTCCGTATTCACTCTCATTCATGAGGGCGGTCACTCGATGCATTCATACTACTCATCGCACAACAATCCCTTCCCCTGCTATGACTATACAATCTTCGAGGCAGAGGTAGCCTCCACATTCAATGAAAATCTTCTCTCCGAATACCTCATCAAGAATGCACAAAGTAAAGAAGAGGAAGCATACATTGTCTCGAAGAAGCTTGAAGATATAGTTGCAACATTCTTCCGTCAGACAATGTTTGCCGAGTACGAGATGCTTCTCCACTCCGCTCAGGAGAATGGAACACCGCTTACAATCGACTACATGAGAAAGGTCTACAGAGGACTCTTGGAAGCCTACTTCGGGCCGTCAGTCGAATTCGAGTCCTACAGTGATATGGAGGGATTGAGGATTCCTCACTTCTACAACGCATTCTACGTTTATAAGTATGCAACGGGAATTGCAGCGTCCATTGCGCTCTCGCGCCGTGTACTATCAGGAGGAGAAAAGGAAAGAAATGATTATCTTTCGTTCCTCAAGTCCGGTGGTTCGCGCTACCCCATCGAGGCTTTAAAAGTTGCCGGAGTCGATATGTCTTCAAGCGACGCAATTATCGCGACAACAGACTACTTCTCAAGTCTTCTTGATAGACTCGAAGAACTTACAAAGTAACTATCTCTTTATGGAGGGCGGAAATTCTGCCCTCTTTTATTATGAATGTGAGAAGAGTTGAACTTTTCTGCTCGAGAACCTTTATCTCATTGCCGTTCAAAGTGGAGAGAAGAAAATCATCCATTGGAAGGAGCGTTGAGAGAGCCTCGGAATAAGCGAGGGCGAAGGATGTGGGATTGATGGCATATTTCTCAAGCCACAGTGAAGTATACTCTTCTCTCATTGCATTATAAACCAACTCCTCAGCACTCCCCTTTTCAATTTCCACGGCAACAGTACCGATTGATTGTGATACCGGAGAGATAGAGGCTGAGAGAGGGAGAAGAATAAAGAGAGAGACTGCAATGAGAAGAAATCTTTTCATGAGATGAGTATACCTCAAAAATCAAGCTTTATGATAGAATAAAGTAATGAAAAGAAACGAAGCTGAAAATATATTGAATAACGGTTTCACCCATTCTGTTAAAGATCCACTCTGGCAGAACATTCTATTGACAAAAGAGCTGAAGGATTTGGTCTTAGTCAAGGACGTGCAGAAATTAGCTCGCATCAAGCAGAACGGCCCAGCATACCACATCTACCCTGGTGCGGTCCATACAAGGCTGAGCCATTCACTCGGGGTATATCATCTGGGGCGTGAAATTCTCTTATCACTCTCACGCAAAAGCGATGAACTGCCATTTACAGAATGCGGCATCATGAGCTTTTTATCGGCTTGTCTTTTGCACGACATAGGCCACTTCCCATATGCACACTCTCTCAAGGAACTTGCAATACGCGAGCACGAACAGATAGCCGAAGATATGATTCTCCACCACCAAGAGCTCTACGCTGCGATTGAAAAAACAGGGTCAAAGCCTGAAATGACAGCCCTCATTATCAACAAGGATGTACCGTCAGAGGACAACGAGACCCTGCTTTACAGAACAATCCTCTCGGGGACACTCGACCCGGATAAACTCGACTATCTCTCCCGTGACGGCTTCTTCAGCGGCATTCCCTACGGTAAACAGGACACGGACTTTGTCATATCGTCCCTTGTTCTTGTTGACGGCACATTAATGCTTAAGAAGGAGGCTGTGAGCAATGTGGAGCAGATACTTTTCTCCAAGTATATGATGTACCGCACACTCTATTGGCATAAAGGTGTCAGGAGTGCAACAGCAATGATAAAAAAAGCCCTATGTAGAGCACTTCTTGACGGCACTATAGAATATGACGATTTATATAATCTGGACGATGCGGAGTTTGCCTCACTATGTTTTTCAAGGCGCAGCATGACAGAGGCCCTCACTCTTGTCGATATGGTCGAACACAACAACCTATTAGAAAGGAAGGCCGTGAAGGAATATATAAAGGGTGGAGTAATCGAAGAGAAAGCAAAAATTCTGGAAGAGAAAGATGCAATTGAAAGCACAATCTACTCATCTCTCAAACCATCCTACCCCTCTCTCAGGGAGTGGGAGGTTGTAATAGATATTCCTGAACCCATAAACTTTGAAAGTCATATTCCCGTCGTAGATGAAAACGGCACTCTCAGCGACATATCTGACGGTGACATGGTATTTACAGGAGAAGTGAGCACACTCTTTCAAAAGAAACTGAGGAAAGTCTGGCTGTATCTTCCTCAATATGTATCGAAAGATGATGCAGAAAGGGAACTTGGGAAATACTAGATCAACAACCCACGGTAGAAGGGCATGGGAAGGAAGCTGGAAGGAGTATAACAATGAATGAAGAGAAGAAATCATATACAACCCTCCTCGACGGAGATATCGAGCCGTGGATGATGAGGTTTATCAAGGGTGTCGGAAAGACAATTAATACATACTCGATGATAGAAAGCGACGAGAATATAATCATCGGAGCGTCGGGAGGAAAGGATTCACTTGCCCTCGCCCTTGCACTCTCCTTGAGGAAGAAGTGGATAAAATACAAGTACTCAATACACGGCGTGATGATAGACTGGATAGAGCATCCCATAGAGACGGAAGGAAAGGAAAAGATAAAAGAGTACTTCGACAGGCTCGAAATACCCCTTACAGTTCTCAACGAAAAACAGTTTCCATCCTCTTTCGACGGTGAATTCAACTGCTACCTCTGTGCACGTAACAGGCGTCGCATACTCTTTTCCTGGGCCGAGGAACACAACATAAGGCGCATTGCATTGGGCCATCACCTTGATGATTTGGTGGAAACAACATTGATGAATCTATGTTTCCGAGCTTCCTTTTCTACCATGCAACCGAAGATGAGTTTCTTCGATGGAAAGATTGAAATAATCCGCCCTCTTATCGAGACAAAGGAGAATGTGACGAGAAGAATACAGAGCGTGTATGATATTCCCGTCATCAAACCTGTGTGCCCGTATGACCAGACAAACATAAGATCCCGCCTCAAGCCGATTGTCTCCCAGCTATGCCATATAGATAAATTGACACGCGAACATATCTACAACGCACATGATTTCTCATCTATAATAAAGAAAAATGAAATGTAGATGGAAGAAAAATAGTGTGTTATTATTTTCTAGGGGTCTGATAATGAAAAGATTTACTCTTCTCTTTGTACTATTTGTGTTTGCTTTGTCTCTTTCGTCTGCTTCCGCTCCATTTGTATTCAGCGGCGGGTGCAATATATACGGCGCTACTGTGAAAGACGGCGTTGTTGACGTATCCGATGACGGAATAATTATGAAGACAACCAATACTATCGCACAGGCAAAAACTTCCTCGATAACGCTCTCGCTGGATAGAAACACGCTCCTCTCAATAAAAGAGGATGAAGAGAGAATAACAGTCTATCTCATTGATGGAAAAGTTGATGTAAAGACACTCGACGGTGTTTCATTAGATATCTACACTCCGGTAACAAAGACTGAGGTTAGAGAAAAAAGAGAGCTCAGGATAGTATCAACAGAGAGCGAAGAAAAGATATACTCCTACTCCTCATCTCCGTTGAATGCCTATGATGCACTCAGAGGCGAATATGTGACTGTGGAGGCAGGATCCAGCCACGACTACTTCTACGGTTATATACCTGCAGCTAAAAAGACAGAGACCGGGACAACTACGATAACAGAAGAAGAAATCATAGTACCGGCGGCACCACAATTTTTATCTCCAAATGTAAAACTGAAAGAAGTGAACGACTGAGATGGGTTCAATCAATCTACTTCCACCGAAATTGAGTGCACGTATTGCTGCAGGAGAAGTCATCGACAGGCCCCAGGCAATACTAAGGGAGTTTCTTGACAATGCTCTAGATGCAAAGACCGACGAAATTGCAGTCACCATAGACGGAGGCGGCATCGACAGGATTAAAGTCAGGGATTGGGGAGAAGGAATAAAGAAGGAAGACCTAGAAATAATAGCTTCTCCTCATGCAACGAGTAAAATAAAAAAAGAGGACGATTTATACGCTATAACAACTCTCGGCTTCAGAGGAGAGGCGCTCTATTCGATTGCGTCGGTATCTAAATTAACGGTATCGACATCGGACTCAGCAAGCGGCGTTAAATCAACAATAACAATAGATAACGGCCTCCGGGGTGACATAATCTCCACAGGACCCGATAAGGGTACGGAGGTTATAAGCGAAAACCTCTTTTACGATATACCGGCACGCCGCAGTTTTTTAAAGCGTCCTTCAACAGAAGCTATGATGTGCAAAAACCTCCTTATTTCGAAAGCCCTGGCTTTCCCCCAGGTCGGCTTTACACTCAAAATAGACGGCGCATTGAAGCTGAGGTGGCCGAAAGGACAGAGTGAGAAAGAGCGTGTCATGATGCTCTACAGGGATTACTCCATTCAAGATGGAGATGTCTATTACCTTGAAGAGAAAAAAGATAACTATTCAATCAAAATAGTCGCAACAGGAAGTGGCGTCAAACGCACAGACAAAAAGGAGATAAGAGTTTATGTCAACTCCCGTCCTGTTGATGAGTACTCAATAGTTCAGGCAGTCCTCTACGGCTACGGCGAACTTCTTCCAGGCGGCAGCTATCCATATGCATGTGTGTTTATCGAAGACTCCCCCGAGATGGTGGACTTCAACATACACCCTGCAAAAAAGGAAGTTAAAATACGTAACAGCGCCGAAATCCACCATAGTGTCTCATCTCTTCTCAAATCCGGCATAGAGCGTAAGATTCCGGAGATTAAAAACGAAACACAATTCTACCTCTTCGACGGCGTAAAACGAAGCGAAAACGATAAAAAAACCGAAAGCTACGGCAGCGTGATAAAAGAGCAGAAGGAAAGCCACAGCCCCTACGGGGAAAAAGATGGGGAAAGCGTAAATGACTCTGTTAAAGAGCGCATCACCCCCTATGTAAACAAAGATAAAAAGTGGCTTGAGAAAGCAAAGCTACTGAAAAAAGCAAGAGAGGAAGTCAAGGCACCGAAAACAGATATCTCAGAGGTAAAAGAAGAAGATGATGATGATGAAATCAAGTACATAGGACAGGCCTTCAAGCTCTTTCTCATATGTGAAAGAAAAGGCGTGTTGTACCTTGTTGACCAGCATGCAGCGCATGAAAGGATTCTCTACGATGAACTTATATCGCAGTCCACTCTACAAAGCCTTCTTGTCCCGATAAAGATAGAAGTTGATGATTTGACAGATACATTTCTCGAGAACAACTCGTATGTCTATACAAAACTTGGAATAATGCTCGCCCGGGTAAAGAAGGGGGAGTGGGAGATTGACGCAATTCCTGCCATATGCAGGGGAATCGAGGACAAAATCATCGACTTTGTAGTCTCCGCGAAGCTTGACGAGCACGAACTTGAAGAAAAGCTCTTTGCGACAATGGCATGCAGAGCAGCAATCAAGATGGGTGACGAAGTCGATAAGTACAGTGCAGTTGAAATATTGAAGAAGGTCTTCGGAATGGAAGAGCCATGCTGTCCTCACGGAAGAACATTCCTTGTTAAGCTGACAAAAGAAAATCTCATGAAGATGGTCGGACGCACGGTGTAGTTATTGATTTAAAACGGTTATGAATTTGACCCTGTTGGAATACCTGTCGCTGTATTCGATAAGAGCCCAATCTGCGTCTGAGGCGTCATCAACCTCCATGCTCAAACTGTTGTAGTATCTGATTGAGGCTGAGTTTTTTGTCAGGGCATTTTCGTATGTATAATTCCCTTCCTCCCTTGCTATCTCGATTTCCTTCTCGCCTTCGCTGCCCGAAGAAGAGTAGACATAGAGAGTATATACCCCCTCTTCAAACGATGCGCCGGGTGTGATGGAAAGAGTGTCGAGCGAACACTTCTCTCCACTTTTTGTAACTCCTCCTTCCCATCTCAAGTCCCCGGATGGAGAGACGAGAAGAAATGTATAACCCGTCTCGCTGCTCTCGTTTGAAACAATATCGAAAGAAAGCACTGCCTCCTCTTTCTTTACATCTCCCGTCATATCTATATTGCGAGAGAGAGATACAGATGAGAGAGTAAAGTCCTCCGAAGAGCAGGAGACAATCAAAGATAAAAGAAAAATGAAGAGAAAGAACGCCTTATTCCTCACTTTTCTCCTCCATCATCATCCTCACAGGGTTTGCATAGGTATTCAGGACAAAGGTTCTGAGGTCATTCGAGAGATGATTGAAGCGCTCTAAAAACACCTCTTTTGTAAGAGGAGTATACTCATTTTTGAATGTGTCCGTATTCTCCATATAGTCATAAGCAATGTAATTGGTATCGAAAAGCTTATAATTAAGGTGAATCTGACGGTCGATCTCGCGCGCAACTTCCTCCGGTGTATCAAGATCCTTTTCTATCGGGTCACCGATGGAAATATGGACATTACCCTTCTGACACCTCAGGCCCTTCACCATGCTTATTATATCTTCATACTTCTTCTTTTCGTACTTACCTTCGTTATGTTCCTTCTGTATCTCCTCCCTACCCTTATTTATGTCATTGGGGTCGAATTGATAGCTGATGGCAACAGGTACAATATTACATTTCTTTATAAGAGTGGCAAAATCCACACCGCTTTCGCGCTGGGAAAGATAGAGCATTTTGATAATGGATGGATGAGTTGTGTCTATTCCATCCTTACTTCTTCCACTCTTCTGTGCCACCCATATGGATTTATTGTTCTCACTGACAGTTGAAACAAAATACTGTGATAGTTTGAGGGAGGCAGTGTATTTCTCTCTCATCGGAAGACTTCTCTTTACAATTATTCCCCCGTTGACTCTGAAAAGGTCCTCGACAAATTGGTTTGCCATAAGGTTGTCGCCGACAGCCATCTCACACAGGCCCTTATCTTTCTCTAAAAGCGCATAATCAAGGAGCATGCAGTCCAGGATAATATCACGATGGTTGGAGATGAAGAGGTACCCCTTATCTTTATCCAGCTTCTCTCCCCCCGAGATTGTAAAGCTGTTCATCGTTCCGTTTATGATAAGTGGAATGAAATATCCGGCAGTAATAACCCTCTGAAATTCATCATACGAACCCACTTCTCCAAGCTTATCTGTTATTTCCTTCACCGTTGCAGATACGGCCATCAAATCCCCACCC
>CAVFNE010000083.1:0-9879 GCA_963623755.1 Muribaculaceae bacterium | reverse complement strand
GCCTTCTGGGCAGGGCACTGAAGCTTGATTACTGCGGTAACCTTCTTCTTTGCCATTTTCTTTCTCCTTACGCCGGAACCTGGTCTGAGTTGACCGATAAGCGGGGTTCCGCGCTGGTATTAACGCTCTTCAACGAAGAGCTCCCACCCATATGCTCAAGCATAGTGGGGAGATTACTTGATAAAAATAATAAAAAAACCAAAAGGCTATCCTAGTAGATAACCTTTTCAACCTGATTGAAGTCAACCTCGACAGGAGTACTGCGACCAAAAATCTGAACCGAAAGTCTAAGTCTGTTCTTCTGCGTGTCGATTTCATCAATAGTACCATTAAACGAAGCAAACGGACCGGAAGTAATCAAAACCTCCTCCCCGAGTGCGAAATCCTGCTTCGGCCTGAAGCTCTTCTCCTCAGGAAGAACACCAGCCATGACAAGAATTCTCTTGTGTTCTGCGGCACTGAGTGGAGTGGGCGGGACCTTGCCGTTCGGATCGCCGGAAAGGAATCCTGATACCCCGTTGATTCCTACAATCTTGGAGACGATGGAATTCCAGCCTGTATCTGGAAGCTGCAGCTCGACAAGCAGATAACCGGGAAGAATCTTTCTTTCCTCAATCTTTACTTCCCCATCCTTTTCCGAACGTACCTTAACTTTTTCCATCGGGATATTAACCCCTGTGCAATACGCCTTGAATTCAGGATCAATAGAGATGTATTTGTTGATAATCTTCTCTATCTTCTGCTCGTAGCCTGAGTATGTCTGGATAACGTACCAACCCTTTTCCATCGTTTATTCCCTATTCCTTAGAAAATAAGATCCATCAGCTGACCGATGCCGATATCGACAAGGCCAAGAACAATTGCAAAGACTATTGTTGATATGATAACGACCCATGTGTAATGGACGACAGTCTCACGGCTCGGCCAAGAAACCTTCTTGAGTTCATTCCAACAACCTTTGAAATATGCTGCTATTTTCTTCATATTCTCTCCACTGTCCTCGAAGTGCCAGCAGGCCAGGAGGGATTCGAACCCCCAACACCCGGTTTTGGAGACCAGTGCTCTAACCATTGGAGCTACTGACCTGCTCGCACCTCGAAGATCCCTTTCACATTATTTAATCTTTGTTTCTCTGTGCAAGGTGTGCTTGCGTTCAAACGGGCAATACTTCATGAGTTCAAGTTTCTCAGGTGTATTGCGGCGGTTTTTCTCTGTAGTATAGTTCTTCTGCTTACACTCTGTGCACTGAAGAGCAATCTTCTCTACTGGTCCTTTTTTCTTTGAACTTGCCATATATATCTCCTCACGACATCACGTCGCTCAAAAAAGCTCCCGGGCGGATTCGAACCGCCGACCCCCACCTTACCATGGTGGTGCTCTACCATGCTGAGCTACAAGAGCATACGCACCGGAATGCGACACGCAACACAAACTCTAGCAAAAGACAGCCCCTCTTGTCAATAGAAAGAAGAGCCTTGAGCAAAAGGCCATGTAAAATAAGTAATCGTTGTTATTTTACGCATCAAGGGGAAAAGATTCAAGCGTGTGAGAAAAACATACAATATCATATATGAGGTTACGTCCATATCTATTTAAAAAAAAATAATACGAGCCCTGTTATTGAATATAGGAGCAAGATTTAATTAGAATAAAAAGGCAAAAACTTACATCTAGGAGAAGAAAATGCCGTCAAAGGACAAAACAAGATATGGCAATTCACCAAAGGAAATAGCAAGAGATTTCGCCGAACAGCTGAAATATAATCAGGATGCGGATGTCTATCATACGACCAAGGAAGGCAGATACGAAGCTATAGCGTATGCAATCAGAGACAGGATTATCCATCAATGGGATCTTTCTAGGAAGACACAGAGAAAGAACCATTCAAAGAGGGTCTATTACCTTTCACTGGAATTTTTAATGGGGAGGGCAATGACAAACAACGTCATCAACCTCGGCATAGAAGGGCCTGTCAGAGAAGCACTTGAGTCTCTCGGCTATAAGTATGAAGACCTCAGGGACACAGAACCCGATGCCGGGCTGGGTAACGGAGGCTTGGGGAGACTTGCTGCATGCTTCCTCGATTCCCTTGCAACTCTTGAACTTCCCGCCTACGGCTACGGCATAAGATACAACTACGGAATCTTCAGACAGAAAATCGAAGGTGGCAGGCAGGTCGAGATGCCCGATAATTGGCTCAAGGACGGTAATCCATGGGAACTCAAGAGACCCGATCTCTCATACCCGGTATACTTCGGCGGCTATGTCACTCAGCTGAGAGAGAACGGCAGGGATGTCTTCAAGTGGATTCCTTCCGAAGAGGTTGACGGGGTAGCATACGACACTCCGATTGTCGGTTACGGTGGAAAAACGGTGAACACACTCCGCCTATGGTCGGCAACAAGCCCCGACGGATTCTCATTCGAGGATTTCAACTCAGGCGACTATACAGAGGCTGTAAGAAAGAAGATTAACGCAGAAACCCTCTCCCAAGTCCTCTATCCGAATGATACTCTCTACATGGGTAAAGAACTCAGACTCAAGCAGCAGTACTTCTTCGTCTCCTGTTCACTGCAGGACATTGTGAGAAGATTCAAGCGTAACGGTGACTACAACTGGGCATCATTTCCGAGCGAAGCTGCAATCCAGCTCAATGACACACACCCATCCCTTGCAGTGCCCGAGCTTATGAGACTTCTCATCGACAACGAAAACCTCGGCTGGGATGAGGCATGGGATATAACAGTCAAAACAATGGGCTACACAAACCATACTCTCATGCCAGAAGCACTCGAGAAGTGGCCGCTTCCTATGCTTGAGTCTATTCTCCCGCGCCACATGCAGATTATCTATGAGATCAACAGACGATTCCTCTCCTCTGCTGTTTCATATTTCCCGATGCAGAACGACAAGATTGCAAAGATTTCAATCATCGAAGAGAGCAACCCCAAGATGGTGAGAATGGCCAACCTTGCAATCATCGGAAGCCACTCGACTAACGGTGTTGCAGCACTGCACTCAAAGCTTCTTGTCGAGAATATGTTCCCCGAGTTTGCAACAATCTACCCCGACAGATTCAACAACAAGACAAACGGCATTACACAGCGCCGCTGGCTTCTTGACGCCAACCCCGCACTCTCATCTCTTATAACTGAAGCTATCGGCGACAAGTGGATTACAGATTTCAATGAAATCGAGAAACTCAAGAAATTTGAAAAGGACCCGGCATTCATCGAAAAACTCGGTGCCGTCAAAGAAAGAGCAAAGAGCAATGCAGCAGAATTTCTGAAGAAAGACTCTGGCATCAAACTCGACACATCCACTCTCATCGACGTCCAGATAAAGAGAATACATGAGTACAAGAGACAGCTTTTGAATGCGCTTAATATCGTAATGATATATAACCGCCTCAAGAGTGACACCGGTTACAGACAGAACTTCCAGCCCACAACATTCCTCTTCGGTGGAAAAGCAGCTCCGGGATATGTAAACGCAAAGCTCATAATCAAATTCATATCCAACATCAGCTCGATAATCAACCACGACAGGGATGTAAAGGATTTACTCCACGTCTACTTTATGCCTGACTACAGGGTAACACTAGCCGAAGCAGTCATTCCTGCAACAAACCTCTCAGAGCAGATTTCAACAGCAGGAACAGAGGCTTCCGGAACAGGAAACATGAAGTTTATGGTAAACGGTGCACTCACAATTGGAACACTTGACGGCGCAAACGTTGAGATGGCAGAGAGAGTCGGAAACGAGAACATCTTCATCTTCGGCCACACCGAAAAGGAAATCCAGGCACTCTCTTCCACCTACTCAAGTAGAGAATGGATGGAGAACAACCAGGAGATAAAGGATGCTGTTTCACTCATTAGCTCCGACTTCTTCAGCAACAACGAACACGGAATCTTTACTCCCCTCCTTGAGTCTCTTCTCACTCACAACGACAGATACTTCCTCTTTGCTGATCTTGCTTCCTACTCATCTACACACGACAAAGCATCTGCTCTCTACAAGAGCAACCGTGATGAATGGAATAAGAAGAGCCTCCTCAATATTGCTTCATCATCTTTCTTCTCTTCTGACAGGACCATCCGCGATTATGCAGAAGACATCTGGCATATCAAGCCTGTACACGTTGCACACAGCGACGAAGATACAGTGCTCGAGGACGCAAAAAAAGCAGACTGACAGAAATCAACTGAAAGAAGGCTCTCGGATAAAAATCATCTGGGGGCTTTTTTTCAATCTGTTTCCACCTTTCTTAGAGTGGCAGAGACTGCCATCTATAACAGAAGAAACTCACACCTCCGTCAATCTTCCACTCATTACTATGAGTACTCAACACTTCTTCTGCACTCAAGAAAACAGTCGAGAAAGAATCATAGCTCAAGTAGGTACGTCGAGACTCTTAAAGGCCAATATAAAGGTAAGCATTCTCTCTTAGATAATCCCCAGCATAAACTGGGGAACATAGCTCTATCTGTAATCAGAAACTTCTAATCGGCCTTATGTAATCGTGATTCGACCTCAAATGTTCATCACTCTTTCCATCAGCAAAATTCTTGTAACAGGCATTATGCGCGGAAGAGGAGTACGCACTACTTGACCAATACTTGTCAGATCTGAAATTTCCCAGTCCGTTCTTCTGGAGGACCAGGTACATCTGGTCAAGTTCATATTTACTTGGGATAAACCAATCGCTGTACCCGTCAATTTCCCTTCCCGTGATATAATAGGATGCACATATAGAACCACCCTTTACTTTGAGGATTTCAGTATTTTTCTTTCCTGTTCCAATCTCGAATCGGGTGCCCCAGTCATCATAAGACTGGTCCCCGGATATCATCGGATTTGCCAAATCCTTCCGAGCAGCCTCTAAGAATCGCCATCCACACTCACTGGACTTCAGGCCGTCTTTATTTCCTCTGTCATTGTCTTCATCGCAGTCATAGAAGATGTATCCGCCTGCAGGTCCTGTGTCACCAACCTTGTAATCTCTCCATACTGCCTTAAGTGTAATGGAGCTGTTCACCGGCGTATTGAAGTCGTATTCTGTTTTTCCGTCAAGCGTCCAATATCCGAAAGTCTGATAGGTCTCACCACTTTTTGTCGGACTCTTGGGCCTGTAAGCCGTGCCCCCTGCGTTTATACGCTCGGTAGTAACCTCCGTTCCACCTGTTGAATCGAATACAACATCATAGTACTTCATCGTCCACTTTGCCGTGAGTGTCAGATTATCAGTGACTTGAGTATTGAAGTCGTATTCCTCACCATTCTCACATGCCCAGCACTGCAAAACATATCCTTCCTTTACCGGGGTTATGGGAGTTTTTACTTTATCCCCTTTCTTCACCCTCTGTGGGTCAACATAGCTGCCACCGTCAGATTTGAAGACCACAGTGAAGTATTCTGTGGTGTCCCATACTGCCGTAAGTGTCATATCAGAAGAAATAGTCTCTAAATCGAAATTAAACGCACTGCCGTCACTTTTAATCTAGCATACAAAATTATGACCGCTTTTAGTCGGATCGTCCGGCTTTTCAAGCTTTGTCCATTTCTTTACAGTCCGGGATGTTACTCCGCTTCCCCCGTCGGAATTGAATGTAACGGTATATACTCCGTAATTATCGTACCACACAGCCTTCAGAGTAATATCACCATCTATCTTCTCACTCTCGAAATTAAACAATGTGTTGTCACTTTTAATCCAGCCTTTGAAGTCAGATCCCGCCTTTATCGGGTTATCGGGTTTAACGGCTTTTTCTCCTTGAACGACAACCTGGGAATTCACCTCGGAGCCGCCGTTGGAATCAAATGTGACCTTATATGTCTTTATACTCCAGTCAGCATATAAGGTAATATCCTTTGACACAGTCTCTTTGTCGAAATCAAAAGAAACGTATTCGTCTTCCTTGACCCAGCCATCAAACTGGTAGCCGGCATAAACAGGATCGGATGGCTTAGTAACCTTTTCTCCCTCTTTCACCTTCTGTGCTTCAACTGTCGACCCGCCGCAGGAATTGAAGAAGACAGTATAATACCCCTGAGCGTCACTCCACACAGCCTTCAGCGTGAGGTCACAGGAGACAGCATTTTCCTTAAAACTGTAATATGTGCCTTCACTGCAAGTCCAACCCCTGAAATGATATCCTTCTTTAGTCGGAG
Organism: Muribaculaceae bacterium; assembly: GCA_963623755.1. Taxonomy (GTDB): domain Bacteria; phylum Spirochaetota; class Spirochaetia; order Sphaerochaetales; family Sphaerochaetaceae; genus Ornithospirochaeta. Next base: position 3,705 of record CAVFNE010000083.1, on the reverse strand, counting down.
CTTCAGGAAGAACAGCATATCCCCCTTTCTCAACTACCTGGCTCTCAACATAAGAGCCACCATCACTGTCAAATTTAACTGTATAAGTTACAATCCCATTATTATTCTCACATGAAACAAACAGCAATGCGGTAAGAAGCACCACCGCCAATACCGAAAGAGATATTTTCTTCATAAATATAACTCCTTTCCCTGGGTATTTATCCCGTGGAGATAGTAGCACAAAGCTGTGTCATACGATAAGTTCTTGTCCATATCTTTATACAGTTTGTACAGTAATGCATGAAACAAGTTAGACGGGAATCAAGGCCGACTTAACGTCAATACCGCAGTTTTATGAAAAGGACTCTCTTTTTTAATAAAATAAGGTTACCATTTTCCTATGACAACTATTCTCCTTGCAGCAGGACTCTCATCCAGAATGGGAAGAAACAAGCTTCTCCTCCCTTTTAACGGCAGAACCATAATTGAAAATACACTCTCTACTGTACTTGAAGTGTCAGACACCGTAATTGTCGTCACAGGCTTTGAAAGGAAGAAAATAGAAGACAAGCTTAAAGAGTATGATGTGGAGTTTGTCTACAACCCGGAATACGGAAAAGGACAGAGGGAAAGCACAATAAAGGGAATTGAAGCTGTCCAAGATGACGACTTTTCCATACTTCCGGGAGACCTGCCACTTCTCGCACCGTCTGATATCGCCCCGCTTTTCAAAGCTCTCGATAAGTCTTCAATTGTAAGGCCAACATACAACTCAATTCCCGGACACCCCGTATGCTACAGAAAGGAAAACAAGGAGAAGCTTTTATCGTTTAAAGGAACGATGAAGGAGTATTTAAAAAAGGAGGGGGTATTAAACATCCCATCCTCCATTAATACTGTTTTTGATACAGATACACCTGAGTGCTACTCAGAGCTACTTGTTCACAACGGCAATCTTTCCGTCTTTGATGACAACATCGATTAGGCCATTCTTCTTGACTTCGCCCGAAAGGATGGAGCGCGAGAGTGCGTTCTCAATCTCATTCTGGATAGCCCTTCTGATAGGTCTTGCGCCGTAGTCAGGATCAAATCCTATTTCAGATATATAATCCTCAACTTCATTAGTCCAGCTGAGTGTAACACCCTTCTTCTCAAGACGAGAGGAAAGTGTTTCAAGCTGCAGATGCACAATACTCTTCACCTGCTCCTTTCCAAGTGGGTTGAATACCACAATCTCATCAATTCTGTTTATGAACTCAGGCTTGAAGGCATGGTGTATTGCCTCCATGACTTCTGTCTTGGCATTAGCAGGATCTTTGAGAATGTACTCGCTGCCGAGGTTACTCGTCATTATGATGATAGTGTTGGTAAAGTCCACAACCCTTCCCTGACCATCGGTAAGCCTGCCGTCATCAAGCACCTGCAGAAGAATGTTGAAGACATCAGGATGAGCCTTCTCTATCTCGTCAAAGAGAATGACGGAGTAAGGACGACGCCTAACGACCTCTGTAAGCTGCCCGCCCTGATCGTAGCCAACATATCCTGGAGGCGCTCCAATCAGACGTGACACCGAGTACTTTTCCATGTACTCCGACATATCTATACGGGTAAGTGCCTTCTCATCATCAAACAAAAACGAAGCAAGAACCTTTGCAAGGAGCGTCTTACCTACTCCCGTCGGACCTGCGAAGAGGAAAGAACCAAGAGGCCTATGCTCATCGTTAAGCCCTGCCTTATTACGCCTGATGGCGTTACTTACAGCCTCGATTGCCTCTTTCTGCCCGATTACGCTCTTCGAGAGGATAGTCTCAAGGTTAGCGTACTTCTCCATTTCCGAGCTCATCATCTTGCTTACCGGAATACCAGTCCAGAGGGAGACTACCTTTGCTATATCATCTTCGGTTACCTCTTCCCTTAAGAGTCTTCCTTCCCCGCCCTTGAAAGAGTTGACCTTATCCTCGGCGTCCTTGATTGCCTTCTCAAGAGCCGGCATTTCACCGTACTTTATCTGAGCCGCCTCGTTAAGGTTCCCGCTTCTCTCGGCATTCTCCTTACGCTGCACAAGCTTCTCCATCTCGGCCTTCTTTTCCCTCAAGGCAAGGATAGCATCCTTTTCATTCTGCCACTCGAGGTGGAGTGCGTCATACTTCGACTGATCTTCCCCGAGCTCGACATTGAGCTTTTCAAGCCTATCCTTACTTGCCTCATCGTTCTCTCTCGAGAGTGCCTGCTTCTCTATCTGGAGCTGGAGAATCTTTCTCTGAAGCTTATCGAGTGCTTCAGGCTGGCTCTCTATCTCCATTTTAATCTGGGAAGCTGCCTCATCAACGAGGTCGATAGCCTTGTCCGGAAGAAACCTATTGGTAAGATACCTGTCGGAAAGGGTAGCAGCTGCAACAAGAGCTTCGTCTTTAATCCTTACACCATGGTGCACTTCATACTTAGGCTGAAGGCCTCTAAGTATTGAAATTGTATCGGCAACACTGGGCTCTTTTGCATAGACCGGCTGGAACCTTCTCTCGAGTGCCTTATCGGCCTCGATGTACTTTCTGTACTCATCAAGGGTTGTAGCTCCGATTGCATGAAGCTCTCCACGAGCAAGAGCCGGTTTGATGAGGTTGGACGCATCCGTCGACCCCTCTGCAGCTCCTGCTCCAACTATTGTATGAAGCTCATCGATGAAGAGGATTATTCTACCCTCACTCTTTGTAACTTCGTTGATAACACCCTTAAGTCTCTCCTCGAATTCACCACGGAACTTTGCGCCTGCAATAAGCGATCCGATATCGAGAGAAAGAAGTCTCTTGTCCCTGAGCGACTCAGGAACATCACCCTTGGCAATCCTCTCTGCCAGGCCTTCGACGATAGCAGTCTTACCGACACCCGGCTCACCGATAAGAACAGGGTTATTCTTGGTCCTTCTTGAAAGAACCTGCATAACACGTCTTATTTCCTCATCTCTTCCGATGACGGGGTCAAGCTTATCTTCCTTGGCAAGTCTTGTTAAATCCTTACAATACTTATCGAGTGCGGCATACTGTGCCTCGGGATCCTGACTTGTTATTCTTTGGTTGCCCCTTATCGTCTTGAGTGCCTCAAGAACATCATCCTTATTAACACCGAGTGCAACGAGTGCATCCTTTTCCTCGCACTCATCTGTCAGAAGTGCAATCAAAAAGTGCTCTGCTGAAACATATTCGTCTTTGAAATCACCTGCTGTCTTTTCGCACGCACCGAGTATTCTTGCCATCGAGCGTGAGAATGTCTTCTGTGTACCACCGAAAGCTTTCGGCATCTTCTTGAGAACATTCTCCATTGCCTCATTGACACTGTCGGAAGAAACTCCGAGCTTCTCCAAAAGAGGCCTCAGTACCCCATCCTTCTGCTCAAGGAGGGCTAGAATCATGTGAGCAGGAGCAACTTCACTGTGCCCCGCACTCTCTGCTTTCTGTACGGCAGATTCCAGGGCATTCTGCATTTTTACTGTAAACTTATCAAAATTCATCTCTATCCTCCAAACTATGAAGAATCGAAATCATAACACCTAAGAGTAAATTAGTTAAAAAAGACGAAATCGTAAAGCAGGAATTACATGAAGCTACTGTTTGATGAGAGGATATTCTTTCACGTTAAAGTATCCGGCAAGATTATATGCCTATCGTCAGCAGTGTTAGCATCGGTAAATAATAACCACTGAACATCGGAAAATAGTAACCAAAAAGC
>CAVFNE010000082.1:0-9897 GCA_963623755.1 Muribaculaceae bacterium | reverse complement strand
CTTTTTGATTTTTCATTTTAGGACAGGCTCCCCCGAGTATGCTGTCAATAAAGGTATAAATGCACTGATAATTTATTATGAAATAAAGAATTAATATTTATAGAAGCTTAAATTAAGGGCCCTCAGATGAAAGCCCTTGTGTGTGTTCTTACTTTATGCCACAGTAGGTTTCTCTTATAGCCTTGATGAATTCGAGTGTGTTGAGAACCTTTACATTCTTTCCTCTCTTTGTCTCACCGTTGGTTATGAGAGTTGCGAGATCCTTAGTCATGAAGCCGTTTTCGATTGTCTCGAGACTTGCCTTCTCCATTTTATCCGAGTATGAGATGAGTTCGGGAATATTATCAACCTCCCCTCTCTTTCTGAGTGCACCAGTCCAAGCAAAGAGTGTTGCGATACTGTTTGTGGAAGTCTCCTCACCCTTGAGGTATTTGTAGTAGTGCTTTGTAACTGTCCCGTGAGCTGCCTCAAACTCGTAATTGCCGTCAGGAGAAACGAGAACACTCGACATCATCGCAAGGGACCCGAATGCCGTTGAGACCATATCTGACATAACATCGCCGTCATAGTTCTTGAGCGCCCATATAAAGCCGCCTTCGCTCCTGATTACTCTTGCTACTGCATCGTCGATAAGCGTGTAGAAGTAAGTGAGGCCTTTCTCCTCAAACTTAGCCTTAAATTCATTTTCATATATTTCCTCGAAGGTGAGTTTGAATGTCTCGTCGTACTTCTTGCTGATTGTATCCTTGGCACTGAACCACAGGTCCTGACCGGAGGATAGTGCGTAGTTGAAGGATGAGCGCGCAAAGGAGGAAATTGATGAGTCCTTATTATACATTCCCATCAATACGCCGCCGCACTCATAGTCATATATTGTCTTTCGCTCCTCAATTCCTGTTGAAAGGGGTGTGAATACCAGTTCTGCCTTACCCTTCTCCCTGACTCTCATCTCTGCTGCCTTGTAGATATCACCATAGGCATGGCGGGCAATTGTTATGGGTTTCTTCCATGTTCTTACAAAAGGTTCAATGGATGGGGTAAGAACTGGAGTGCGGAATACAGTGCCGTCAAGGATGGCTCTGATTGTGCCGTTGGGGCTCTTATACTTCTCTTTGAGGTTGTACTCGCTCATTCTCTGCTCGTTGGGGGTGATGGTTGCGCACTTAACACCAACCCCGAGGCGCTTAATAGCCTCTGCGGCCTCATAAGTTACCTTGTCTGATGTCTCATCACGGTGTGGAAGACCAAGGTCATAATACTCGCTTTTGAGGTTTATATAAGGGAGAATCAACTCGTCCTTAATCATTTTCCATATAACTCTTGTCATTTCGTCGCCGTCAATTTCGACAAGCGGTGTTTTCATTTCAATCATTGAGAGCCTCCTTAATCTGGTTGAGTCTTCCACCCTTTTTGAGCATTTTTTTCTGCACTTCAGAGGCAAAGAGAGTCAACGGTATTTCAATTGCCTTTGTCTCGTCGAATAGAATAAATTCTCCGCTATCAATTGAAGAGTAGATATTGTTCAACATAAGTTTGTCGCCCTGCTCAATTTTTTCGTAGTCTTCTTCATTTTTAAATAGAAGCGGAAGAATTCCGAAATTGCATAGGTTAGCCTGATGAATGCGCTCGATAGACTTGGCAATAACTGCCCTGACACCGAGATACATCGGACATATTGCAGCGTGTTCCCTGCTCGAACCCTGGCCGTAGGATGAGCCGGCAATAATGAAGCCGCTCTCTCCTTCTTTTTTCTTCTCCAATGCACGTGTAGAAAAATTCTCGTCTACAGGGTAGAAGACAAATGTCGCGTAATAAGGAATATTAGACCTGTATTTCAAGAACTGACCGGCAGGCATTATGTGGTCTGTTGTGATTTTATCTCCGACCTTGAGCCATGATGAGCCTGAAAGAGCCTCCGGCAGCTCCGGAGACGATGGCGGCTCTCCGATATTGGGTCCTCTCTTCACTTCTTCCTTTACTGCATTCTCGGGGAATATGAACAAAGAGTCGTCAACAATCTGTTCGGAAACTGGGCTAATATTACTCAAATCTACATCACATTTCCTAGGGTCTCTTATCTCACCAAAAAGTGCCGAGTATGCTGCAGTCTCGGGGGAGACAAGATAAACGCGTGCGTTCTTAGTGCCACTCCGCCCCTCGAAGTTGCGGTTGTTGGTCCTGAGTGATACTCCCTCCGAACGCGGGGACTGGTGGTTCCCGATACAGAAGCCGCACGCAGACTCAAGTATCCTTGCGCCGCTTTCAATGAGAGTAAGGAGTGTGCCGTCTTTCGTGATGCTCTCCAATACAGCCCTGCTTCCCGGTGCAACACCGAATGAAACAGTTGGAGCAACCTTTTTCCCCTTCAAAATGGCAGCAACTTTTCTCAGGTCATAATAAGAGGAGTTAGTGCAGGAGCCTATTAAGACCTGGTTAACTTTCATGCCCTCGAGTTCCTTCACGCTCTTTATGTTTCCCGGTGAATGAGGAGCCGCAGTGAGTGGCTCAAGAGCAGAGAGGTCAATTGTGTATTCGTCGTCGTAGAATGCATCCGCGTCAGCAGCAAGGGGTGTATAATCATCCTCTCTATGCTGCTTGGAGAAGAAATCCCTTGTCACTTCATCGGACGGAAAAAGGGAAGTTGTAACACCGCACTCTGCACCCATGTTTGTTATTGTCGCTCTCTCGGGAACGGAGAGAGTCTTAATCCCCTCTCCCGTGTACTCGAAGACTGTGTTGACATTGCCGTTGACACCAAAGTGTTCGAGAACCTTCAAAATCACATCCTTTGCCGTAACAAAAGGCTTAAGCTTTCCATTAAGAACTATTTTGACAACACGTGGACATATCATTCTGAAGCCCACACCTGCCATAGCTAGCGCTACGTCCAACCCCCCAGCACCGAATGCAAATGATGCGACAGCACCTGATGTGGGAGTGTGCGAATCGCTTCCGATAAGTGTACTCCCCGGCTTTGAAAAACGCTCGAGATGAACCTGGTGACATATGCCGTTTCCAGCAGGGGAATATATAACCCCCTTCTCCTGAGCCACAGTCCTTAGGTATTCGTGGTCGTCTGCATTCTCGAAGCCGACCTGTATTGTGTTGTGGTCTACATAACTCACAGCCTTTTTATTCTTAACCTTGTCCAGTCCCAATGATTCAAACTCCAGATATGCCATCGTGCCTGTTGCATCCTGAGTCAGACTCTGGTCGACAAGAATTTCAATCTCGTTTCCGCTTTTGAGTTCACCCGAAAGAAGATGAGACGAGAGTATCTTATAACAAAGTGTATATCCCATAGTTTACCACCTTGCTATAATCTACAGCAAAACAAGGTATGAGATAAAGGCTTTATTTGAAAAAATTACTATAAATAGTAACATTCAAAGAGGAGGATACTCCCTCCTCTCAACTTTTTCAGCTTTCTTTTTCAGCAATGTAGCGCGCAATGTAGATGCCGCTTGCAGAGGCATGAGAGAGCGAATGCGTAACGCCCGAGCAATCTCCGATAACAAAGAGTCCCGGATGTATCGTTTCAAGGTTTTTATCGATTGCAACTTCCATGTTGTAGAATTTAACTTCGACGCCGTAGAGAAGTGTGTCGTCACCTGCTGTGCCGGGTGCGATTTTGTCGAGTGCGTAAATCATTTCGATTATTCCGTCGAGTATTCTCTTCGGAATAACAAGCGATAAATCTCCTGCCGTTGCCTGTAGCGTCGGTGTAATGAAAGATTTTTCAATTCTCTTATCTGTCGAGCGCTGTCCTCTTATAAGGTCCCCGAAGCGCTGAACCATAACGCCGCCACCGAGCATGTTCGAGAGCTTCGCAATCGACTCACCGTAGCTGTTTGAATCATTGAAAGGCTCTGTAAAATGCTTTGAGACAAGAAGGGCAAAGTTTGTATTCTCCGTCTGTCTGGACTTATCTTCATAGCTGTGTCCGTTGACTGTGACAATGCCGTTGGTGTTCTCCGTTACTACCGCACCTCTGGGGTTCATACAGAAGGTACGCACTCTGTCCTGGTATTTCTCTGTCTTATAGACAATCTTACTTTCATATACTTCATCTGTTATATGACTGAAGACGAGAGACGGGAGCTCCACACGCACACCTATATCTACACGGTTTGAGTGTGTCTCGATTCCCAACTCCTTCGATATTCTCTCCATCCACTTGCTGCCGCTACGCCCCACGCTGATTACACAGCGCTTTGCTTCAAAGTCCCCCTTGTCGGTAATTACACGGTAGCCGTCGACAAGTCTCTCGACCTTCTCTGCACGAGTAAGGAAATAGAAATCAACCTTGTCCTTGAGAAATGAGAATATGTTCGCCAAAACCTCATAGTTTATATCGGTTCCCAGATGTCTCACTTCTGCGTCCAACAGGTGTAATCCGTTCTGAAGGCATTGGCGTTTGAACTCAACCGAGGAAAGCGTGGAATAGAGCCTCGTCTTACTCCCGCCGTAGCGGCAGTTGATATCATCAACGTATTTCATGAGTCTTAAAGCTTCCTGTTTTCCCACATATTCGTGGAGGTTCCCCCCGAACTCATTTGTTATGTTGTACTTGCCGTCACTGAATGCACCTGCACCCCCGAAGCCGTTCATGATTGCGCAGCTGGGGCAGTGGATACAGATCTTTATCTTCACCCCGTCAATCGGACACTTTCTTTTCTCCAGACAATTACCGCATTCGATAACTGCTATTTTCTCATCTTTCTTCAGGTTTATCAGTTCATAGGCTGTGAAGATACCTCCCGGCCCAGAACCTATTATAACTGTGTCGTATCTCATACAAAATATAATAAAGCAAAAAAAACCGTTTCACAATAATTCAATCCTGGTTATACGAGTTACGAATTCAACCTTTCATAGTGCCACCGTTTCATTTGACTGCATCCGGTGTATTACTTCATAGAGATATGTCCCCTAGCTTTCAAAATAGTTCCACCTTCTCTTGTTACACACTCTATTTGTTCTCCGGTGCTGTGTAATATACATTGTGTGAGAGAGGAATGAGGAGAAAATAAAAAGGGGGCCTAACAAACAAGTCAACATATATGAACTCAGAGGGCACATAGGTCGTTGTCTATCTCAATTGTGCTGAGACCTTGAAGGCGAATAGGAGCCCATCCTCAGATGGGAATATCCTTTGTCTTTAAGCTACCCCTCTACAGCGCTTTTTAACTTTTTTGCATTTTTCGTCCTTAATGGATGCATTAAGGGCCGCTTTTCATTTACTATTGCCCAAGAAGGTAATAAAAACTAAACTTTCCGTGATGCGTAATTTAATTTTCATGAACCCGGTCTTCTGGTCGGTTATAATATCATTATTCATTGCCCAGCTTTCCAAATGCTTTGTAGAGGCAAGGGTAAATCATCACTTCACACTCCGCACCTTTACAACAAACGGGGGAATGCCCTCAAGCCACGCATGCAGCGTAGCGTCTCTTGCAAATGCAATCGGGCTCACAGAAGGTTACGGCTCGACAATCTTTGTCTTCTCGTTTCTCTTTGCTCTCGTTGTTTTCAACGACGCAACAAACGTGAGGCTCGAAACAGGTAAGCAGGCCCAGACAATAAATCAGTGGTCGAAGTTCTTTTCAAACATGTTCAGTAAGGATGCCTTCCCGGAAGAACACCTTAAAACACTTGTGGGGCACACAAAACTCCAGGTGCTATGGGGTATGATAATCGGTATAATCGTTTCAACATTCATCTGCGTCTGGTTTATATGAAAGATAAGAAGAGAGAAAATGGTGAAGAAAGATTCAATTCATTCTATCTTGAGCTCTATGGCAAGAGGTGGCCTGAGTTGAAAGAAGCGCTTCTTAAAGAAAGCGAAGAAAAGGTATCTCCCATAGGTCTTAATAGCCCTTACTACATGGATAGATCATCGCTTATGACAGCATCTCTTCTTCCCGTAACTCCATCCTCCACCGTCTTGGATATGTGTGCAGCCCCCGGTGGCAAAAGCCTTGTACTTGCCCTAAAAATGGAGGGAAAGGGATTACTTGTTTCAAATGACCGTTCCCCCGAAAGAAGGCGGAGAATGAGGGACGTCTTTTCTTCGTGCCTCGGAGAGAAGGGTGAATTTATAAAGATTACAGGTTATAACGCCGAGAGCTGGGGAGTCTACGAAAAGGACGCGTATGACTCTATCCTCCTTGATGCTCCATGTTCAAGTGAAAGACACGTAATTAAGGACCCTAAATATCTCTCATCGTGGTCACCCTCACGTCCGAAACGACTTGAGATATCACAATACGCAATGCTTTCGAGCGCACTTCTTGCTGTTAAGGAAGACGGCTATATACTATATTCAACATGCTCGATTAACAGCGGTGAAAATGAAGAAGTAATTGCAAAGCTTATAGAGCGTCACGAAGAAGAAGTAGAGATAATCAAGTGTAAGGTAGAGTGTGCGGAAAAAAGAAAATACGGTTCCTTGATACTTCCCGACACATCCTCGGGGCTCGGGCCGATGTATTCCTGCCTGATAAAGAAGAGGAGAAAAGATGGAGAATAACAGCGTTGCAATTGTTGAATGCAGTAATTATGAACTGGAGAGCGTCACAAAAGCATTGGAAAAAATTATCGATAACACATCATTTCCATCCGTCGAGGGCAGATACATTCTCCTTAAGCCTAATGTACTCTCAGACGCCGCAGTCGATAAGCATATAACAACTAATCCTGTAGTTGTTAGAGCCGTGATTAGAATTCTCAAACACAGGGGAGCGGGACGGATTATCGTCGGCGACTCCCCCGGACTTCAGGGGCAGAACTTCAAGCCCGTTAACTGTGGCCTATGGGATGTATGCCACCTTGAAGGCGTTGAGTGGGTCGATTTTACAGAGGACGCAATACTACGCACTCTCCCCTCTTCAGGCCTCAAGGTGTTGCAGACGCATTACCTGGACGATGTAGATCTCGTCTTCAGCCTAGCAAAGATGAAAACACACCAGTTGATGATTGCAACAGGATGCGTGAAGAACATGTTCGGAACCGTTCCAGGCCTCAATAAAAGTCCTATGCATCTCAAAGCACCATCTCCGTCAGCATTCGCCCGTGTCATATGCGATATCTACAGAACACATATTCCCGAGTATTCGATAATGGATGGAATCGTCTCGATGGAAGGTGCAGGTCCGGCTAACGGAACACCCAGGCACACAGGCCTTCTCCTGGGCTCTGCATCAGCACCCTCAATCGACAGAGCCGAGGCAGTCATCATGGGATATGAGCCACACGACATTCCAATCCTTAATAGGCTTGAAAAGGAAGAAAAAGGAATAACAAACGGCGTTTATCCTCTCCTCAAGCCGGATGAAATTGTCATAAAGGACTACAGGAGAGTTGAAACCAGGGTTCGCTCGCTCTTTTCTTCCCTTATCCTTCCATATCTTGAAAGACGAAATGAGAGAAGTAAAACACACTTCCGCCCCTCTCCACGTTTTGATGAGAATAAATGTCTTAGGTGCACCAAATGTATCCAGATATGTCCGGCAAAAGCACTAGAATTGAAGGATAGAATGGTAAGAATCGACACAAAGAAATGTATCCGCTGCTATTGTTGCCATGAGATATGTCCATTCGATGCAATCGAGGTGAAAAAAGAAAGATAAAAGCTGTTGACGAGCATTTCTCTTTGTGACAATCTACCCTCTGTGTCTTTAGATTTAGCCTCACTCTTAAACAAGGAACAATGTCTTGCAGCCTCCATTTCGGAAGGTCCGGAATTGATTATCGCAGGAGCCGGAAGCGGCAAAACGCGGATGATTACATACCGTATTGCCTCCATGCTTGAAAAAGGTATCAGGGAAGAGCAGATTCTCGCCCTAACCTTTACTAACAAGGCAGCAAAGGAGATGTCTGAGAGAATAAAGGAAGTAACAGGACTTCCTCTCAAGAAGCTTACTGCAACGACCTTCCACTCCTTCGGTCTGGGGTTATTGAAGCAATACATACAATACCTCGGCTATTCCAATGATTTTACGCTCTACGATGAGACCGACAATATTTCTTTGATTAAAAGCTGTATCATGGCTAAAGGTTATGAGCTTTCTTCCTTCAGCGTACCTTCTTTAAAAGCACATTTCTCTGCATTCAAAACAGAGCGTGAGGTAATGCCGGAGAAAGGAAGTGCAATCAGAGAAATCTACGACGAGTTTATTCTCTCCCAGAAGGCATACAATGTTGTCGACTTCGATGATTTATTGGTTCTTCCGATTAAGATATTCGAAACAAGAAATGATATACTATGTCGTGTTCAGGACAGGTACCGTTACATAATGGTTGACGAGTTCCAGGATACATCTCTGATTCAATACAAACTTGTGAGCATGATTGCATCAAAGTACCACAACATCTGTGTTGTAGGAGATGACGACCAGTCAATCTATTCATGGAGGGGTGCGAACTACCGCAATATACTCTCATTCGAAGAGGACTTCCCCGAGAGAAAAGAATTCAGGCTCGAACACAATTACCGTTCGAGCGGCAACATCCTGAACGCCGCAAATGCAATTATCGTCCACAACAAGGAGAGGAAGGAGAAAAAACTCTGGACAGATATCGGGGACGGTGAAGCAATTAAAATTAAGCGACACGCCACAGGCGAAGACGAGGCCCAATGGATTGGCGTCGAAATAAAGAAGCTCATGAGGGAATACAAGTACAACTTTAAAGATTTTGCCGTACTTGTTAGAACAAACACACTCTTGGGGACACTTGAGTCAAGCTTTCTCGAACACAGAATTCCCGTTACGGTTTCCGGCGGCTCATCGTTCTTCGACCGTAAGGAGATAAGAGATATGCTCTCCTACCTGAAGATTATCGTTAACCCTAAGGACGATAATTCCCTCTTGCGGATTATCAACACACCGCGGCGTGCAATCGGACGCACTACAATAGAAAAGCTGAGAGAAGCTCAAGACAAAGAGAATATAACGCTTGAGGAAGCACTCAATAAATACTCCCTCTCCCCTCTCTTTACAAACAAAACCCAGGAAGGGATGAAAGACCTGTGCCGACTTCTTTATAAGTGGCGTGGAATGCTGAAGGATAAGGAAAACCTGATTGATGAAATTGTAAAGGACACCAGGTATGATATCGCAATTAAGGAAGAGTTTCCCGACAACGACAAAGTTGTGTCATTTAAACTCCACTCGATTTCATTTCTCTCCGACAGAATAAAAAGATTCTTCGCATCCAATCCCGATAAGAGTCTCAGGGATTATCTGCACTCTGTTTCAATAATAGGAAACGACGACAAGGGCGAAAACACAACAAGCGTAAACCTAATGACTATGCACGCTTCGAAGGGACTGGAGTTCAAGGTTGTATTTCTTGCAGGAATCGAAGACAACATCATCCCGAGTAAACGTGCACTCGAGGAAAATGAGAGGAATATAGACGAAGAGAGACGACTCTTCTATGTCGCAATAACACGCGCCCGTGTTAAGCTCTATATAGACTACGCCGACAGCCGCATAGACTTTGAGGGAAAACTCAAAAGTGCGCTGCCAAGCAGATTTATCGAGGAGATTCCATCCGCTCTATATAAGGAGAAAGAAAAATCTCCTGAAGAAGTAAAGAAGAGTCAGATAGAAAGTGCTAAGGACCTTATCGCAATGCTTAGAGGTATGAGTAAAAAATAGAAATATGGTCGATTGAAGAGTCTTATTTTAGTGGATGTAAACGAGATAAACATAGAAAAAGATATTAAGTTATTACATAAATCTAAATAATAAATATATGATTCGTCAATAAAACCCGTATTATAAAATATTTAAACGATACAATTATGATATAAATAGCCAATGAAACAATAATCTATTGTCCATATGAGTTTTTCTAACTACATCAGAGCTTAATCGGTATTTCGACCGG
>CAVFNE010000081.1:0-9910 GCA_963623755.1 Muribaculaceae bacterium | reverse complement strand
TAGCTGAGAATGGCCTGGACGTCATGCCTCATACCCCCCAGGGCTGAACTGTTACATATTTTCTTCATATTTATTCCTCTGGAGTCATATACTCCATATAAAAGTATGATGTCATACTAACCACACCCTCTGAAGCTTGTCAACCTCGATAGTCATGCTTCTCATACAAAACCCGAATCAGAGATCAGAGTCAAAACTCTCCATCTGCAATTGGAAAGAGCATAGAAGAGCAAAGCTGAAGGTTTTCCCAAAACGATAAGGCTTTTATATCGTCAATATATGGATTTCTCTGTTTTTCCTGTAAGTGTTATCCCATCCGAGATGATGTAACTTACATTAACTGTTATAACATCACCCGTTTCAAAGGTCCCGCTTGAGACCTCTTCAGTCTCTCCTGTTGTCTTATTCTTTCTGGAGACTGATACGTCTACTCTAAAACCTTCATTTACTTCACCCTTTTCATTTGTGGCATAGAGATAACCGAAGCAGGTTGACGGCGCTTTTTCAGTATCAAAGAAGATTACCTTTGCGTTATGCATGTAGGTACTCACGAAAGTGGAAAGATTGATTGTACTTCCTATCTCAGGCGAAGACGGAGAACCCGGTTTTAGTCTTTTTGCGCTGCTTATAGGAATAAGCTTCTCTATCTCTATATAGCTTTCCTCGGAGTTTTTGTAGACTCTGTATCCAATTCTGGTATCACCATCTTTGATTTTTATTTCTGAAATCGTCCCCGTTTGAGTAACGTTTCCTTCCTTATCATACACTTTAACCAACCCACTGGAAGGCAGATAAGAACCCCTAGTGATAACACCCTTTTCTGTAATATATGTTATCCCTGCAATATAATTAGTAAGGTATGCGCCGACAAAATACGTTGTATCTTTATCTTTCAGCCCTCCGATTGCGTCTCCGGGGCGGTAGGCATATACAACCTTCGATACCTCTTTCCCTCCGTATGATGCCTTAAGCGTGAATTCATGGCCACCGTATACTTCCCCGCAGAAAGTCAAAGAATGGGTAGAAGACACTTTAACGTATTCGCCGCCTACGATATCTGCTCGCTCTGTAACATTCTCCTCATATCCTGTCGAATAGACGGCAACAACACTGTAATCATCAGTGGTATATTCATGGTCAATCAATGCATATGTCCCATATATGGAGAAAAAGCCTGGAGCATTGAACTTAAGATCTACCAGATTTCCTTTATTAATAGATGGTTCACACTCCGCTGAACAAGAAAGTGTAAGAAGCAGAAGAATAATCACAACTGCTGCAATTGAAATATTCTTTTTCATGTAATACTCCTGATTTTGCCTAAGTGGCTGAAAATATAACACATACTCACTCGATTTTGAAATAAGCAAATAGTTGACACTTCCCCTTAATAGTGCAAAGATAACCAAGTATTCGGGCTATAGCGCAGAGGTTTAGCGTACAAGTCTGGGGGACTTGGGGTCGGCGGTTCAAATCCGCCTAGCCCGACTTTTTTTCACTGAATTTTCATTGTTCCAACTTATTTTCAAGTATATGTCTATGAGATTCATGTTTAAGTAGAAAGTTGATTGTCAAAGTCATATCTCAACTTAACACAGCGCATACTTACGCCACCAAAATCAAACAAGAACCATGTCCGGACTTGAAGAATTCCAGGCATTGCGCAATTGCTCTCTTTATTCCGAGCGCATGATTTTCACCGGTGAGATTACCTTATAACCATTTGCTGGTGTAGCGTATCAATGACATTTTGAATAATCTGCTAAATACACTAATTATTATGTCTCACGGGATTAAGACAAAGAAGAGCACCAGTTCTCATCTCAGACCAAACGCAGTTTTTGCAATATCCACCATTCGGAATCTTTTCCCGAGTTTTTTCTCTTTCAAAATATTCACAGCTGTTGAAAGCTGTAATAACCGGTCTTCCGGAGTCATAGATTGTTCCGCATCTTTCGCCGCCTGCTGCATCGTCCAGTTCATCGTCGGCAAGAACTCCGGCTTTAGGATTAAGTTTAGCAAAATATGCTTCTGCTTCTTCTTCCGTTAAATCAAAGCCGTTTTCCTTTGCCAGCGTGATTAGTTCTTCGGCTTTCTCTGCCAGTTTTGCTTTCTCAAGTAATTCTTTCTTCATTTATCTTACTTCCTCCTAGAGTTCTGTTCTGTTGATATACACGACAGAATATGGATTTTGTTAGAATACTCATCGCTTTAAGTCAGTTCAATACGACGAGTCATGTTCCCTGTATTTTTTCCTTTATAGAGAATAAAGCGCGGGATAAGCCACAATAGATTAACGCCCCGTATCCAACGCCTAAATTGTCCCTGTCCCGTTCAACCATTTATTCTCACTATCGAGTGTATATCTTTAAAGTAGACGATAACTCCGTTTTCAAGTATCAGAGAAGAGTCATTGCCGTCCTTTTTAAGGACCTTCCCTTCATAGCTCTTATATCGGCCGCCGTCGTAGTAGGAAAGATAGATCCTATCGCCTTTATTAATGCTGGTTAATGCTTCATTAATCTCCGCTTCTCCGTCCTCGGAGAGAATTATCCTCTCTTCCCTCAGTCTCTCCTCTCTCTTCTTCTCCAAGGCTTCATCGAGGCCCCTGACTCCTGCAAATGGCAGAAATATCTTAGCTCTCCTCTCGATGGGCATCTTCGGCCTTTTATACTCCACTTTTGTGTCCTCCGATCTGCATATTTCTCTCCCTCGCCGTTGCTCCTTCCTCGTAGTCCATACCCTTTACTATGCTGTTCCTGCCGTATGTGTCCTTTATCGAGAGAACAGCTTCCTGGATGCGGTGCTTTCTCTCCTCATCTCCTGTATTCTCAAAGAGGTCAAGCTGTATTGCTTCGTCCTCCTTCTCGAGAGATGATGCCGTAAGGTAGAAGCGCCTTATCAACTTCGTTCTATCCACAATGCGCGAGAAGATATCAATATAGACATTTCTTATTGCACTGTCCGACTGTGTAGCCCTTTCCGTCCTGCCGCTCCCGCTTGCCATACCGCCGCCGTCACGCGATGAGTATCCTATTGCAAGTGAAAAGGAAGATGCCCTTTCTTTACGTCTCGAGAGCATGAGGGCTATATCGTCAGCCATTTCCTTAAGAATGAGACGGCCCTCCTCAGTTGTGTAATCGCGCATCAAAACCTGCCCCGAGTTTATACTCTCCCCTTTCGGCTTATACTTCTGTATATCACTGATTGTTACACTCTCGCGTCCCCAGGAATGGTCAATCATTATTTCGGCGTCTATTCCAAACTCTTTATAAAGTATGTCCTCAGGAGCATGTGCTATCTGCCTCATAGTGTAGAGTCCCAGACGGTGGAGACGCTTCTCTATTCCAAGTCCTATCCGCCAGAAGTCAGATAGGGGTGTATGGTCCCAGAGCTTCTCTTTAAAGCTCTCCTCGTCGAGAATACCGATGAAATCGGGAGAGTGCTTTGCTGTTATATCGAGAGCTATCTTACACAGGTACATATTGCTCCCGATTCCCGCCGTAGCCCTAACCCCCACTTCTTCTTTGACTCTGTCCATCAAAAACACAGCCATCTCTTTCCCCGTCATGTTATAGCGCTCGAGGTATTGAGTTATATCCATAAAAACCTCGTCTATTGAATAGACGTAGATATCCTCCGGGGCCATATACTTCAGATACACCCCGTAAATCGCAGCAGCATAATCTATATACTTCTGCATCCTCGGTGGGGCCTTTATATACTTGATGTGGGACGGTATTTCAAAGACCCTGCATCGGTTCTTCACACCAAGAGCCTTCATAGTCGGAGAGACTGCAAGGCATATTGTCTTGTCACTGCGCTCAGGATCTGCCACGACAAGATTCGTCGTCATAGGGTCCAGCCCCCGTTCAACACATTCAACGGAGGCATAGAAACTCTTGAGGTCGATGCATAGATACGTCTTCCCAGGCATAGTCATTATTATATGAAAGGCCCTTCTTTTGAAAAGGGCCGTAAATCAACTGAGTTCGGTGCTTCCCGTGTAAAGCGAGTAGTAGACACCCTTCTCTTTAATCAAATCGTCGTGGTCACCGCGCTCGATTATCCTGCCGTGATCGAGAACCATGATGGCATTGCTGTTACGCACCGTAGAGAGTCTGTGTGCAATGACAAAGACAGTTCTGTTCTCCATGAGCTTATCCATACCGGACTGTACAAGAGCCTCGGTATATGTGTCGATACTCGATGTCGCCTCATCCATTATGAGGATAGGAGGATTTCCGACAGCACAGCGCGCAATTGACAACAGCTGACGCTGTCCCTGAGAGAGGTTTTCACCGTTATTGGTGATGACTGTGTCATAACCGTCCTTCATCATCATGATGAAATCGTGGGCATTGGCAAGCTTGGCTGCCTTCTCGACTTCCTCGTCTGAGGCATCAAGTCTTCCATAGCGGATGTTTTCACGGATTGTCCCTGTAAAGAGATTCGTATCCTGCAGCACCATCGCCATACTTCTCCTCAGTGACGGCAGGGCCATATCCATAATGTTTATGCCGTCTATCGTAATCTCACCCTTTTCTATGTTGTAGAAACGGTTTAGAAGGTTGGTGATTGTAGTCTTTCCCGCCCCAGTGGCACCGACAAAAGCTATCTTCTGCCCCGGCTTAGCATAGAGTGATATGTCATGAAGCACGGTTTTTCCTTTCACATATGCAAAGTCGACATTCTTCATTATGACACTGCCCTTGAAGGGGATGAGTTCTCCTTCTTTCTTCCATGCCCATTTACCTGTGCTCTTCTCGACTTCCTTCATGTTCTCATCGTGAGAGGAAACTCTGACAAGGGTAATCTTACCGTTATCCTCCTCGCTCTTCTGGTCCAAAAGGTCAAAGACTCTCTCGGCTCCCGCAAGGGCGACAAGAACGTTGTTAGCCTGCTGTGAAATCTGGGAGACGTTGTTCGTAAATGACTTACTCAGCTGCAGAAATGCCGCAAGCCCTCCGATTGTATATACAAGCGGATTGTTGATGATTGCAACAGCACCAAAGAGTACAAGTACAACATATTGCAAGTGTCCCAGGTTGTTATTCAACGGACCCATACTTCCAGCCCAGCTGTTTGCCTGAGCCATCGAGTTATTGAGCTTCTGGTTGATAACTTCAAAGCCCTTCTGACTCTCCTCTTCATGAGTGAAGACCTTTATGACCCTCTCTCCGTTGATCATCTCCTCGATAAACCCGTTGACGTCTGCAAGGTCCTTCTGCTGGGCAGCATAGTATTTACCGCTTTTCGACCCGACACGTGTTGTTGCAAAGAATGTAATTGCAATGAAGACAAAGACAACAAGCGTGAGTATGAGGCTGTTTGTGAACATCGAGACAAGGACCATCACAAGTGTAATACCTGCAGTCAAAAGCTGCACGAGGCCGTTCGAGACAAGCTGGTTGATGGTATCTGTATCGTTGGAGAAACGGCTCATGATTGTGCCACGCGCATTCTGGTCGAAATAGGAAAGAGGAAGACTCTCGAGTTTATCGAACATCTTTGTTCTCATCTTGTATATGGCCCCCTGCGAAATTCCGACCATAATCCATGAGGAGAGGTAGGAAGCGCCGATTGCTACAAGAATAACGAAAGCAAACTTTCCAAGCGATATGAGCGCGGGAGTAAAATCGGGGTCGCTCTCACCCTTGAGTGGGATTACCACTTCGTCGATGAATGAGCCGATGAATGTTGCCGAGTAAGTAGTCGCAAGACTCGATACGACAATACATAGGAGTATGAGGGCAACATATATCCACTTACCTTCAAAGACGAACGCCATGAGGCGTGTAAATGATGCAACAGGATTCTTTGCCTTAGGCATGTTTCTAAGTGCTGCCTGATTTGGTCTTTTTGCCATTATGCGTCCCTCCTTGTCTGTGTCATATAGAGCTCTTTATAGCCTTTATTGCGCACGATGAGCTCGTCGTGTGTCCCGATATCTTCAATCTCACCGTTATTCATGATGATAATCTTGTCTGCATCCTCGATTGAAGAAACACGCTGGCTGATGATAATTCTAGTCATGGAGTTGACATCCTTTCTCAGGCTCTCCCTAATCTGTCTGTCGGTTGCGGTATCGACAGCACTCGTCGAGTCATCCATTATGAGAATCTTCGGCTTTTTTAAGAGTGCACGTGCTATACAGAGCCTCTGTCTCTGTCCCCCCGAGAAGTTGGTGCCTCCCTGCTCGACTATGGAGTCGAATCCGGCCTCCTTCTCCTTGATGAACGATAGTGCAGACGCTGTAGTTGCAGCTGCCTCCATTTGCTCAATGGTTGCATCCTTATTACCCCACCTGAGGTTATCAGCTATCGTTCCGCTGAAGAGGGTATTCTTCTGGAGAACTACAGAGACGCTGTCTCTGAGAGCCTTGAGGTTATAGTCCTTCGTGCTGTGGCCGCCGACTCTCACTTCCCCCTTGGTCGGGTCGTAGAGACGCGCAATCAAGGAAACAAGGGTTGTCTTTCCGCTTCCTGTTGTTCCGATGACGCCGACCATCTCACCGCTCTTTATCTCGAGGTTTATATCTTTGAGTACAGAAGAGGACGCCGTGTAGCCGAAAGAAACGTGATCAAAGACAACAGAGCCGTCCTCGACAGTCTTGATGCCGTCTTCGTTTGTGCTCATAGTCGGCTCATAGGAGAGGACTTCGCTCACCCTTTCCATACTGGGCTTACTCATCGAGTACATTATGATAATCATACCAGTCATCATAAGGGACGAGAGAATCTGGGTTGAGTATGTGTAGATGCTCATAAGTGCACCTGTGTCCATACTTCCCACATTAACGAGTTTCGCTCCGAAATATGAGATAGCAATCATACAGCCGTAGGATACGAACATGACAAGGGGGTTCATCGCAGCCATCATCTTCTCAGCCTTCTCGAAGTTGTCGCGAATATATTCAGCGCTCTGGTTGAACTTCTCCTTCTCCTTATCCTCTCTCACAAAGGACTTGACTGTCCTTATTCCCGAGAGGTTCTCTCCGACTACTTGATTGAAGCGGTCGAAGCCCTTGAAGGCACGGGTGAAGTATGAGTGTGTCTTATGTGTCATGAAATATACGCCGATTGCGACGATAGGAATGACGAGCAGAAAGATTACCGAAAGTGAACCTCCGTTTCTGAGTGCCATGATGGATGCAAAGATCAACATCATAGGGGAACGGACAAACATTCTGATAGACATTGAAAAAAGCATCTGGATACGCTGCACATCAGTTGTAAGACGTGTGATGAGACTCGAGGGGCTGAACTTGTCAATGTCGGAAAACGAGAGGGACTGAACCTTTTCATAA
Organism: Muribaculaceae bacterium; assembly: GCA_963623755.1. GTDB lineage: Bacteria > Spirochaetota > Spirochaetia > Sphaerochaetales > Sphaerochaetaceae > Ornithospirochaeta. The sequence goes on along the minus strand of CAVFNE010000081.1, from coordinate 2,601 downwards.
AGGTCATGCCTGAGGTTTGTTGCAAAGCCTGATGCGGCAACAGAGCCGTAGCGTGCACCCAGAATTCCGAATGTCAGCGACAGGAGTGCCGAAAGCACGAGAAGAAGGGAAAGTGTGATAATTATCTTCATGTCCATGCTTGCAACGCCCACATCGATTATCTGGGCCATGATTGCAGGAATCAAGACTTCCATCAGAACTTCCAGAATCATAAACACAGGCGTAATAAGCGCCTTTCCTTTATACTCCCGAACACGGGAAAAAAGCTGTTTAATCAATTTATATTCCTCAATGTATATGAAGTGAGATCGATAAGATTTTTATCGAAGCAATTATTTAAGTAATTAAATAACAACAAATAGTCAACAAAAAAAATAAAGAAAAACGACCCTTTGATTTCTCTCGGGGTCAAAAACACAAAATCTACTTATTTCTAGCCGATGGTACTGAAATGAGAGACGGGAAGAGCAAAGACAACGGCTTTTCCCTTCTGCTTCAAAAATGGAAGATTATCGATTGCAGAGATAATTTTTTCTGCATTCTTCTTCTCTTCAACTATTACAAGAATCTCTTTCTCGGCTGTGATGGGATAGCCGAAGAACTGTGTGTCCCCCTCTTTGGCTGTGCCGTGGCCCTTGAGGATTGTGCCTCCCTTGGCACCTTCTTTTCTTGCAGCCGCCATGATATCGTCAGCGTATCCATTTTCACATATAACCTGGATCATCAATAAATCCTTATTATCCATCTCTTTTTCTCCTTTCAATCCCAGAAGTGCGACAACTCCTTTGCACTTCAAGTTTCTTAAACCTTCCAGACAAGGCTTCTCAATTTTATCATTGAGCATTGAGAGCAGGACTTCCTTCTTTCCTTCTCCCAACCCCAGCATCGAAAGTATACTCGAAGGTGCAGTTCCACGTGCGTTCATAACTGTCCCGCCGAATGCACCGCTTTCTCTGAGGTTATCCATCAGCTTTCCGCTCTCACCCTTGTTTACGATGGCGAAAAGCATCTTTCCATTATCCATTTTTAGCCTCCTCTTTTTTCTCACCCTTCTTGATTTTCATCGAGAAGACAAGTCCCAGTACTTCAATTGCCAGAATAGGCATCATGGCAATCAGGCCGATCATTCCAAAAGCCATGCTTGCGGGGTCTGATGCCAATACCGATGCTGCCCCCGAGACAAACGGCAGAAGGAATGTCGAACTCATAGGACCGGTAGCAACTCCACCCGAGTCAAATCCTATTCCTACAAACAGTGTAGGCACAAACGGCAGAAGTGCAAGAATTACTGCATATCCGGGTAGGAGGAAACACCATATCGATGTTCCATGGATGATACGAATCATACTGAGCATGACTGCACATGCAACTCCTATCGCAATGAATGCTAGAAGAACAAAACGCTTGATCTTCCCTTCACTCACCTCTTCAACCTGTTCTGTCAGAACCCAGATTGCAGGCTCCGCAAGAACAACACATGCACCCAATAAGAGTCCTATCGGGATAAGTGCTCCCGGAGCAGCCGTCGCCATCTCTTTACCCAGCATACGTGCAACACCCATGAATGACGACTCTACTGCAAATAAAAAGATTGTTATACCTACATATGAATAGAGGATACCCATGTACATTCTTGTCGCCCTGACACGTGGCAGCTTCATGAAGAAGACCTGAACAAGGATACATATGATTACAAGTGGAAGAAGAGACTTGGTTACAGATAGTGCAACCTCCCCGAATTGTTCAAGCATCCCGACTGAAGAGCTCTCCTCTGAGACAATACTTCCGCCACTACCCATAAATGCACCGAATACCAGAATTGCAAGAACCGGTCCTATTGAAGCTATTCCTGTATAACCGAAAGAGTCTTCCTCGTGGTGACCGTGAACAGATGCAACTCCCATACCGAGAGCCATGATGAACGGTACAGCCATAGGGCCCGTCGTCGCGCCTCCTGCGTCAAAGCCTACAGACACGAAGAACTCCGAGCAGAACGATGCTGCTATAAACATCAATGCAACTCCCACAGCCATTGTAATCTTGAGGGAAAACCTTGTCAGCGCTCTTACGTAGCTTATAGCCATAAAAATCCCGACACCGACAGCGATTATAAAAACAAGAAGAGAAGAACTGAGCCCGCTTCTCATCGATGCAACCTGATCGGAGAGAACCTTGACATCAGGTTCAGCCAATGTAATCAGAATCCCCAGTCCTATTCCCGCAGTTACTAGGAGCGGAACACTCTTTTTCTGCGTAATCATTGCGCCCAGATGGTTACCGACAGGTAGAAAACCGACATTTACACCTAAAAGAAAAAGCGTAAGGCCGAATACAACCAAAAGAGCAGAGAATATGAACTGAGCAAATAAAGAAGGAGTGAAAACACCGAAAATCCAACCCAAGATAGACGCAATTACGACTATCGGAAGGACGGACACAGCTACTTCCTTCAGCTGTTTGCCAAAACCCATGACTACCTCCCTTAAAAATAAAATGTTATAAGTAAAATATAATAAAATAATTGTTTAAGCGACAACAAAAGCTGGGATAAAAACAATTAACTTTTACATGGCTTAACATTACAGGGACAAAATCAGACAC
>CAVFNE010000080.1:8949-9931 GCA_963623755.1 Muribaculaceae bacterium | reverse complement strand
GTTCTATACCTTCTTCAGCTCCAGTCCTTCAATTGTCTGCTTCTCTTGGGGTGTCTGAGCCTTCTGAGAGCCTTGGCTTCAATCTGTCTTATTCTCTCTCTTGTAACATCGAAATAAAGACCAACTTCCTCAAGTGTCAGGGCATAGCCGTCATCAAGGCCGAAACGCATCCTCAATACCTCCTGCTCTCTTTCAGGCAGTGTAGATAAGAGCTCGCGTATCTTATCCTGAAGGAGTTTATATGCAGTCTGGTTTGCAGGGTTCTCCGCATCCTTATCCTCGATGAAGTCACTCAGAACACTGTCTTCCTCCTCACCCACCGGTGTCTCGAGTGAAATAGGCTCACGTGCAACACTCTTGACCGTCTTGACCTTACTCTCCGGCCACTCGAGTATATCCGCAATCTCCCTGTCGGTCGGTTCACGCCCGAGAGTCTGCATGAGTTGACGACTGACACGAACAACTTTATTAATCTGCTCTATCATATGAACCGGGACCCTGATTGTTCTTGCTTGGTCAGAAATACTTCTTGTAATTGCCTGTCTTATCCACCATGTTGCATAGGTGGAGAACTTGAAGCCCTTTGCATACTCAAACTTCTCAACAGCCTTGATAAGTCCTATATTACCTTCCTGCACGAGATCAAAGAATTGAAGGCCCCTATTGGTATACTTCTTGGCAATTGACACAACAAGACGGAGGTTTGCCTTAATAAGCCTGTCCTTGGCCTGCTTTAGGATGACCTGGCCGTATTGGATGTTCTTTACGCACTCGATAACCTTATCTGTCGAGCACTCGAAGTCGTTCTCGATATTCCTCAATTCCTTCTCAGTGAGCTGCAATTCCTTGATTAAATCCTTAATCTCATCTGCAGAAAGGCCGAGTGACTCTTCGATTGTCTGAGCCTTGCTTCTTGTTGCAAGATCCCTCCCGAGCTGCCTCAGTTCACGCGATGAGGATATTCTGAGTTTCTCCTCTATTC
>CAVFNE010000080.1:0-8939 GCA_963623755.1 Muribaculaceae bacterium | reverse complement strand
CCTCTATTCTGTGCTTCTTCTCCGTGCATTCGATTATTGTATTCTTTGCCGAGATGAACATTTCCGTCAATGCATCAACTTCTTCACTCTGGAGTTCAATAGAACCAACCCAGTCAGTTACAGGAATGTACCTGTTGCTTTCAAGAATCTCTATTTCCTTCTCTGCATCCTTAAATTTCTTTGCAAGCTGAAGTGATATACCGGCATTTTCCTTCTTTATTTCATTATGAATCTTCTGGATAGCGTTCTCAATATCCTGACTCTTCATATCCTGATGCTCTTCTCTGTACTGGGCATCCTTTTCTTTCAAGATGTTTACAATTGCCTCGTTTCTCTCTTCTTCTTCCTTCTTTGTCTCGGCCTGAATCTGACGGTTCATCCTGATTGCGTAACGGCGTGAAGCTTCACGGCAGAATTCAATCCACTCCTCACGGGAGGCAAAGTCAGAGCGTTTCTTTCCTTCATATATGGGCGACTTTTCATTAGGGTGTCCGCCGAGCCTGTCTAAAAGCTCTTCCTGCTTTTTTCTCAGCTCCTTATCCTTATCACCCTCATCCCCGCTTAAAAGAAGTTTGCTCTTTGCTTCATTGTACTCTGCAATCTGCTTTGCAAAGTCCTTTCCAAGTGCATCCTTATAGTTAAGGTTGTACCTCTTCTGGACAGATAAGAACTCCTTGATATCTTCAGGAGAGAGAGCATCCTCGCTCTCTTCATCAATTTTAGTATTGATGTGCTTGATAACAGATGAGAAGAATGAGATGAGAATGCCGCTTTCTCTGATAACGGATGAGACAATCATTGCGCCCTTTTCCATCTGCTTGGCAAGCTCTACTTCCTGCTCTCCCGTAAGAAGTTTCTCGTTACCGATTTCCTTTAAGTAAAGTCTTATAGGATCATCCTGACTTGTGTCATATTTAGCAGTTGCAGTATGTCCCTGACGATGCTCTGAATTTGTATCGCTGAAAGATGAGATGTCGATGAAGCGTTCGCTGGACTCTGCTTCCTCATCGGTATCTTTCCACTCGTTTATACCGTCTTCCGGAAACTCCTCTTCGCCTTCTTCCTCTTCTTCCTCATCCTCATCCTCCTCGTCTTCTTCATCCTCCTCTTTTTCCTTCTTCTCCTCAGGTTTGGAGTTCTCTTCTTCCTGGACTTCCTTTTCTATCTGTGTCAATTCATCGACTGTCGGATCTACATCATCAAAATCATCGTAGTCATCGCTAAGAGGGATATCATCCTCATTGGACTTTGCCGTAAGATCTGCCTCTGTCGGTTCCCCGTTAAAGCCCTCCTCCTCATCCTCGGATTCAACGTAGTTGATATTCTTAATCCTGAGAGCTTCTATAATGTCCTCATTGCTGAAAGACTTCCCGTAGTTCTTCCTGGCAGTTATGATATCCAATAGCGATACCACACCCTTCTCCTTCTCAAGTTTCTCCAGGTTTAGAAATAATTCACTTACAAGAATTTCTTCTGACATTTATATCCTTCTCCTAAATCAGAGCTTATTAACGCTTTTCTTAAGCTCTGCAATCTTGTTGTCCAATTCAATTTTCTTTTCCAAAAGTTCATCAAGCGACGAACTATGATCTGAAGCAATCATTTTTATCTGCTTCAATAGTGTATCTCTCTTCCTTTCCAATCCACGCAGCGATATTCTATCTATTACTTCACTGACAGCCAGACTTCTATCCTCTGTATATTCCTTAAGTGCATAAGAGGAGCTGACATAATTTCTCAAATCATCATCGTTGATGTAGGATAGGAATAAAGAATCGCTCTGGCAATCGTCCCTCATGGCATTCTCCAGTGCCATATATAACTTCTGGGCATCGGGGTCTGCCAGGTCCCCGAAATTAATCTTGTTACGGTAAGTGCTGAATAATGACCTGTGGTTACATAGATAAAGCATCAAAAACAAATCATGGGGGATGTTGACTCTTATCTCCCTCTTCTTTTTCTCGTCCTCAATATCTGTTTTTCCATTACCCTGGTACGGTCCAGATACCGTTATTCTTTTCAAGTCCTCCTTAATCGCATCTTCGTCTAGGCCGAGCAAAGTAGAAAGCGTTAATATATAACTATCACGCTCAACTTCACTCGAGCATGAGTTCAGATATTCACCAAGCCACTTCACGAGGGCGGATTTTCCTCGCGCATTCGTTATATCATAACGAGTTAAACCAGTTTGCACAAGGTAGTCAAAACCTGATAGATAACTTTCAAACTCCTCCTTCACCCCCTCAATTCCCCTCTTTTCCAAAAGTTCTGATGCATCTTTTGCGGAAACAAGTTTATGTACCTTCTGTTCTAGTCCATTCTGGTTTAGTATATTTATCGCGCGGATAGTCGAATTCTGTCCGGCGCTGTCCGAGTCGAAGAGCATATGAAATGACTCGACAGAGGGAAACCACCTTTTCATATTCCGGCATTGCTCGATGGTAAATGATGTGCCAAGTGATGCAACGGCAGAAGTAAAACCCACCTGGTGCATAGCCATAACATCGAAGTTGCCTTCGCATAGGATGGGGGCATACTTTTTTCCGGCAATTGTCTTCTTTGCTTCAAAGAGGCCGAAGAAATTCTCCTTCTTCTGATAAATAATTGTTTCAGGAGAGTTTATGTACTTCGGAGCCTTGTCGGAGAAAGACAAGTCACGTCCACTGAAGGCAATTGTGCGTCCCTGCCTGTCACGGATAGGGAACATAAGTCTGTTACAAAAGAGCGGCCAGCGTTGATTCTTCTGCGAGAAAAAACCCGAGCGGGGGAGAAAGTCATCTGAAAAGCCCTTGGAGTGGAGAAAATTATAGAGCCAAGAAGGGTCGGACGGCGCAAAGCCGAGAGAAAAAGTCTCAATCATCTCAGGGCTCACATTACGCTTCTCAAGGTACTCTCTTGCCCCTTTTGCACTATCCTTATTCATTAAAATATAATGAAATGACTTATTGACCCTCTCATAGAGGTCGTACATCATCTCCTTCTCGTCGCGTCTTTTTTTTCCTTCAAGAGATGAGCCTCCGCCTTCCTCGAGTTCAACCCCAGCCTTCTTTGCCAATGTTTCAACTGCAGAAGCGAAATCAAGGCCTTCCTTTTTCATTACAAGAGAAAAAATGTCTCCTGACTCATGGCAGCCGAAGCAATAGAATGTTCCCCTATCGTCATCAAGTTTGCATGATGCTGTCTTTTCGTTTCCGCCTCCATGAAAGGGACACTTCACCCACTTGGAACCACCCTTATTCTCAATATGGGCATAGTTTTCCATTACATCAGATATACGAATTTTGTTTTTTATACTTTCAACAGTTCGATCACTAAATCTTGGCAAGAGACACTCCAGTGTTAAATATAAACAAAATAAAATTAAAAGTAAAAGAATTATTGTATTTTTTTACTCACTTTGTCTTTTGCTATTATGCATGGAGGATTATTTTCGTCCATCTTGAGACACTCTTTGATATTATCGAAAGAGATTTTCCGCCCCTTGTTAATTCCCGGGCAGAATGAAGATTCCGCCTCCCATGATTTGAGGCTTTCCATCACACTCTTCCAGAATGGGTATGTCCTGCATTGCTCGGGTCTGGAGTCATAAACAGTGCAGCCGGAAGGCGAAAGAAAAATGCAGTCGTAATTTTTCTTTTCTATCAAAGAGACCAGATAATGTGTGCCGTAATCAACAAGTCTACAATAGATATCAATAAAAGATTCTACATCAAGGCCAAAGAATTGAGAGAGTCTCTCCAAATCCATCTGAGAAAGAAAAACATACCCCGGCTCAGATGAACAGCAATACATACATCTCTGACACTCGAAATTCAATCCATCTCTGTAGAACATATAACCTCAAAAAAATAAGCCCTCAACTAAGAAGGCTTAATGGAGAGAGAAGGATTCGGACCTTCGAAGGCTTAGCCAACAGATTTACAGTCTGCCCCCTTTGACCGCTCGGGAACCTCTCCAAACAACATGTAGTATTTAAAAGTAATTGGCTCTTTTAGTCAATAGAATTTTTAAAAATAAAAGAAATAATTAAGTTTAAACTTGTAATTCATTACACAATATTAAATTACCTCTTTTTAAACTTTTCCTCGAGCGCTTTATCAACAACCTCCGGCACAAGAGACAAACAGTCGATACCATATGCCTTATACTCTTTAACGATGGATGATGAGAGGAACATATTTTCTTTTCTGCTTGTAAAGTAAACTGTCTCTATTTTCTCATCAAGAAATAGATTGCTATTCTCTAATGTATACTCATACTCAAAGTCAACACTGTTTCTAAGCCCTCTTATAATATATGAGGCAGCGTGTTCTTTCATGTAATCGACAATGAGAGACGATGTAGAGTCAACATAAATACCACAATACTCAGCCAGGCTCTCTTTTATCATCCCCACTCTTTCTTCAACAGTGAAAAGACTGTGTTTTTTAGAGTTTGATGCAACAAGGATAATAACTTCATCAAAAATTTTTTTTGCCCTCATCGCGATATCCAGATGGCCGTATGTAAAGGGATCAAAAGAGCCGGGATAAACAGCAATTTTCACTCCTTCAAGCCCTCCACGTAGTTCTTGAATGACTGGTATTTTTCTTTGCTTTCTGCCTCAATTCTCTTCTCTATAGTGTACGAGCCGTTTTCATTCTTTTTACAAACACCGAAAGTGCCACTCCCCAGATATGAGATTGTCTCCCCCTCTTTAAGAGTCTCCTCTCCCTTTAATTTCTCGAGCATGCAATCAAAATGTGCAACCCCATCTCCGTATGAAAATGAGGATGCAATATTATCGATTTTCTCGCCACAGAGAACACATCTCATGTCCGGTTCAATTAAAACCTTTGGCATAAGAACAGGAATTGACGAATGATAACTACGCCTAAGGGGTGCACCAGATACCTGGCTGAGAGTAGAAAAGCCGCTAATCGGGGTCTTCTGCGCCCTTCCCTTCTTCTTGTTCTTCGCCTTCGCCTGATGGAGATATGAGCTCTTGGAGCTTTTGCCCTTTATTTTGTTGTTCCGTTTATTCCTATATGATTGTTCCATTACTTAAAAACCTCAAAACGAGAACTGATATTTGAACCCAAGAGAGAGCAACGGGGTGAGCTTACTGTAGCTTGAGAAAGCATACCTTGCGCCCACTTCTCCAAAGATATATAAGGATGAGACCATATTGTGTTCAAAACCGACTCCAAGTTCAACAAAAGCAGAAGAATAATCAGTTAGAGAATCAATATCAAACTTATATCCAGCACCACCGAAGATGTAAATTTTTTCACTTACATCATAATTAAGGTAACCTCCGAGAAGAATATAGTTACCCCAGTCATATCCACCTTTTATGCCTAGAGAGAACTTTGATGTAATATCGTATTGAAATCTTAGATCCGCTGTAGCTCTGAGTATATTGTGCTCGATATCGTAATATACTCCGGCGTTGACGGATGCTTCAAAGCTGAGCAATTTTCTACCCTTTTCAGTTACAGGAACAACAGCTTCAACTTCATTTTTTTCCTCTTTTTTAGCCTTATTGGAGGCATCGTCTTCCATCTTCTCTTCTTGAGATTCTTCTATATGCTCATTGAGAACAATAACGTTATCGGCAGAAGCGTTGAGTAGATTAATAATTCTAGTATACAAATCACTCAATTGTTCCCTCTCGAGGCTATCAAATGTGAACAATACCCCATTCTCACTTATTTTATCCTCATAGTGATCAAGCTCCGGAATAGCTTTCAAGGCCTCTGTTTTTATTGCTTCAAACTCCTCTGATGTCAGTTCTCTATTTATTGTGATAACAAGCTCTGTAGAAGTCAGCCTCAATACTGCCTCAACATCCCCGAACAGCGTGAACGACACAGAGTAGGATGTTTCATCCTCTATGCTCTCTTCAATAGTTGGAATAAGAGTGTCAATATACAATCTGCCTTCTACAAAGATTATGTCGAGAATATTACTTAAATATTCTTTTCCACACCTCGGGTAGAGGAGAACAATAGAGTCTTCAACTTTTTTATATGTAATATATTGTGTCTCTTCCGGATAAGCGGAATTAAGAAGAGATACACAAAGTGCAATATCATCATCGGTTGTACCGAAAGGAAGTGTAATGCGTGCAAAAGTCGAGAAAACATAGAACTCTGCTTCAATCCCCTTGTAGGAGAAAGTCTTCTCGATAAGCGGAACATCATCACTTAAAAGTGCATTTTCAATTTCATCCTCAATTACATACAATTCCTGTATGCCTACAGCAACAGTAGGAATTGATGGAACAGTAACTACACTCTCCTCTACAACTGTGGCTTCTACTACAGCAGTATCTTGAGTAGATGATTGAACATTGTCCTCTGATTGAGAGGTAGTAACCGCAACATTTGGAGACACACTTTCACTCTTTACTACTTCGCTCTCCTTCCGAGCATTCGGGTCTGCAACTGTGACAAGCGGATCTACATTAGAATTATTACTTGAAACAAGAGAAGAAACTAACGAATTATCTCTGTTATTACGTTTACAACATGTAAGCGAAAGAACTGAAATGACAAGAACAAATACCAATATAAATCTAACTTTTTTATTTCTCATAGAAATCCTCAATATAAATAATAAAGGTTGTTGGAATTAATTACAATTAAGAAGATTGATTATAGTGAACAAATAGAACAAATTAATACATTTGTTTTGCAATCTGTACAATCAGCTGATAGCTATCTAACTGAATAAGCTTGGATTAATCTTATCAAAAGTAAAAGGCTATAGTTTCCCATAGCCTTAATTCTTTATCTATAAATAGATTAGAATGTGTATCTAGCACCAATTGCACCACCGAGATCTAGCTTAATCTTATCGTTGAATGCATATCTAGCTGAGAACTCAGCAAATGCAGACCAGTTAGGTGTGAACTTGTATTCAAGACCAGCAGCAAAATCGAATGCAATTGAATTTGTTCCCTCAAAGTTGATGATACCGACAAGACCAGATACTCCAAAGAGCCCATATACATCAATCTTGTCTGTAATCGGGTAGATACCGCGTACATAGCCGCCGAATCCGAGAGACTTTCTATTCTTGATGATATCGATATCGAATCTGACACCGGCAGCAAAGTGGTCGCTGAACTTAGCCTCAGCCTTGAGTGAGACGCCGTCAACAAATCTACCACTTTCGAGGTTACCCTTGAAGGTATTTGTAAGTGATACGCTGTATCCCTGGATGAACTTGCCCTTCTCTTCAACAGCAACTGGAGCTTCGACAGGAGAAGGAACAGCAACTTCTTCGACAGGTGTTTCCGCAACAACAGGTGTTTCTTCAACAGGAGCCTCAACAACAGGTGCTTCCTCTTCAACAGGTGTCACAACTGCAGCAACAGCTGTTTCTTCTTCGCCTTCAAGAGAATCGATGAAATACATAGCATCCTTCTCAAGCTGTGCAACTGCAAAAAGAACCAACTCGTCGTTCTGCTCTGGATAGAAGAGACTGAGTGAACCGTCCTTAACAAGGTATGTAATATCAGCTGCTTCAGGATAAGCTTCGACAAGGAGCTGAGCACAATATGCGATATCAGCCTCTGTGACGCCTTCAGGAAGAGTAAGAACAGCATGGTCACTGTAAGCAACGATGTTAGACTTGATTCCGTTATAAGCGAAGATTGAAGAGATAACAGGAAGTTCTTCAGCCACTGTCTCTTCTTCAGCCACTGCCTCTTCTTCAGCTGCAGCAACAACAACTTCTTCTGCAACTACGACTTCATTGTATTCGAGAAGTGAATCAACATAGTCTGTCAAATCATCGTTACACTCTGCAAGTAAGTAGAGTCTGTCATAAGATGTTTCACCAATGTAGTCAGCAGGATAGTAGAAAACAATTGTTCCTTCCTCAGGAAATTCATATGTAATGTTATCTGCAAGTTCAGGATACCAAGCAACTTGTCTACTAATCAATGCCTCGATATCAGAAGCATAAACATACTCTGCAGGATATGTGATAACTGTCATCTCATCACCCATTACGACCTGAGCAGATGCTTCGCCGCGGTAGTTATATGTGCAGACGATAGTACCGTCCCCAAGAATCTGGAGATCTGTAGAAGCGACAATTTCTTCCCCTTCAGCAACAACTTCTTCCCCTTCAGCAACAACTTCTTCCCCTTCAGCAACAACTTCTTCAACCTCTTGAACAGTCTCTTCAGCTGCCTTAACAACTGCTGCGATTTCAGCAATATATGTAACTGCATCGCTTGAGAGTGTCTCAACAGCAACCTTTACTGTCTCCATAGCCTGCTCGGGGTATGTGAGGTAAAGAACACCATCTTCTACAGCATATGTGCATTCTGCAGCTTCCGGATAAGCCGAAAGGAGAAGAGATGCAATATCTGAAATATCTTCTTCAGTTACACCCGCAGGAACGCTGACTGTAGCATAATCACTATAAGCAGAAATTGATGCTGTGATTCCATTATATGAGAAAACTGTGCTGTAAGCAGGAACTTCTTCCTCTGCAACAACTATTTCTTCCTCAACAGGTGTTACAACAACAGGTTCTTCAACAACTGTTTCTTCCTCAACAGGAGCAGGTTCTTCTACAACAGGTGCACTCTCTTCGACAACAGGAGCACTCTCTTCTACGACAGGAGTTGTAACTGTAGTAACAGCTGGAGCACTAGCTGTGGTTGTGGTTGTAGTTGTGGTTGTAGTTGCAGCAGTTGTGCTAGCTGTAGTTGTTGTGCTAGGTGTCTCAGCCTTCTTTGAACAAGAAGCGAAACCGAAAAGCATCAAGACAGCAAGTAAAGATACAATTGCCAACTTTCCGAAACTCTTTCTTTTCATCATGTCGCCATCCTTATTTCCGATTTTTCGGAATAAATTACTCAAATGACCTGCATTATAATACAGGTAAGCTATATGTTCTGCGGAAAAACCCGCGAAGCTTCTTTTTCAGTGTAATCA
>CAVFNE010000079.1:0-10203 GCA_963623755.1 Muribaculaceae bacterium | reverse complement strand
GAGTTAACAAGCGGCGCATACTGGGCTTTTGGCAATTCCATCGTCTGGGAAAATGGAGAAGAAACCATTACGGAAGAATACGATACAAATAGCTATTATGTCCGTTCAATGATTGAAGTCATTAATGACATCAGTTATGCACAGGTTGTAACAAGTACTACAAAATCAGGAACAATAACAAAAAAAACTGAATCAGATGAAAACACAATAACACAGATTGTGACAATTAAAGATGCAGTTATTGAAGCCAAATACATAGACTATTATACCGATGAAGAAAAGGAAGAGACAATCACTCTTAAAGTTGACGGCACATACACAACTATCTGGAACGACGAAACAGAAACAAATAATTACACAAATAAGTTTACGGTGAATGGCATTACTTATGAAGTGACTGAATCTAGAGAAGACGGAAAGTATACTGCTGCATCTGTCAACGGAAAAAGCGTAGATGTGCGTCTTCTTAATGATTGATAGAATTCAGATATTCACTCGGGTGTCACGAGGCACCCGTTTCTTTATGCCAGGAAAGCAACAAGCTTTAACGCAACACGTCGGGATCATTTTCATCCTGACTTCTTGTTACACGGAAAACAGTTAGAAGAATAATATTAAAAATTTAAATTCTGCTATTGAATTTTTTACCTACATTATATATTTTTTCTCTCAAGGCAATGGCGTCTGGCGCGGTGGGTACCCCCTCCGCTTCAGGCGTTTTTTTGTTTGGGGAGGAAATATGGATTTCTTTAAGAATACAAACGTCCCGCTCGAAGGAGAGGTGAGAATTCCCTCCGGATGTGCTATTTCTGCCGCTTTCTCTAAAAAAGGCAGGCGCTTTACAGGAGAGAGCATGATAAAGTCAATCTCGACTATGCACGAGAGAAGTAACGGACTCGGGGGCGGGTATGCAGGCTATGGTATATATCCTGAATATAAGGACTACTATGCATTCCATGTCTTTTACTTCGACAACGACGCAAGAATTGAGACAGAGAAATACTTCGACGAATATTTCGATATCGTAAACCTCTCGAAGATTCCAACAAGGAAGAACAGGAACATTACAGACGAGCCGATTATATGGCGCTACTTCGTCTCGCCGCTGAAGACAAAGCTGACTTTCTCTCAACTTGATGAGAAGGAATATGTTGTCAGGACGGTCGTTCACGTAAATACAACAATCAAAGGTTCATACATATTCTCATGCGGGAAGAACATGGGCATATTCAAAGCTGTGGGTTACCCCGAAGATGTCGGCTCATTCTACAGACTTGAAGAATATGAAGGCTACTCGTGGACTGTTCACGGGCGCTATCCGACAAACACCCCAGGCTGGTGGGGAGGCGCACATCCTTTCGGTCTTTTGGATACCTCTGTAATCCACAATGGTGAGATTTCATCCTACGATGCCAACAGGCGTGCTATCGAGATGTTCGGCTACCGCTGTACTCTCCAGACAGATACTGAAGTCATTACATATATGATTGACTACCTTACACGTGTAAAAGGCCTGACACTCGAAGAGACGGCACATGTCATTGCAGCCCCGTTCTGGTCGACAATAGAGAGAATGGATGAAAAAGATAAAAAAGAATATACGTTCCTTCGTAACACATTCTCATCATTTTTGATAACAGGTCCGTTTTCGATTATCGTCGGTTTTACAGGCGGCTTGATGGCCCTCAACGACAGACTCAAGCTGCGTAGTCTTGTTGCCGCAGAGAAGGATGACTTTGTCTATTTCTCCTCCGAAGAGGCTGCCATAAGGGTTATCGAACCATACCCAGACAGAATATGGCACCCGAGAGGAGGAGAAGCAGTAGTCGTCACACTCGAGAATGGGGAGGAAGAGAAATGAACAGGGGATTAGATTACATACCGGCCCAGTATTCAGTAATAAGAGATAAAGACAAATGTACACTATGCCGTATCTGTGAAAAGGAATGTGCAGTCTCAGTTCATCACTACAACAGTGAAAAGAAAACAATGACTGCAGATAACGAAAAATGTGTCTCCTGCCTCAGATGTACGGCATTCTGCCCTACCGGTGCAATAAAAATTAAGAAAGAAGAAAACCCATACCGCAGTAACTATAACTGGAGGGAGTGGGACATATCGAATATAATCAGGCAATCATCGACGGGAGGAGTACTCCTTGCCTCAATGGGTACCCCGAAAAGATACCCCGTCTTTTGGGACAAGATTCTTATCAACGCAAGCCAGGTAACAAATCCCCCTATCGACCCGCTTCGCGAACCGATGGAGACAAAGGTATACCTGGGCTCCAAATCAAGTGAGATAAAGAGAGACAAAGACGGAAGGATAATTGTCGAAGAGAGGCCGCACATAGATTTGTCAACTCCGATTATGTTCTCGGCAATGAGTTACGGATCAATCAGCTACAACGCACATAAGGCACTGGCAGAGGCGGCAGAGGAGCTGGGGATTATGTACAACACCGGAGAGGGAGGATTGCACGAAGACTTCTATGTATACGGTGAAAACACCGTAGTCCAGATTGCCTCCGGACGTTTCGGTGTAAAGAAGGAGTTTCTCGACGCAGGAAAAGCCATCGAGATAAAGATGGGACAGGGTGCAAAGCCGGGAATCGGAGGACACCTTCCGGGCGCAAAGATTGTCGGGGACGTTTCGAGAACACGTATGATTCCCGAGCACTCCGATGCCATCAGCCCCGCGCCTCATCATGACATTTACTCAATCGAGGACCTCAGACAGCTTGTTTTTGCACTCAAGGAGTCAACAGGCTACACAAAACCCATTATCGTAAAAGTTGCGACTGTACATAACATTGCGGCAATTGCTTCCGGTATTGCACGCTCCGGAGCAGATATCATAGCACTCGACGGCTTCAGGGGAGGTACCGGAGCCTCTCCTCTCACCATCCGGGACAACGTCGGTATTCCTATAGAAGTAGCACTCTCGGAGGTCGACAGAAGACTTCGTGACGAAGGAATAAGAGATAAAATTTCCCTAGTGGCAGGTGGCTCTATCCGTAACAGTGCAGATATAGTAAAGGCAATCGCCCTCGGGGCGGATGCTGTCTACATTGCCTCCGCCGCCCTCATAGCCCTCGGATGCCATATGTGCCGCAACTGCCACAGCGGACTCTGCTCATGGGGCATTGCAACACAGAGGGAGGACCTCGTGAAGAGACTTGACCCGGATGAGGGAAAGAGACGATTGATCAACCTTGTCACAAGCTGGACTAATGAAATCAAGGAGATGATGGGGGGAATGGGCATTAACTCAATTGAGGCATTAGTCGGCAACAGGACAATGCTCAGGGGAATCGATCTCAATGAGAAAGAACTTGAAATACTTGGAATCAGGAGTGCAGGAGAGTAAGGTATGAAAATTGATGCAGAAGGATTGAATTTCAAAGAGCTCAACCAAATCATCAGGTCCTCGGATGAGAAAAATATCGAGATATACTCCCTAGAGGGACAGAGATATATACTCTCCGGTTCGAAAGGAAAGAAAGCAAAGCTCTATGGAGTGCCGGGTAATGCACTTGGCTCGTTTCTTGACGGCTCGAGTATCGAAGTGTATGACAATGCAGAGGATGCTGTCGGTGACACGATGAATGACGGGGAGATATTCATTCACGGCTCTGTCGGGGATGCGTGTGGCTATGCTATGCGTGGCGGTAAAATCTATGTTAAGTGCTCTGCCGGTTACCGCGCGGGTATCCACATGAAGGCATATAAGGAAAAGCAGCCGTTGATTATCATTGGAGAAGCAGCAGGATCCTTCCTCGGCGAGTACCTTGCAGGCGGAACTATAGTTGTCTTGAATGTAAAGGATAATCCTCTTCCCCCTGTCGGCTTCTTCACGGGGCGTGGTATGCACGGCGGAAGAATTATTTTAAGGACAAAGACACTTCCACCGGATTTACCACAGCAGATTGTAGCAACCAAGGCAGGGGATGAGGAAAAGAAGGAGATATCTTCTCTCATTACAGAGTTCTGCTCTCTTTTCAACTACGAGAGAGACCAGATAATGAATGGAGACTTTTATATCCTCTCTCCCGACTCTTCGCGGCCTTATAAGAGACTATACACCAACGTTTAAACCAGAGCCCTCTTTTTGACTGTTATAAAGTAGTAGGAGCCTTCAAAGAGAAGCATCACACTCCAACCGAGCGCAGAGGCAAATGCTACAGCTGTAATATCGAAAGAGGGGGCAAGAAGAAATGTGAAAAGAGTTCTAAGGGATATCTGGATGAATGTGCCGAGTGCTGTTGTGTACATCTTCCCCATTCCCCTAAAAAAGCCCTGAAAAGCATTGGTTAATGAAGGGAATATATAGAAGAAGGACATGTAATATAGATAAAGAGAGCCTTTTGCTATCACTACATCTTCATTGCTGCCACTTATAAATAGCATAAGGGCATATTTTCTGAAAAAGAAGGTAAAGAGTGCAATGAAGAAGAAGTAGCCCACTTCAAGCTTCAAGCCGTTTCTGAAGCCACCTCTTATTCTCTCATTCTTACCCGCCCCTCTGTTCTGTGCGATAAAAACAGAGATAGCGGAGGCTATTCCCTGTGCGGGGATACATGCCGCCTCGTCAAAACGTGAGGATGCGTTGAAAGCAGCAATGGATTGAACCCCGAGACTATTGACAGAACTTTGAATCATCACCTTTCCAATCGGCTGGATGGCACTCTGAAGTGCTGTCGGGCCGCCGTAGATAAGAATACGTGATAATATCTTTCTCTTAAGGTGGAATGTCTTTTTATCTGGAAAAACATCTTTCTCCCTCCTCATCATAAAAATGAGGGCCATCAAGGCAGATAAAAACTCTGCGACAACTGTCGTGAGGGCAGAGCATACTATGCCAAAGTGGAAAATGCCGAGAAAAACAAGGTCCAGAAGGGCATTCAGGATAGAAGAGAAAGCAAGAAAGTAGAGCGGCGTTTTACTGTCCCCTACACTTTTGAGGCCCTGAGAGAGTGCGTTATAGAGAAAAGTAAATGGAGTTCCGAGAAAGATTATCCTGAGGTATGTAAGCGTGATTGAAAAAATCTCTTCTGGGCATTTGAGTGCACACAAAATATGAGGTGCAAGAAGAAAAGCTGATGCTGTCAGAACCACAGATGATATTATGCCGAAAATAAGAAGCGAGGAGAGGGTCTCTTTGAGCGAAAATAGATCCTTTCTGCCGTAAGCCTCGCTCATCAAAACTCCGCTTCCGAGACAGAGGCCCGTTATAAAGAGGATGGTGAGATTCATGACGGGAGAGGCAATTCCCTCTGCAGCAAGTGCATTCTCTCCTATGAAATTTCCCGCGATTATAGAATCAACGGTATTATATGCCGTCTGAAGCAGAGAGCCCAGAACAACAGGAAGGGCAAAGCGCCATAAGTGGCCCAAGGACCCGCCCTTTGTCATATCTACCATATTGTATTTCCTCTATTTCTCACTTAAAGAGTGCTGAGATAAGGTTTGTTAGTCCTAGTGACTGAAAGAAGAGAATTAATAACAATACCGGTGCTACAAACTTAACCATAACGGTGTAGAGTCTCTTCTTTCTGAAAATAACGCCGTTCTTCTCAACTTCATTAATAATCCACTCCGGCGAGAGCACCCACCCCACAAGCACACATGTAGATATTGCGACAACCGGCATAAGGACGCTGTTTGAAATGTAGTCGAAAACATCCAAAAGCTGTCCCACAGCCCCAGTGGGAAGTTTAACTTCAAAGTAGAATACGCTGTAGCCCAGGCACACAACTACAGCAACAATTGCTGCAATAACGGAAATTGAGAGGCATGCCTTCTTCCTCTCGAGAGATAAGACTTCAATGGCGTTGGCAACAAGTGTTTCAAGAATTGATATGCTGCTTGTAAGGGCGGCAAAGAGCACCATGACAAAAAACAGCACTCCGATTATCTGGCCGATAAATCCCATTGAGAGGAAAATCTTGGGGAGTGAGACGAATATAAGCCCAGGCCCCGCCGACATACCTTCCATACCGAAGAACACATAGACAGCCGGGATAATCATCATACCGGCAAGGAATGCAACAAGAGAATCGAAGAACTCAATCTGAGCGAGGGACTTTTCGAGGTTGACGTCATCCTTTACGTACGAGCCGTAGGTAATCATAATGCCCATAGCAACGCTGAGGGAATAAAAAAGCTGTCCCATAGCTGAGAGGAGAACTTCAAAATACCGTGAGAGTGTCATTCCATCGAAGGACGGAACGAGATAGTGCTGAAAGCCCTCGAGTCCTGTTCTTCCTTCACTCTTGAGTGTTAATGAATAGACAGCAACTATTGCAATGAGGATAAAAAGCCCCGGCATAATCACAGATGACGATTTCTCAATGCCCTTCTCTACTCCCTTGTAGACAACAAAGGAAGTAAGGAAGAAGTAGATGAGCATATATATACTCGATTCAACGGGAGAAGAGATAAAAGAAGAGAAGAATGTGCTCTCCGCTGCATCCTTACCATGCCCGGTGATGTATGTAACAAGATATTTGAGAACCCAACCGCCGATTACCGTGTAATATGTGATGATGATTGCAGGAATGACAAACGAAAGATAACCCACCCATTTCCACTTTTTCGATATGCTTTCAAAAGCCTGAATCGGGCTCTTTCTCGTCTTACGTCCCAGCGCCACTTCAGTAGTAAGAAGAGTAAAACCGAAGGTAAGAGCAAGAATGATGTATGTAAGGAGAAAAATCCCCCCGCCACCTTCAGCTGCAAGATATGGAAAGCGCCATATATTACCCAATCCCACAGCACTACCAGCTGATGCCAGAACAAAACCTATAGAGCCCGAAAATGAGCTCTTCTTCTTTTCGTGTGCCATAAAAAACTCCAACCCGTCCAATTCTGACAGAGTTGGAATTCATATTCAAGCTTTATGCAATATTTTTTATATTTATTCATTTATCCCGCATTATTGCGTTTTACCGAAAACAAGAGAGTAAATCCATTCGGAATCCTCAACTTTCTCCAGCTCGGGATGGAACGAGAGCCCGTATTGATTGAGATACTTCACAGCTACTATCTTCGAGTCGACAATACTCAATATTTCCACTATAGGAGAACAACTCTCAACATACGGCGCACGGATAAATGTCATCTTAACTTCCCCCACGTGAGAAAAATCAGCCTTCGTTTTGAAGCTCCCCGTCTGTCGGCCATATGCATTACGCCTGACGGTAACCGGAAGAGTTTTGAAGCACGTTTGAGTCTGTCCTAAGATAGATGAAGAGAGTAGAATCAAGCCGGCACATGTTCCGAGAGTCGGTATTCCGTCCTCGATCATTTTTTTCATCCTCTCATACATTGAGCACTCTCTAAGCATTTTCATCTGCACGCTACTCTCTCCTCCCGGAAGTACAATACCCTCTAGAGAGGAAGAAAGATCTGTGTACGAGCGTAGTGTTACAGCTTCATAACCAAGCACATTGAGAGTATTTACATGTTCGATAAATGCTCCCTGAAGGGCAAGAACACCTATTTTCATTTCATATCCCCCTTTCTGCCATAATAAGCTTTATCTCATCCTCGTTTATACCCACCATTGCTTCTCCCAGGTCCTCTGCACAATCTGCAATATATTTTGGGTCTTTATAATTACTTACAGCCTTGACTATTGCCTGTGCTCTCTTCTCGGGATTCCCTGACTTGAAGATACCCGAGCCCACAAATACCCCCTCGGCTCCGAGTCTCATCATGAGTGCTGCATCCTGCGGCGTTGCTATTCCACCGGCTGCAAAGTTAACAACAGGAAGTCTTCCGTTTTCATGGACAAAGATAACTAAATCCAGTGGAGCAGCGAGTTTTTTCGCTTCTTCAAAAAGCTCGTCATCTCTCATCGCCTTTATTTTCTCGATTTCACTTCCGAGTGCCCTCATATGTCTCACAGCCTCTATAACGTCCCCCGTCCCAGGTTCCCCTTTAGTGCGGATCATACTAGCGCCTTCTCCAATGCGCCTCAATGCTTCCCCCAGGTCCCTTGCCCCGCATACAAAGGGAACGCGGAAATTCCACTTGTTTATATGACACATATCGTCAGCAGGAGAAAGAACTTCACTCTCGTCGATGAAGTCGATATCTAAAGCCTCCAGGACTTCAGCCTCTACAAAGTGGCCGATTCTGCACTTGGCCATAACGGGAATTGAAACAGCACTCTGTATTGTCTTAATCATCTTCGGGTCGCTCATACGACTCACACCGCCTGCAGCCCTGATATCTGCCGGAATTCTCTCAAGTGCCATTACGGCACAAGCGCCGGCATCTTCTGCTATCTTTGCTTCCTCCGGTGTTGTTACATCCATTATGACTCCGCCCTTGAGCATTTTTGCAAGTCCCTTATTTAGTTCATACCTATCATTTGATAAAACCATCTTTTAGCCTCCAGAAATAGACTAGCTTCAATCTGGTCTTATTGAAATAACCAAATAGATTAAATATGATAAGACCAGTTTTAATACCAGACGGGAGAAAATTATGCTTACATACAGTCTCAAGGATAAAAATGAACCACTCTATAGAGCACTTTATAATGCCATAAAGGATGACATAGTGTCGCTTCGGTTGCAGAGGGGAATGAAACTTCCGTCAAAAAGAGCGATGGCAGAAAACAACTGTGTGAGCATAATAACCGTTGAAAACGCATATTCGCTGCTCTTGAGCGAGGGTTATATCTACTCAAAACCACGTAGCGGCTTTTTTGTGTCTGATATCAAATACAGAGCCGACACAAAAAAAGATGTAGAAAATGCTTTAAAAATAAATGAAGAAAATAAAAGCCCATCTTACATTGCCGACTTCTCCTCAAGTCAGACGCCCTCCGATTTATTTCCCTTCGACGATTGGCTTAAATGCGCCAAGAAGGTTTTCCGAAGTGAGAAATCCTCCCTACTCGATAATCCTCCCTCAATGGGATGCTCAATCTTGAGAGGTGCAATCAAAAACTACCTGAAGAATATACGGGGACTGGAATGTGACGAGAAGAATATCGTCATCGGAGCCGGCAGCGAATACCTTTATCAGATACTTGCCATTCTCATCGGGGAAGAACACCGTTACGCCATTGAAGAGCCAGGATACAGAAAAATGGAATATATGTACCGCGCACAATCACTCGATGTTGATTTTATTTCCATAAACGATGGTGGCATAAAGAAAGAAGAACTTGAAAGAAAGAATATCGACATACTTCACATAACACCATCCCACCAATACCCGACAGGAATCGTAATGCCTGTATCAAAGCGCTATGAACTACTATCCTGGGCATCAGAGAAGAGCGGGAGGTACATAATCGAAGACGACTACGACAGTGAGCTGAGGCTTGACGGGAGGCCTATTTCCTCTCTCAAAGCTATCGACACAGAAGGAAATGTTATCTACATAAACACATTTTCCAAGGCACTCGCATCGACTATCAGAATAAGTTATATGGTGTTGCCTCCCGCACTAGGAGAAAAATACCGCAAAAAGCTCTTTTTTCTCTCCTCTCCTGTATCGACATTCGAGCAATATACACTCTCTGAGTTCATATCGAGTGCGAAGATGGAGAGCCACATTAACAGAATCCGTACATACTACAGAAAAAAGAGAGACACACTCATAAAAGCACTCCAGGAAAGTTATATCGGAAAGAAGATAGAAATAAAGGGTGAGAATGCAGGATTGCATTTCCTGATGAAGGTGAAGACGGAGAAGAGCGAGGAGGAAGTAATAAAAAAAGGAGAAGAGGAAGAGATAAAACTTCTTCCCCTATCCTCTTTCTATCATGATATATCCCGCATGAAGAATGAGGATAGAAATACATATGTGATGAACTATGCCTCTCTCGACATGTCTGCTCTCGATTGTATCATCAATAAATTGGAAGGCATTTTCTCATGATTCCGGTTCATGCAATCCCAACTCCTTTACTCAGAATATTCTTTCCCATTCAATCAAGATCCCCCAGCGCATATTTCCAGATAGGAATGACTTTTATCTCGGTACCCTTTATAGTCATCTGTTTTTCTTCTTCAAAGGTGATTATTGTGAACGCTGTCGCCTCCTTGATTTTCATATCAGCTTTCACGAGTGAATAAACGCGGACCAAGGGGACAACGCAAAGAATTGAAAGAGTACAATATTAACTGTTAACTTCCCATCAAAATAGGCACTAAAAGCTTCATTCAGACATATCTAAATT
>CAVFNE010000078.1:0-10332 GCA_963623755.1 Muribaculaceae bacterium | reverse complement strand
TAATACATGTGGTCGTGTATTTTTATTCACGAGATTTTTGTTTTGCAAAAACCTCTAAAGATAACAGAAAGATGGGATTCATGATCCGTCCTTATAAGAGCGATGTCAAGTTCATCCTTTATGATGACGGCAACACCAAGAGTAATGGAACAACAGCAATCTATGCAGTGGATGATGACCAGACAGAGTTCTTTAAAACAAAGGGAATAAAGATTCTCGATAGAAACGGCAGAGATAAAGAGATTCAGGCTCTTGAGTTCAAATCTACAAACAAATGGATTGCGTTGAAGTCTGTTACTGAATAAAGGGTCCCCTTTATAAGACCAGATAGGAGACAAGAGGCCACATCCGGACATCTTGTCTCTCTTCTTTGTCTTCTCCCACATTGGACGACTTCTTCCTCTCATTTAGCATTTGGATGCAGAGAGACGCAGAAGAGATTTGATTTCTTGGTAAATCTAACCTGGGAAAAGAAGATTGATGCATCATCACGGAGGGTACATTCTGTGTTGTTTATGAGGAAATTGGTTGTTATCTACTAAACTCAGAAAGAGGGTGTTCAAAAATATTGTCATAAGCAATATTCTTGTCAAGATGAGAAGAGCACTGCTGATATTGTTTACATTACTACTTGTTGTTTCCTGCTCGGAAGAAAAAGGAGAGGATGGTGTAATCAACATTGCCATTTCACAGGAGCCTCTGACACTGGATGTAATGACGAACTCCTCTCTCACGGGGAGGATAATAGCAAGCGGGAATATATATGAAAAGCTACTTGTTCTTGACGGGGATGGCAATATAAGAGAGGAGCTCTGTGAGAGCTATTCTCTTTATGACGACAATAGAAAACTCAGGTTTGTCATAAGAGATAACGTCCTCTTTCATGACGGTACTGTTATGACGGCAGAGGATGTGGTAGCCTCAATGAACAGGTATCTTCTCCTCTATTCTGTTGTATCCGATATCGTCTCCGGCGCCGGATTTGAAGTTGTCGACGAAAAGACAATCGAGATAACAAGTTCCTCGTCACTTTTGTTTCTTCCTCTTTTAATAGCATCCAGCCCCATTGAGGCTGTTATAATGCCTGAGAGGGTTATAAGGGAAGGTGAAATTGTTACAGAGTATATAGGAACGGGGCCATATAAGCTCAAAGCATGGACTCCTGGGGAGAAGATAGAGCTTGTCGCCTTTGACGGGTATTCGGAGTATGGAGAGTATTCTTCCGGGCGCTGGGGAAAGAAGACGGCACAGAACAAGAGCCTAGTTTATTGGTTTGTTCCTGACTCTGTGACAAGAACCCTCGCTCTCGAGAGTGGGGAATATGATTTTATAAACGACGTTATGAGTACAGACTTCGAGAGGCTAGAAAAGAACGGAAAGACAGCGCTCATTAAGGGCGACGAGAGCGGGAGTATAGCACTTGTCTACAACAAGAAAGAGGGTGTGATGACGGATGTGGATATAAGACGAGCTGTTTCCTATGCACTCGACAGTTCCCTCTTGATGGCATCATGCTACGGCAACAAAGGCTATACACTCTCCTCGAGCTATATGGAGTCCTTTCAAGAAATGTGGCTTGAAGAGGATGATAATGACTACTCGTCCCCCTCTCCGGAAAAAGCATTGTCACTCCTTGAGGGAAGAGAAAAGATAAAGATAAGGGTACTCACTTCTACTTTGAGCAATCTCGACAAAATAGCAGTGGAGGTGAAAGAAGAGCTAGAGAAGGTGGCAATAGAAGTTGAGATAATCGCACTCGACTGGGCGTCGTTTATAGAGCGGCGGAAAGACAGCAGCGCATGGGACATATATATCTCGGCCTTTACGACAGTTCCTCTTCCCCGGATGAAAAGCTATTTCTCTCCTTCTTTTCCGGGTTGGATGGAAGAGGACAGCGATGCCTACGGTGTAATTGAAAAGATGAGCGCGGCGGAAACACTTCAAGAGGCTGCTTTCGTCTGGAGGGAGGGCCAGAATATTCTTTTTGATTACAATCCCGTATATATTCCCGGACACTATTCGACAGTCTATGCCCATAGTGTAAAGCTGAAAGATATAACAGTACAGAACGGGTTTTACTTCTGGCACTCGACTAAGGAAGAATGATGGCGCGTAAGATAAAAAAGAAAACGAGCGGGATATTGCTTTCCTTAGTTATCATTTCCTTATTGCTTTTCTCCGTTTTCTATTTTCTTGAAGGAGACAGCGCCTCTGTAATTATCGGGGAGGAGGTGAATGAAGAGGTTGCTGTACTCTATAAAAATGAATTGAAGAAGAGGGGATTTATCATAAGCTATCTAATATCCATGAAGAACTTCTTCTCTCTCAACTGGGGAAAGACCATAGGAGGGGAGAGTATCAAAAAGATTGTTGCATCCGCTCTTCCCGTCACGTTTTCTCTCGTATTCTATTCGTCTTTGATTTCAATTGTTTTTTCTCTCTTCATAGCTCTTAAAACAGAGACAAAAAAAGGTGGAGTGCTCGATAAATTCTCCTTTATCCTTTCTTCCATTTTCCTCCTCCTTCCGTCCTTTGTAACGTCGCTTCTTTTGATTATTATTTTTTCTTCAACACTGCATATTTTCCCCGTCGCCGGATACTCCAAGCTCTCGGACGGCTGGTTTTCACACATAAGAAGTTTGTTTCTGCCATCCCTTTCTCTTTCCTTTGGCTCATCTTCATTTCTTATGAGGATATTCAGAAAAGGACTCGATGAGACGATGAATAAGGGCTATATAACCTATGCAAGGGCTAAGGGGGTAAGGGATAGAAATATTGTGCTTTCCTCTGCCTTGAGACCGACTCTTCCTGTTGTCTTCAGTGCCTCGGGAGAGGCGGTTATATCACTTTTTGCATCTTCTACTGTCGTGGAGACTGTTTTTGCTCTCCCGGGCTTCGGGAGGGCACTGGTGAAGGCTGCCCTTGAGAGGGACGTTAATTTAAGCTTTATCCTTGTTTTGATTGCATCAGTTCTGATTTCCATTGTGTTGTTCATATCGTCTCTTCTTACACTTGGAGTGGGAGAGAAAGGAGAGAGCGTTGACTAAGATAAAGACGGGCTTAATCATACTCCTTTCTATTCTTATCATAGCTTTTATCTCTGCCGACAAAGGGGAGGCTGATATGGCCCACTACCTTGAGGGAATATCGCCGGCCCATATTTTCGGCTACGATTCTCTCGGGCGGGATTTATTTTGCCGCACAATGTACGGCTTTCTTGTCTCTCTTTCTATCAGCGCACTGTGTACAATGCTCTCTCTTCTAATAGCTCTTCTCTTACTCTTTTTATCGCGCCGGGGCGCTCTGGAGAAGGCTGTGGTCTTTTCTATGGCGAAAGCCATAAAGACCCTTCCGGGAGTAGTAATTGCAATCTTTCTTCTCTCATTCGGAGGAAACGGATTTATCAAGTTGATCACAGCTCTCTCCCTTTCGGGCGGAGGCGCTCTCTTTATTCTCCTCGAGCCTCTGGTGGAGGGTATGGAGAAGAGGGAGTACATTACAGCTGAAAGAAGCCTCGGAATAAGGGAGGGAAGAATCTTTTTTTTCCATATCGTCCCTCAATTATGGCCATACATAAGGGAGAACAGTGCCGGAAATGCTGTAATCTTTATTCTTACTGAAGCGTCTCTTTCCTTTCTCAACCTCGGCCTCGACGGCTCTATACCGACACTGGGCCGCATTCTCTATGATGGTCGGAGCGTTATTCTCTCCCACCCTCATGTGATGGTGGGGCCGGTATTGGTTCTATTTCTTCTTACCTTTTCTGTTCTTTTAATAAAAGAAGGGCTCTCAGAGCTTGATTCTTCCTCTTATTGAGCGCGTCAAGGTGGTTTTATCTACATAGCCCAGGTCTCCCCCGATGGGGATGCCACTTGCAAGGCGTGAGAACGGCACGTTATAAGAGGAGAGTATATTTTTGATGTAGAGGGCAGTGGTATCTCCCTCCTCGGTGGGGTTTGTTGCAATTATGATTTCCTTAAACGAACCGTTTTTTACCCTCTCTTCAAGTTCCTTGAATCTCAGCGCACCAGGGCCTATTCCCTCTAAAGGATTGATTGCTCCCCCCAGAACATGATAAAGGCCGTTATAGATTCCGAGTGACGAGAGTGGGACGACATCTTCCGGGTTCTCGACTATGCATAAGAGAGTGTGGTCTGTCTTCGAGTTGTCGCAATAGGGACATTTCTCTCCGTCAGTGTATGCACCGCATACTGGACAGGGCTTAATCCTCTCCTGGATTGTCTTTATTGCCTCTCCGAGCTTCGTGTTGTACGTGCCGTCGGTTTTTATCAGAAAGTAAGCCAGTCTTGTTGCAGACTTGTCCCCCATGCCGGGAAGTTTTTTCAAGAGTCTTATGAGATCGTCGATTGCACTCACGCTTTTGTACCACCGTACATCATGCTCTTCACAGTGCTGTCAACTTCCGTCTTTCTTATCTCCCAGCCCTTTTTGACGGCGTCACCGAAAGCAGAGACGATGAGAGTCTCGACCATGCCCTTCTTGTCGGGAGAGAGAATCTCCGGGGAGATGTTGACGTTCAGAACCTCGAAGATTCCGTTGATTGTTATTTCGACAAGTCCCGCACCCGAGGAACCAGTTATAGTTTTTGTCTTAAGAACGTTCTCGACTTCACTCTCCAGATTCTTCGTCTTCTCTATCTGGCTCTGAAAATTCTTCATCATCTGTGTTATGTCCATTGGATTCATCTTCGTTTATCTCCTTAACTGTAGTATTTTCTTCTTTTATTTCCTTCTCTTCCATATTAAAGATAACTTTTCCTCCTAATATGGACTGGAGGGAGAGCATTTTCGGTGAGGGTTCTATTTCTTTGGGTTTGACGAGGTTGATCTTTATCCCGTACTCCTCTCCGGTAATATCGTTAACGGCCCTACTGATTGCCTTTTTGTATTGATTGAGCTGGTCAAGTGCTATTGCGTTCTCGACATTGAAGACGAGAGCGTCATCCTCTTTTTCAACCTTTGAATGGAGTATGTAGTGGGAAATGAGATTCCTCAAACTTTTATCGAGGGCTTCGACTATCTTTGATGTAAATGTTTCGTCGAGGAGCATCTCTTCTTTCTCTTCTTCTGTTGTGTACGAAAGGGGAAGAGGTGAGTCTTCCTTCTTTTCCTCTTTTACTACCGCCGTGTCTGTTTCCGGCTTTCTGCTCTCTTCTTTTTCTTCTTTTGGTACCTCTTCTCTTTCAGATGTGACAGTCAGGACTTTGTCTCTGGTTTTCTTTACGACAACCGAGCCTTCTGCGATGCCTTTTTTCATATCCTCAAGTTTTCTCACAAGAGTCTCGTTTGAGCATAGGTACGGCAGTGACGAGAGGCGCGAGAAGACAAGCTCAAGCTCGAACTCCGGAGAGAGGGTGTATCTGAGGTCCCTGTAGAGATTCAAGAAAGCCCTCAATCCCGTTTCAAGCTGTTCTTTCGATAAAAGCTCGACGAGATCCAGTGGAATATCCTCTACTTCAACTCCCAGTAGTGACGGCCGTCTTATGCCGTTCTTGTAGAAAAGGAGGGAGCGGAAGAAGTCGGCCCCGTCCTTTGTGATCTGCTCGACGGAGACACCGCTCTCGAAAAGTGATGACAGCTCTGAGAGTGCTTCTCCCGTATTTCCGCTTATCGAAGAAGTAATAATACCCTTGAGTGCGGAAAAACCTGCAAGATTAAGGCGGCTTCTGATTTTCTCCAGCGTTATGTGGTCTTCAGAGAATGATGCAACCTGGTCAAAGAGGGTGTATGCATCTCTCATACTTCCCTTTGCTTCTTTGCTTATCCAGAAGAGGGCGTCATCATCTGCCTTTATCGACATGTCAGCGGCAGCTTCTTTAAGACACTTTTCTATCGTCTCCTGTCCGATGAGCTGGAAGCGGAATACCTGACAGCGTGATTTTATTGTGGCCGGAACCTTCTGGAGTTCGGTTGTTGCAAAGATGAAGATGATGTACTCCGGCGGCTCTTCGATTGTCTTCAAGAGTGCGTTGAAGGCCGAAGTCGAGAGCATATGGACTTCGTCTATGATATATATCTTGTATCGTGAGTACTGCGGTGGAAAGAGAATCTCTTCCTTGATTTTTCTCACATCGTTGACAGAGGTATTCGAAGCGCCATCGATTTCTATGACGTCCAGGCTAGTTCCGCTTGTTATCTCACGGCAGGAGGAACATACTCCGCATGGATGTGCGCTCATACCATTCTGGCAGTTTAGAGCTTTAGCAAGTAAGCGCGCGGAACTTGTCTTTCCCACTCCTCTGGGGCCTGCAAAGAGATAGGCATGTGCAATGCGGTTCTCCTTGATTGCATTCTCCAGTGTCGATACTACAAATTCCTGCCCGACGAGCTTATCGAAATCCTGTGGTCTTTTCCTTGTTGCGGTTACTTCGTATGCCATGGGTAAATGATAGCATTAAAGAGGAAATACGACTATCTAAAACGGATACTCTCCACTCTTTAAATTTTCCAGGGTAATGTTGGAGAAGAAATCAAGATTCTTCCGATAGAGAGCATTCCACATGGGAAGGGTGGGACAAGCTTCTTTCCTCTGGCATGAGTTGATATCACCACAAAGGCATTCGACAGGCGCGAGAGAGTCTTCGGTGATGCGGAGTATGTCGCTCACAGTTATCTCTTTTGCTTCTGCTTTGAGCCTGTATCCGCCTTCCTTTCCTCTTTGGCTCTCGATAATCCCGCTCTTTGAGAGGATGGAGACAATTTTTTCAAGATACTTGGGGCTTATCTCCTCGCTTTCGGCAATCTCTGAAAGGGGAACATATCCCTCTTTTTTCGAGAGGGATATGAGAAAACGCAGGGCATAGCGTCCTTTAGTTGAAATCATCACGCTTCCTTATACAGTGGAGTTGAGAGATATCTATCCCCTCCGTCGGGAAGAATGGCAACGATAGTCTTACCTTTGTTTTCACTCTTCTTTGCTTCTTCAATAGCCCTGTGGAGTGCTGCGCCCGAGCTTATCCCGATGAGAATTCCTTCCTCTCTCCCCATCTCGCGTGCCCAATGGTAGGCATCGTTTTCGTTTGTTGTTTCAACTCTGGTATATATTGACCTATCGAGAGTTTCGGGAACAAAGCCTGCTCCTATTCCCTGAATCTTATGTGCGCCCGATACACCTTTTGTCAAAACAGGGCTTGTCTCGGGTTCGATTCCGATTATCTCGATTTCAGGGTTCTTGCTCCTGAGATACCTTCCGCATCCTGTGATTGTTCCGCCCGTTCCGATTCCTGCAATAAAGATGTCGACTTTTCCTTCACTGTCACGCCAGATTTCGGGGCCTGTTGTCTCTTCGTGAGCCTTCGGGTTACTTGGGTTTACAAACTGTCCGGGAATAAAGGAAGAAGGAATCTCTGCGGCAAGTTCATCGGCCTTTTCAATGGCACCCTTCATGCCTTTTTTGCCGTCTGTGAGCACGAGTTCTGCCCCATATGCCTTCATTAAAAGGCGCCTCTCTTCACTCATTGTCTCCGGCATTACGATAATTACTCTGTAGCCGCGACTTCTTCCGATAGCGGATAGTCCTATTCCTGTGTTGCCGCTTGTAGGTTCGATGATTACCGAGCCCGGCTTGAGCTTTCCTTCCTTCTCTGCGTCCAGAATCATTCTTAGAGCAATACGGTCCTTAATACTTCCTGTGAGATTAAGGTATTCGAGTTTGACAAGTACCCTTGCTTCAAGAGCGTACTTCTTCTCAATGTTTTCCACTTCATAGAGTGGAGTCTCTCCAACAAGTTCATCAGCATTATGGTAAAGCATCTTTCCTCCATTTCCTACTTTTAAGGTAGGAATTTGATGTAAGATAGTCTCTTCTCTCCTTTTATGCAATAGTCTTTTTTCTTTTTCTGTAAAATCGTTCAATTTTTCCGTTTTTGTTTTCTATCCGACAGGAGTCGGTTTTTACAAAGAAAAATCTTGTTGACTCTGGTTTTGAGCCTATCGAAAATACGTATTCGAAAGAGGAAAAGATGATTTGTAGAAACTGTAAGACAATAAATCCCGACGGCGCTAATTTCTGTCGCCTCTGCGGGAGTAGGTTGCGGATAAAGTGTCCCGTATGTGCTGAGTATATCGACAAAAGTGATAACTACTGTCCGTATTGCGGAGAGTATGTAAAGAAAGGTGTAAGTGATGAAGATGAGAAAGCGGGTGTTATTCCAGATAAGAAGGAAGAGTTTCCTGACGGTTTGCCGCCCTTTATTTCAAATGATTTCAAGACGGATGGCACAAGCTTCAAGATAGCCTCATTTGTTGCATACCTTGGACTTCCTGCCACCCTCATCATCGCCCTCATTGCCGCCTGCCTCAACGTATGGCTTATAAAGAGGCACGACATTCTCGGCATTGTCAATCTTGTTG
This sequence comes from Muribaculaceae bacterium, assembly GCA_963623755.1. Lineage (GTDB taxonomy): Bacteria > Spirochaetota > Spirochaetia > Sphaerochaetales > Sphaerochaetaceae > Ornithospirochaeta. Next base: position 1,960 of record CAVFNE010000078.1, on the reverse strand, counting down.
ATTACTTCTCCGTTGTCATTTTCGGCTACATGGCGACAAAGGGACTCAAGAGCTTCAGAAAGTACTCCTTCAATTCGCTTATTGTATGCTATCTGCTCTCCATTGTGGCGAATGCATTCAGGTTCGTGTACGCCATGGATCCTGCAAACCCGTATGACGTAAGGTCATGGCCTGTATTATCGATTCTGAAGTTCGTCATTTGTCTGGCTCTTCTTATCTACTTTTTGAGGAGAAGACAATACTGGAAGAGATAGAAACGAAAAATGCAGCAAATAGTCAAGGTCACATAGAAAATCCTCTGACCGTTGCTACATTCCTGTCCTGGCGGGGTTGGGAGGCATCCATTGCCTAGTATCTGCTGCGACTTTATTGTGGCAAAAAAAGACAAATGAGTAAAGGGGTTTCCTTTCTCTGCAATACTTACGTCATATGAAAGAAGGTTTTGTCTTGTGATGTTGGGTTATCAGAGATAAAGGTTTTTTGTCTGGTTTTAAAAAGTCTGGGCAGGGTAAAATCCTCCCCTATTGAAGAGAGGAGGATTGATGAGTATCAGAAGAAGAGATCTTTGATAAAGATTTCGATTCCTATGAGGATAAGTACAATACCGCCGAAGAGAGTTGCCTTGCTTTTGAGCTTCTCTCCGGCCTTCTTTCCGAGCCATAGACCGCATGTACATATGAAGAAAGTGACAACTCCTATGATAATGGATGCGGTAACAGCCGCGAGGGGCGTGTAAGTGGCAATAGCAAATCCGACTGAGAGGGCATCGATGCTTGTTGCTATTCCCTGTATTATGAGGGCGCGGAATGTAAGGGTGATGGATGTCACTTCTTCTCCGTCCTCTCCTTTCTTCTTCGCTTCAACAACCATCTTTATTCCTATATAACAGAGAAGCACCAATGCTATATAAGGAATAAACTTCTGAAAGAGTGTGAAGTATTGGCTGATTGTGTGTACACATATCCAGCCGATTAAGGGCATTGCTATCTGGAAGAGAGCGTATGTGAGAGCAACATAGAATTTTTTGCTCTTTGACATACCCGGCTCGCAGATTGCGTTTGCAATTGAGACGCTGAATGCGTCGACAGCAAGAGCGGCACCCAACAGGATGCTGTTCGTAATTAAAAATCCCCAGTCCATAATTTCCTCTTTTGTCCGGTAGATAAAATATAGTGCTGAAAAGGAACAGAAAGACCATGCCTTAACAGCATGAGTCTCGGAATTACAACAAGCCAGGATAAATCCAGTGTGTTGACTTGTTCGCCAGGCGCTCCTACTCCCTCGGGGAGAAAAATAACAAAAAGAGAGGGAAAAGACAAGTGGAGCCGGCCTTTTACAACCGGCTCCGGGGAAGGAGAACTTATTGATAGTTGAATGTGCCGATAAGTGCCTTCTCGTTGGCGTAGAGTGTAATCGTCTCCTCCTCGAAGACTGCACTCAAGTAGATTTTCAGCGTCGTGAGGGGAATTTTGTCCTCGTTTGTCCTGATGGTTCTATACTCGTTTCCGTTATCGAAAACGACTACGCTTTTTCCATCGTCACCGACAGAGAAGGTAATACCTTTAAGTGGGGTGTTTTCGGAATATACCCACGTCTTTTCCTTCTCCTTGGTGCTTCCCTTTTCCTCAACTAGTTCATCAACATTAGGGGTAGGTGTGTTTATTCTGCATCCGCTTGTCAGCATCAATGCAAGAGCAAGAACACCGAGAAACAGGATAAGCTCCATTAAAAAATGAGCCTTATCAGACCTTTCAAGCCCTTTTGTTCTTTCTTCGAGTCTTACGACATCCTCATTCTTTTCGTTTACAGCAGCCATATGCCACCTCCTTTTGTTACGGCTCGTCCTAAGCCGGAATAATTCTAAAAATATAGAGGAATATAAAATAAGGTATACAAAGAGATTACTGAGGTTTTTGCAAAACAAAAATCTCGTGAATAAAAATACACGACCACATGTATT
>CAVFNE010000077.1:6161-10410 GCA_963623755.1 Muribaculaceae bacterium | reverse complement strand
CTAAAATAATCACCCTCAAGATTAAGGGTGAATTAAACAAAACATGTATATTCTTAGATATTTCTGGATGGCGCACCTTGTGACCACCTCTAAAGTGGGTTAGAACTGTCCACTCTTAAGTAAATAACTATTGAGAAGGAGAGAGAAAGGCCTGAAAGTAGCATGTTATTCTTTCCTAGTAGATGGATTATCCTTATCTCTGCTGAAATCAAATCCCCGACGTTGTCAATTATCAGGGCTAATTCTATTGGCCTCTTCTGCTCTGTGGTCTATGCGTGGGAGAAGGCTACGAAAAGAAAACACAGATTAAGCCTATCCAAATAGAGATATAAAAAGTCAAACCGTTACTCAACGGCTGCTATATAATTGAGTTTTCTTTGAATATTCTCTCAAAGAGCGTGATGGAAAGGGTGTGGAGTTGATTCTGGTATTCCTGATAGGCTTTAATAAGAATTATACCTTTTTCTGTGAGGTTAGTCTCTCCGCCGTTGGCTCCTCCTCTTTTCCTCTCCACCACACCATATCCCACTTCACTCTCGAGTGTGTTAATCATATTCCATGCTTTCTGGTAGGAGAGTGCCATATGGAGGCATGCCTGACGGATGGAGTGAAAATCATCAATAAGAAATAAGAGCAGTACAAGACGGGAGTTGAGAATAACGCCTTCCTTATCTATCGATATGTTGAGTGATGGGCTTAATAGTGCCGTGTTGTGCTCTTTGAGGTGGGCATATAACTCCTCTTCGTTGTGTATGCTCATTCTCACGCCGCTGTCATCAACGGGGACGTATTCTTTTTTTATAATGGGGTTATCGAAAGCACCTCTGAGGCCGTTATCTCCATGGTATGAGAGGATTAACGGTATTACTTCATTTTTAATAAGAACTGGGTGTCCGCCGTGGGAGAGGTAACTCGGAATGACTACGTCTGCTTTCTTTTCCATTAAGTGATAAAGCGTACTGGGAGCAACCATGGGGGTATTGATAGGTATGAAAAAAACTCTGTCACATTTATCAAGTAGGTACTCCAGCCCCGGTTTAACGGATGCAAAGAGATCATAGCCATCATTTCTTTTTCCGGTGTTTATGAATATAACGCCGAGGGAGGAGAGCTCATAGGTAAGTTTTTCTTCTTCTCCTTCGGCTGTGACTACAATCGGAAATACTCCTGCTTTCTCGAGTGTCAATACAATGCGTCTGAGCACGGGAATGGAGCCCAGCATCATTCTCCCAGTCCCGTTGTCCTTGCTTGCGCCTCCAATGAGGGCGCCGTTTAAACCGAATTTCATTTCTCTATTATGACACTCCTTTTCTATTCTTCTCTACCTGTTTTTCAAATATTGAAACATGGTGGTTATCTTGAGGGGGGAAGATGTGGTAATCTCCTTCTTATGAAAAAAGTCTTAGTTGGAATGTCTGGGGGAATAGATAGCAGTGTTGCTGCTCTATTGTTGAAAGAACAGGGTTATACAGTTGAGGGGATAACAATGCTTATCTGGGCAAAGAATGCCCCCTATCCGGCACCTGTCGGCTCAAACAGCTGTTACAATCCCGAGAAGGAAGAAGATATAGATGAAATCAAAGCAATATGTGCTAAGATTGGTATTCCCCACCACACTGTCGACTGCTCCGACTTATATGAGTCGACAGTTCTGAAGAATTTCAGGGATGAGTATATGAGCGGACGCACCCCGAATCCATGCATATGGTGCAACTCGAGAATTAAATTCGGTGCGATGGTCGATAAGGCACGCTCTCTCTTCAACTTCGATTACTTCGCCACCGGTCACTATGCACGCATAAAGAAGAATGAGGAGACAGGTCGCTATGACCTCTTGAAAGCAGTTGACAGTAAAAAGGACCAGTCATACTTTCTCTCCCGCCTCAGTCAGGAGCAGCTTTCTGTGACACTTTTCCCTCTCGGCGGAATGACAAAGGATGAAGTGAGGAAAATTGATGTTGCCCATTCCTTCCATAAGGAGGGTATGAGTGAGAGCCAGGATTTCTACTGTGGTGACTACTCCGACCTTTTGATGGTTAAAGATAAGTGCGGCGACATAATTCTGGCAGATTCAGGTAAAAAGGTTGGGAATCACAACGGCTTCTGGCACTATACAATCGGGCAGAGAAAGGGACTTGGGGTTTCTTATTCCGAGCCATTGTACGTTGTTGCCCTCAACAGTGAGAAGAATGAAGTAGTTGTAGGAAGCGAGAAGTATGTCCGCGGCCTCGGGGTTATATGCTCGAATGCAAATTGGGTTGGTGAGACAGATTTCGAGAAAGACAAAATATACTCTGCTAAAATCCGCAGTACCTCCCCCGGTGTCCCATGCCGAGCAGAGAAGAAGGATGACGGCTTTGTCCTTACATTCAACAGTACAGTCAAGGCCCCCACTCCCGGGCAGAGCGCAGTTGTATATGACGGCGAACGTGTAATTGCAAGTGCCATCATCGACAGCGCAGAGACTGAATCAAAAAAATATTCTAAAAAAGAGTGAAGCGGCAGTATTTTCTGCCGCTTGGTGCTAAATAACTGTGATAAGTTTATATTCCCTACTTCCGAGGCCTATAGCTTCGGCGTACTCGAGCCCCTGCTTCCAGTTTGTATCAGGGTGCATATCATTGAAGTGGTCATGGGTGTGTACGAGAGCTTCACTAAGCGCGGTGTTTGGATTCACAGGTGCATTGTTGACGGCATCTGCACATGCTGCGTCGAGCGCAACGGGGTCGAAGGACGCGAACATCCCTATGTTTGGAACTACAGGAGAATCGTTGCATCCGTAGCAATCGCAGACAGGTGAGACGTCGATAACGAGACTTATATGAAAACATGGTCTTCCGCTTACTACGGCCTTTGCGTATTCCATCATCCTTGAGTTGAGTTCCTCGAGGGAATTATCGATGGTGGGGACAATTGCATTGACGGGGCAGACGGGAAGACAGCGGCCGCATCCTACACACTTATCCATATCGATTGAACAGCGTCTCATCTCATCAAAGACCTGGGCTGAGTGAGCACAGGATAGTGTGCACTTACGGCATCCTATGCACTTGTCTTTCAGTACTTTCGGTTTCCCCTGGTTGTGCATTTCCATCTTGCCTCTTCTTGAGCCCGAGCCCATACCTATGTTTTTCAGTGCGCCTCCGAAGCCTGTTGCTTCGTGGCCCTTGAAGTGTGAGAGGGAAATAAAGATATCTGCATCCATGATAGCTCTTCCGATTTTCGCTGTCGTTATATATCTGCCGTTAACAGGTACTTCGACTTCGTCGTCACCTTTGATGCCGTCGGCAATTATTACACTTGCTCCCGTTGTAAGGAGATTGAAGCCGTTCTCAGATGCTGTTTCAAGGTGGTCGACCGCATTCTTTCTCGAGCCCACATAGAGTGTGTTACAATCTGTTAAAAAGGCTTTTCCCCCACCTTCCTTTACTTTGTCGACAACAACCTTAGCCCAATTGGGTCTGAGATATGCAAGGTTGCCGCTCTCTCCGAAGTGCATCTTTATTGCAGCATAGTGATTCTTGAAGTCGATTGTATTGAAACCTGCCCTGTCCAGGAGCCTCGAGAGTTTCTTTGTCAGACTCTCGTCATTTCTTGTTCTCAAATCTGAAAAATAGACGGTACCTGCCATCTCTTTCTCCTCCTCTTTTACTCTTTATCCTTGAATTTTACTATGGATTCTGTTTTTCTGAAAATCTTTTCGAATCTCTGTAACTCACTTTCACTCAACCCCGCTCTTTCCACGAGGTCGGAGAGAAACTGCTCTGTCCATTTCTTCTCTTCGTCCCACTTGTAGTAGCCGATTTCCTCTAAATTATGTGACATAGCATCGACTGCACTCTCGATTCGTTTCTTGTCGACAGCAACCATTCCTGTTTTATATTCCATTCCTCCCTTGAAGAGGACATAGCATATAATCTGTACTGCCTGACTGAGATTGAGGGATGGAAAGAGAGGAGAGGTCTCGATTGTGCATATCGAGGAACACAGGTTTACTTCCTCATCCCTTAACCCGTCAGCCTCTCTCCCGAAGACAATTGAAACTTTTCCCTCTGGAAGGCTTTTGATTTTGTCTGAAAGCTGCTCGGGGGAGTAGGAACTCATCTTACGGAACTTTCCTCTTCGTCTTGTTGCTCCGACAGTGAAAATAGAGGAGGATAGTGCATCCTTGAGAGTGGGGTATCTTACGGCATTCTCCCATACATCTGAGGCGTGTAAGGCCAAGGTGCGCACTCTGTTATCATCATAT
>CAVFNE010000077.1:0-6151 GCA_963623755.1 Muribaculaceae bacterium | reverse complement strand
GTCAGTCCCATTGTCTTCATCGCCCTACACACGCTTCCTATATTTGCGCCGTCCTGTGTTTCCACAAGCACAATCTCTATTCTGTCATTTCCTTCTTTTGTTTCCATATTTTCATTCTATTCACATCTTCTTCTTTTTTCTATAATGAAAGTGTCGGAGGATAGGATTATGGAAAAAGATAAGATTTCCCAGAGGGCACTTGTATTTATTGCTCTTGTGTTATTTCTTGCGATAATGAAGGTAGCAGCCTCAGTCGTTATTCCGCTTGCAATAGCATTCTTTGTCTTCATGCTGGTGAGTCCTTTCAACAGTAAACTCCACTCCCTTCACGTCCCCAAAATCCTCTCGATAGCAATCATTCTTATCCTGACGACGCTCTTCTGCCTGCTCTTTGTATATATCATCATAGTGATGATCAATGTTCTTGTAGCAGAGCTTCCGTCCTATATAACAAAGGTCAATCAATTCGATTTATATATCTCTGCGGAGATAAGGTCTTTCTTTCATATGGCTGAAGAAGATTTTCCTTCGATTATAAAAATGCTCAATATTGACTGGGCTCAGCAGGTCAGGACTCTCCTTTCATCGCTTTCTTCGGCATCGGCATCGATTGTCGGTGATGTTGCAATGGTCATCGTTTACCTGTTGTTCCTCCTGATGGAGGAAGCAACATTATTCCCGAAGATTAATGCAGCATTTCCTTCCTCGCGTAATGAGGCGGGACTTCTCATGAAGGCCATAAGCCAGCAGACATCGCGATATCTCTCTGTCAAGATAATCATAAGTTTAGCCACTGGAGTCTGCTTCTACCTCATTGCTGTTCTCAGCAAGATGGATTTTCCTCTTGTATGGGGAGTTCTGGCGTTCTTATTGAACTTTATCCCGACTATCGGAAGCATTGTAGTGACTGTATTGGGAGTGTTGATGGCTGCAATACAATTCATGCCTCATTGGGGCCAGGTTGCACTTGTCTTTCTGGGCTTTCTTGCAACCGAGATGATACTGGGCAACATAATCGACCCCAAGATGCAGGGCGTCCAGCTTAATATGTCGCCGTTTGTCATTCTTATAATGCTTGCTGTCTGGGGATATATATGGGGAATAGCGGGAATGTTCCTTGCCGTTCCGATTACATGTGTGATGCAGGTTATATGTGCTCATGTTCCATCGCTGAAGTCACTTTCCATCCTACTGGGATCGGGAAGTAACCTTGAGGAGGATAAATAATATGGAAATGATCTGTCTGGACCTAGAAGGGGTTCTTGTTCCTGAAATATGGATTGCATTCAGTAAAGAGGTAGGTATTCCGGAGCTTGAAAGGACAACGCGTGATGAGCCTGACTACCATAAGCTTATGGATTATAGAATGAGAATTCTCGAAAATCATAATCTCACTCTCCGTGACATACAGGATACAATCGGACGCATTAAGCCTCTTGATGGCGCCGGGGAATTTTTAGAGAAGGTGCGAAGTATTACACAGGTTGTAATCCTTTCCGATACTTTCAAGGAGTTCGCATCCCCATTGATGAAACAATTGGGATGGCCGACTATTTTATGTAACAGCCTTGAAATTGACAATAGAGGAATGCTCAGTGGTATAAAGATGAGAATTGATGATGGTAAGCGTAAGGCAATCGAAGCATTCAGAAGCCTTAACTACCGCACATTTGCTGCCGGTGACAGTTACAACGATTTGTCGATGATAAAAACCGCAGACTCAGGGGCACTCTTCAGAGCACCCAAGAATATTCTCGAGGAGTATCCCGAGCTTCCGTTATGCACAACATATGATGAGTTTTACGCTGTAATCGAGAACTTTGTCCTCTAGAGAAGTCTCTCCTTCTCCTTTTTTATTGTTGTATATCCTCCGTGTCCCGGAAAAACTTTTGTATCCTCCGGTAACTCTTGGAGGATTTTTCTTAGGCTCAAAAGCAGTGATGAGTAGTCTCCTCCGAGGTCTGTTCGTCCTTCTCCCGATAAGAAGAGTGTGTCGCCCGAGAAAAGTATTTTCTCTTCCTCGAGGTATAGAGAAACAGAGCCGGGAGTATGCCCGGGAGTGGGGATTACTTCAAATTTTCCGACTGATTTTGAGTATGGAGTGAGCTCGATACCACTCGGAAGGGTGTACTCATCCTCAATTCCGAATGACGAGAGAATGCGCTTGTTTCCTCCATCCTTTATGAAGTAGAAGTCCTTTTCACTGAGGTAAACTGTAGTTGACGGGAAAGCTGCAAGAATAGCCTCAAGCCCCATCGTGTGGTCAAAATGTCCGTGGGTGAGAAGAACGCCGTCAAGTCTTTTCCTGTCTTCGATAGCACAAAGCATTTGTCTGTTGTCGTCAGGTGCGTCGATAAGATAAATCTTATTGTCGAGTTCGACGAGATAGGAGTTGGTAGAACATATTCCGGATGAGATGTTTCTTATATTCATGGGGGTAGTATAACACAAAAGCCCGGTTTTCCTCCGGGCTCATCTCTCTCTTTTTTGTAGTTTATTTTGTCGAGTATGTAAGCTGTGCTTCTCTGCCGTTGATATCTTTGCCGTTGAGGGAGGCAATTGCCTTTTCGCAGTTTTCCTCACTCATTGTAATAAATGAGTACTTATCATGAACACGGAGGGAGTATATATCGTCTCTGGTGATTCCGAGTTCTTTCTGAAGCAGCAGAGAGAGGTTTTTTGCATATAGATGTTTCATCTTACCGACATTCAAGTAGAGTGTCTTAGCGCCTTCGGGAAGTTGTTTTTTCTCTTCCCCGCTCTTGTTATCACACCCGTTCTTTGTTTCCTTCTGGACCACCGGCTTTTCTTTCCTTTCCTTCTTTTCGCTCCTAGAAGGCTTACTAGAGGATAAAAGCTCTTTAAGCAACATCGCCGAGAAATAGCCACGGCGTGTAAATGGGACGTTCTGCTTTATTGTTTTCTTGATAGCTTCTATCTCGTCCGGGTTTTCGCATGAGTTGACTTTGCTCATGATTCTTTCGATTGTCTCTTTCAAGAGCTCCACTGAAAGAGGTGTCTTTTCACTTTCCATCATTTTCTCCTAACACGCCCACAGAAGTGGGGTTAAAAATAGTGCGTTATAAATATGGATAAACGCTTTATTGTCTGTCCTTAATGAGAGAGAACAGGACCAACAGGGATAGAATAATTATCCTCAATATTTTTTGTCAACGTATATTCGGCTTTAAAAGAGTAATTCAAATCCAACTCAAAGTTAACCTTCTTGAGCGTAAAACCCCATAATGCAATCAACAACAGGTTGTGTTAACATTTCTCTTATTTCTGCATCCGGATTGTTAAATCCAATCCTTCTGGAAAAGCGTCTTCTACAGTCAGATAGCCGGTGAAAATAATGAGAGCCAATATCTCAGATTCTTTTTATTTATGTTCTCAAAAGAGAATAAGTAAATGTGTTGACAGCGCTTATAGGGAGCGCAGGATCTTCTGAGAAAATACTCTCAAGGCGATAGTCTTTCGCATCTCGACAGCCGATGTGTTTACACTCGTATTCTCCCAATATGGCTTACCCTCACAGCCACTGTCGAAAAAAAATTCAACTGGCAGAGGGGTTATATACTTTTTTATCGCTTCTATAAGAGTATCGACAGCTACTCATATTCGAGACAATGGTTAATGGGGAGAAGAAAAATACCCTTTCTGATTTCCTACTTCCTGTTATTTTACACACTTACATTGATGTGGTAGTATTTTCCCGATGACAACAAGAGAAGAGCTCTATAAAGAGACAGAAGAACATATAGATGATACCACTAAAAAACTCAGAGAGCATTTCTATAACCTGGGTGCGATAATCTATAAAAATCCGGAGTATCTTCCATCTGTTATGGGGGTGAGTCTCGTAAAGGCTGTAGAAGAAGCTGAGAAGGCTATGACTGAAGCCGAGGAGAAGAAAAACGACGACGAGAAGTTTCTTGAAGAGTACGATAGAAATAAAAGCGAGAAAATCGAGAAGGACGAAAGGCTTGAGAGGCTGAGAAATGATGAGAGGGATATCCGTCTCAGACTGGGGGCATTGATCTACGAGCAGTGTTCGCTCTCGCTTCTTCCCAGGGCGAACTTCTCCTCGGTGTATGACGACGCCGACGAAGAAAAACTTCTCAATGAAAAGCTCAGGTCAAAGTCATTCTGGTCCCGTTTCACTTCTTCCTCAGCCCTTAACAGGCTCCGCCACAGTGACACATCGCGTTATCTTGACTACTCGTCATTTGCCGACAGGGAGGAGAATGCCGTCTTGATAAGCGGCGAAAAGGCACAGAGCTTGATTTCCTCACTCAATGCGATAAAGGAAAAGAGAGCAATAGTCGGCAGCGAAGAGGAGGCACTTGAAGAATATCTCTCGTCAAACCTCTCTCGTAAGAAGCTCCTCGAGAGAGGAGAGAAGGAAGAGGATGATGCTCTTCTCGAGGAGAAGAAGAATGACTATAAAGAATGCGTCATAAACTACGGCAACTATCTTTACGACCGTGGCGGTTCCTGGATAGGGGAGGAAACGCCATCTGAAGTGTTGGATATAATCCAGCTTATTCTTGAAAATCAGAAACAGTATTCACACCTCAACAAAAAGAAGGAGCAGCTCCAGAAGGAAGCCAAAGCCGATGACTACAAGGCACTTATCGAGGCCGAAAGGGATAAGGTAAGGATTCTTGAAGGGGAAAAGAGGAAGATAGACAGAGAAATCGAGGAGATTGAGAAGGAGATAGAGAGGCTCGAAAACATGGTAAATAAGCTTGTCAAAAATCAGGATCACTCTCAAATGTGATTCTTTCTCCTGTTCGGGGATGATTGAATGTAAGAGCGGAGGCATGAAGGCATAGTCTTTCACCTCTTTTATTGTGGCCGTATAGGTTGTCGCCGACAATCGGATGATTTAAGCCTGAGGCGGCATGAACGCGCAGCTGATGTGTTCGCCCCGTGTGAGGGTAGAAGATAACCCTTGTGCAGAGCTCTCCGTCTCTTCTTTCAACTGAAACTCTCTTCCAATGTGTGAATGCATTTTTACCTCTTTCAAAGTCGACTATCTGGTGGGGGCGGTTATCGGCATCGAGCCTGATCGGGAGTGATATGTCCCCCTCGTCTTCTTTTATGACCCCTTCAAGGAGTGCAGTGTATGTCTTTTCAACTTCCCTGTTTTCAAATTCGAGGGAAAGCTTTCTATGTGCGTCTTTATTGAAAGCCAGAATCAAAATGCCCGATGTGTCCATATCGAGTCGGTGGACATGGGGCACTTCAGGGGACGACGGGAATAGAGTATGAAAGCGGTATGCAACGCTGTCTCTTTTCTCTTCTCCACGCCCAGGAACACTTAAAAAGCCCGATCTTTTATTAACGAGAGCAATATCTTCATCGAGATATATGAAATCCAAGCCCAGCATCTTCTCCATAAGAAGTGAACATCGCTCTTTGCACGGCGGGTAGAATGATATGTCCCCCAGGAGTGTGTATCGGAACTCGGCAAGTCCTTTTATCTCCCACTTCTTTTTGAGTGCTGTGTTGATGAGTTTGAGGCCAGAGCATTCCCCCGTCCCTGTAGGAGAATGCCCAGGAAGTCCCTTAATTTTTTCCCCGTTCCATGTATAGAAGGAGAAGATTTTCTCGTACTCCGATTGTGCTTTGCGGCTTAGCATGAGTCTTTCTTCTCTCTTTGATTTGTCTCCACTCTCTATTTCCTCTGTCAATTCATGGATTTTTTTATCATAGAGAGACATATAATTATCATAGTCTTTCTCTGAAAAGCATGTATGAACATAACCCGGAATATTATACCTTCCGCTTATTGCTCCCGAGTAGCCGTAAAGAACTTTCTCCTCACCATTCTTATCCTGGGCAATCATAACGCCGAACATCGTCCCTTCTTTAATCAATGACAATGGATAGTCAACATTCGGCGGAAAGGAGACGGAATTATTCTCCCTCAATAACTTCAGGAGGTTATATGCTTCTTCTTTTACTCTGTCTGTCAGGAGGAAATAATCCATAACCCGATTATGGAATTAATTTAGAAGAGAGGGAATAGGGGATACAAAAAGAAGTGGATTCTATCTCTATTTTATAATCCCGCACGGGAATATATAACTCAAACTTCGCAGTTGGTTGAGTCTAACCTATGAAACTTTTTTATCATAGATTA
>CAVFNE010000076.1:0-10432 GCA_963623755.1 Muribaculaceae bacterium | reverse complement strand
CTCTTGCCTTTATTTTGTGGATTTGTATAATTTTCACAAATCCCTATAAGGAGAAATATAATGAAGAAAATTTTCGCAATAGTTCTTTCTCTTTGTGTATTGTTTGCAATGGCGTCATGCTCAAAGAGCGAAAGTGCTTCAACAACAACTACTACAACTACAGCTAGTGCGGCTTCAACTACAACTACATCATCAAGTGCAGCAACTACAACAGTCAAAGCTGCAGAGCCTACATCTATTTCTGTATGTATTGCATCAGAGCCTGACACAATCGACCCTGCTCTCAACAGCGCAGTTGACGGTGCAACACTTGTTGCTCATCTCTTCAGCGGACTTGCTAAGTGGTCACAGGATGATAGTGGCAACCTCGTAATCGTTGCAGACGTCGCAGAAGAACTAGTTGACGGTGTTCAGAATGCCGACGGTTCTGTTACATACACATATAAGCTCCGCCCGAGCGTATGGTCAGACGGTAAGAGCGTAAGTGCAAAGGATTTCGAGTTTGCATGGAAGAGAGCAGCTTCAACAGAGCTCGGCGCTGACTACGGCTACATGTTCGAAGTTGTCAAGGGGTACCCGGATGATTTGGCTGTAACAGCACTCGATGACAGCACACTCCAGGTCACAACAGCTTCTTATGTTTCATACTGGAACGAACTTCTCGCTTTCCCGACATACTTCCCTGTAAGAGAAGATGTTGTTGCTGATGAAGGCTGGGCTACAGATCCTTCAACATACGTTTCCAACGGTATGTATTACCTTGCTAACTGGACTCATAACTCAGTCATCACACTCAAGAAGAACGAGAATCATCCTGATGCAGCTGAGGTTACAATGGACGAAATCAAGTTCTACCTCTCAGATGATGCGAATAACATGCTCTCAAACTTCGAGACAGGCGCTTGGCAGCTCATCGATGATGTTCCGACTCAGGAAATTCCTTCTCTCAAGGTCAAGTATCCTACAGAGTTTGTAATCGCAGGTCAGATTGGTACATACTATGTCTGCTGGAATATCAACGAAGAGATTCTCCCTGCATCCTCCACTCTCACAGGCAAGGCTAAGGCTGAAGCTGAAGCAGAGATTAGAGAGGCTATCGGCCTTCTCTTCGACAGAAACTACATCTGTGAAGAAATCGGACAGGCTGGTCAGGTTCCTGCATCATCTTTCGTAGCTATGGGTATGACAAACGCTGACGGAACACAGTTCTATCAGACAGCAGGTGGCACAGATAAGGACTACTATGGTTACTATGATGTATCTGCTGATGCTTTCGAGAGCAACTTCGCTTCTGCGGTTGAAACACTCAAGAAGTATTACTCCTACGACGAGAAGACAGGCATGTTCACAAACTTCCCGACTCTTACATATCTCTACAACACATCTGAAGGTCACAAGGCTATCGGCGAGTATCTCCAGAGCGCACTTGCAGCTGTCGGTATCTCAATGACACTTGAGAATCAGGAATGGAACACCTTCCTCAACACAAGAAAGGCTGGTGACTATTCAATTGCTCGTAACGGTTGGATTGCTGACTACAACGACCCAATCTGCTTCCTAGATATGTGGACTACAGCAAGTGGTAACAATGATGTCCAGTTCGGTAAGGGTGCTAACAAGGACGTTAAGGCTTATTCCCTCGATCTCACATCCTATGAATATGATGTAAAGGTTGTTGACGGAACATGGGCTGAAACATACGATGTTCTCATCTCCCTCATCAAGAGCTGCACAGACAGCACAAAGAGAACAGCTCTCATGCATGAAGCTGAAGACCTCCTGATGAGCACAGGATGTATCGTACCTCTGTACTTCTACACAGATATCTACATGATTGATGACTCAGTCAAGGGATTCTTCTCCAACCCGCTTGGATACAAGTACTTCATGTACTGCACAATCGAGTAATCGGTTACAAAAAGGTATAAGGCCTCCGGTGGAAATCGGGGGCTTCTTTAAAAATAGAGTTAACAAATTCTTCAAAAAAAGTCATAGTATGGCAATGAAGAAACTACTGACTTCAATAATTCTTATCCTTGCATGCTTTTCTATTTCTGCCACTACTTTTTATATCGGCCTCGAGGCAGGAGGCAACTACAATGTAGTTATAGCAGGTGAGGGATACAAAGGTTATACGTATTCGAATAAGTTCGGCGCGAGTGCTTCCATTCCTCTTCTTGTAGAGTTTACTCCCTCCCTCGCCATCGAAACGGGGTTGTCATATAGTATGAAAGACTTTGGATACTCCCGTACCGTCAATAACGATTCTCTCTCAATCAGGACACTCGACTATGTTAGATACAATCATTTTATCGAACTCCCCTTAGCATTGAGGTATACTTATGCCGTTTTAGATAACAAACTTGATGTTTTTGCCTCACTGGGGGGCTTTGTAGGGGTATGGGTATACGGTTTGAGGTCCGGCTATGCCTATTCCGTCTCTATTAATCCTTCTCTTATACCTTTCAGTGAGGAAACAGACCTTTCTAACTATAATATCTTCCACTCTGGTGTATCGGCATCGGCAGGGCTTAAATGGAGATTTTCAAATATGGTGGATGCTTATATAAGAGCAGGGTACTCTCTTACGCTGACAGATCTCAATAAGGGGCAGACTTGTGGCTCGCATCCTGTACATAATTCGACTATTACCCTAATCGGTGGAATAATGTGGAGGGTAAATTGATGAAAAAGAAACCATTTTTGATAATTCTCACAGTAATCACTCTTGTAATTTTTTCATCCTGTACTGATGAGGTTGCTGCTCCCGATGACTCGTGGGAGAATGTCTTCCTCCAGTTCTGGAATACGATGAATATGGAATATCCACGCTTCAATACCGAGACCGACCTTGACTGGGATGAAGTCTATAGTACATATCTGCCACTTTTCAAAGAGCTTGATTACTCAAATGAGCAGGACTCCATCACGGCATTCATGTATTTCAAGGAAATTGCAATCCATATCGATGACTGTCACTATGATCTCATCGTCAGGGATAACTATAACAACTTTCTGTGGATGTCTCCCGCGCGAGAGAGAAAGTGGGAGAATATGAGTGGAGAGAGCCATCTTTCATTTCCAGATGTCACATCAAACGGTTCCATTATCTCTGTCGACGGCGCAACAGCTATAAGTATGGATGACGATGAGGAGGCAGATAGAGAGCTTTCTTCGTTCTACTCGGGAGTCGAAGGTTACTATGAAGTGAATAAACTTAGAGAAAATGGAACCTTCCACAATACTGGCACCACTTTCAAGGCTGCTGTTGGATATGACTTCAAAGTATCTGATAATCCCACAACGGATGATGAAAAAGCATGGAAGATGGTTGTCGATGCATTCGATGTCGAGGGCTTCAACTATTATTACGGAGTAACAGAAGACGATATCTTCTACTTCTATTTCTCGTCTTTTATATCGTATGAGGGTGCTTTCCTCTCAGAGCCTTTACTTTATAAAGAGACTCTGACAGAGGAGGAAAAGGGCAAGCTTGGCGAAAAGTCTCTCCTCTTACACGACTATCTATGGGATACCGGCTCCGGCTATAACCTGACTGACAGAATAAAGTATTTCAAAGGCATTTATGAGATGTTTGAAATTCTCAAAGAAATAGGAAAAACTGGGACATTCCGGATGACAAACACCAGTGGCGTAGAGGAGACATATACAATCAATGGTGTAATTATGGACTTGAGAAGTAACGCGGGCGGTGACAATTCAACGCTTGAGACAATCCTGGGGGCTTTCTTTAAAAATGAGACCCAATTCGCCGTAACAAGATATAAGGACGGCTACTCAAGATATGAGTACGGCCCGTGGATGGATATGACAATAGAAGAGTCTTTCTGTAATGGAGTTAAGGATTATGAGGCCCCGTTTGTCGTCATAACAAACGGCAATTCGATATCGTGTGCAGAACTCAGCGCATCCATTGTCAAGAACCTCATGAAAAACGGCGCTGTCGTCGGAGGAACGACATACGGTGCAACATGTACAAAGGTCCCAAGGTATTTATATCATTCGGGAAGCTTTGCATCGAAAAACCTCAACATAGTCATGGCCTCTCTTGAGACAAAGCTCAAAACGAAGGACGGTGGCTATGTCAGCTTTGAGAATAAGGGAATAGAGCCCACATCAGGCTTGAGTGTCAATGTAGACGAAACCTACTCAAAGGACGAAAGGTTTGAAGCGGCTTTGAATTGGGTTAAGAGTAATATCTAGTTTCCCAGGGTGTTGTCGGCTTTGTTATGCCCTGCCGACTAGATTTCCATCCTCGTAGATTGTCTCTGCCTCAATATCTAAGTCGTCATTCCAGATAATTCCGTATCCTCCCACGAGCTTCCCGCTCTGGAATAACGTACGGTCCTTCAATGCTTCAAGCTGTGGGTGCCTAGAAAAGAGGGAAGACATATCATACAATTTGATTTCTTCACTTTGAAAAGTCACTTCCAGTGCCGTTCCTTCTTTAAATTCTAGATTAACTGCTTTATGAAACATAAGATTAAACATCATCCGATTAATATGTAATCTTTTTCTGTCTCTCAGCCGAGAGGTCAAGGCTTTCACCAAAGGTGGCACCTGACGAGAAGGAGCCACTATCGAGCTTTATATTCGATGACCTGGAAGTGATAGTCGAATCCTTGAAGACAAGTTTCATCGCCATAGTCTGGTTTTCAGCTTTGATTGACTTGACAAGGGAGGTGGATGCGCTATCCTGGGTTTTCTTTTTGATTGTAGTGTAAACGCCGGCCATGAAGCTGTCCTTGGAAATCTTTTTGCCACTCTTACGCAGTCTTGCCACCTCATTGTCGAGTGCAGATATGAGGTAGTCAAAGAGATAGAGTGCGCTCTCGCATTGCTCGAGTGAGCCGTGTGCTCTTAGTATGACAGATTCTCCGTTGTGGTTTTTAACGTTATATGTTCCCGTACTGTCCGTGACTATCGCAGAAATATAAGTAATGTATGTGGCGATTCTCTTCTTCTCATAGAGGTCCACCATATAGATCTTCTCTTCTTTCTCGATGGTATTCAGATCATCCTCGAGCTTGGCCTTTTTGACAAGCTCCCTTGCTTTCTGGAAAGCAATGAGTGCCTCGTTCTCGAAAGAAGATGATGTGAGGGCCATCAGTTTATCGAGTTTTTCCCTCTTCTTCATCTTAAGGGTAATATCTTCCCTGACTTTTGCCTTTTCAAAGCCTTTCTCGACTCCGAGCTTATCACATATATCTCTGAAGTATGAGGAGTGGCCTGTCATTGAAGGATTGAATATAAAATCGATGGCATGTGCGCATTCGTGGAGATAGACGTTCCTTATGACAGATAGTGGATAGTCCAACAGCTCCTCCGAGAGTACGATAATATCTGAGGATGGGATAAACGCTCCGAGCTTATCTTCTTTTTCCATACTTGCAAAGAAGATACCGCTGTAGAGCGGTCTGATTATGCCGTAGTATTTGAATGCCTTTTCTTTTGCTTCCTTCTCGATAGGGTGGAGAAGTGTTCTCACCCTCTCTTCCCTTTCACCTATAACCTTGATATTTCTGTCCATATGGTGAGGATACCGATGAAGAGAGGGAAGAGCAATAACCTATTAAAGAAAATCGCTTAAAACAAAGTTCCAGAGAGGGATTACAGTTATGGTCAATCCGTTTATGGCAATTGCCTCCTCTTCGCTCGATGTGACGATGTATCCGCTTTTGAGGCCTGTCTCCTCCATTGCTGCCGAGAGTCCTTTTAATTCCCTTTCTTTTGCCTTCTCATAGTCATCTGTCAACTGTACTATATATAGTTGTTTATGAAAGCTTTTTTGAGTCATAAGAAAACGTCATGTTATATCTGAGTCCATAAGTGCGTAGAATTGAGGACGGAGAATGTAATAATTGGGATTAAGAAGGTTTATATTGTGTTCAGGCTTAAACTCTTCTTTTGCGGAGACTACCTTATTTTGGTTTTTTGGTTTATCGTATGGCCATGAAAAAGATATATATTGAGAGCCTTGGCTGTGCCAAGAATCAGGTTGACAGTGAGATTCTCCTCTCCTATGCATTAGAGAACGGCTATGAAAGAACAGAAGAGGTGAGTGAGGCTGATGTTATTGTTGTAAATACATGTGGTTTTATTCAAAGTGCCAAGGAAGAATCGATTAATACCTTTTTCGGCCTAAAGGAGAAGAATCCGGGGGCGAAGATAATACTTGCGGGGTGCTTGGCTCAGCGCTACGGTGAGACTATGGAACTCGAGGAAGCCGATGCAATCTTCGGCAATCATGACCTCTCGCTTTTTCCGTCGGTCCTTAAGAGTGTCGAAGAAAAAAAGAGGGAAATTGTTGTCCCGGAGTATCCCGATCCGGACAGGGAAAGGGACGAGAGAAAAGAGCTTTTGTCTTTTCCGCGCTCTGCTTACCTCAAGATAAGCGAAGGGTGCAACCATTGCTGTTCGTATTGTGCTATTCCCATTATAAGAGGCCCCCTCAGAAGCAGACCTTTCGAGTATGTAGTAAAGGAAGCCGAGAGACTTATAAAAAGTGGAGTATATGAGATAAACGTTGTTGCCCAGGATTTGGGAGCATACGGCCTTGATTTATACGGAAAAAGCAGATTTGTCGAGCTCATGGATAAACTATCGTCGTTAGATGGTGATTTTGTATTGAGAATGCTCTACATACATCCCGATACATTCCCTCTTGATTTAATAGACCTTGTTGCCTCAAGAAAGAAGATCCTCCCCTATTTCGACATTCCGGTACAGCACGCAGATAAAGCTGTCCTTAAATCTATGAAGCGCACTGGAAGCGGGGATGAGTATGCAGCGCTTTTTAATAAAATCAGAGAAAAGAATCCTGATGCTGTAATCAGGACTACCCTTATGCTCGGCTACCCCGGAGAGGACAGAGCGGCCTTTGAAGAGCTATTAGACTTTATCGAAAAAGCACAGCCCGACTGGATGGGATCCTTCTTGTATTCAAGAGAGGAAGATACTCCTGCATACAAAATGCGTAATCAGAAGGACCACGATAAAGCCCAGCGGGAAGCAAAAAAGTGGCAAAAGGAACTCGAGGAGAAGCAGAGCTTGATTACAGAGCGCCGCCTTGAGAGATTTGTGGGGCGTGAATATACAGCACTTGTTGAGGAGTTAATCGAGGGCGAAGAGCTTGCTATAGGGCGCATTTACTCAGAGGCTCCCGATGTAGACGGACTGACAGTCATAATGGGACGTGGCCTCAAGAGCGGGGATGTAGTCAGAGTCGGAATAAGAAGTGTCCGTGGCGTTGATCTGGAGGGTATATTAATTGATTGACTTGAGTGTACTCAACAGTGAGCAGAGGGAAGCTGTTCTTGATGAAAAGAACAACCTTCTAATTCTTGCATGTGCCGGAAGTGGCAAGACAATGACAGTTACATACAAAATTGCATGGGCGATAGAAAACGGTTTTGTCTACCCGTGGCAGGTCTGTGCTGTTACATTTACTAACAGGGCGGCAAAGGAGATGCGCGACAGAATCGCCTCCCTCCTACCAGATATCGACACTACCCGTATGGTTGTAAGGACATTCCATTCGCTGTGTGCTTCCCTTTTACGCCGCTACGGCGAGAGCGTGGGACTCGACAGGACCTTCACAATTTACGATGACGAGGACTCCTTTCACGTATTGAGCTCGGTATGTAAAAAAGATAAGAAAGCCCTGAGGGAGATATCGCGTTCGATATCGAAAGTAAAGGACCGTGGACTTACTCCGGACGACCCCAAGTGCGCTTACTACTCTGATTATCCTGATTTCAGAGCTGTATACAGGTCATACAACGATGCCCTGGCAAAAAGTGGCAACGTCGACTTTGCAGACCTCATTGGTAAGGGAGTTGAGATGCTCGAGACTAATGAGGAGGCCAGAGCATACTGCCACAGCCGCTTCAAGCTTGTTCTTGTTGATGAATACCAGGATTCCAATACAGAGCAGTTTAAGTTTTTGTCTCTTTTTGTCTCTCCCGAGAGTCAATTGGTTGCTGTCGGCGACGACGACCAGTCAATTTATTCGTTCCGCGGAGCAGAAATCAGAAATATCCTTTCCTTTGCAGATGACTTTAAAAATGTCAGGGAGATAAAGCTCGAAAAAAACTACCGCTCGACAGATCAGATTCTCGCCCCTGCAAGTGCTCTTATCAAGCACAATAAGGAGCGCCATGAGAAAGATATTGTCTCAGCCGATGGTAAGACAGGCCCAAAGCCTATATTGATTGCATCTCAGAATGGAGTGATGGAGGCAAGACGCGTGTGTGACATAATCCGCACTCAGCGCTCATTCTCCAGTACCGCAATTCTCTATCGCACTAATGCCCAGTCCCTTGCCTTTGAAACAGAGCTCTCGAGAGCAAGAATACCATATAAGGTAATCGGGGCACTCAAATTCTACGATAGGGAGGAAATCAAGGACTGTCTGGCCTTTTTACGCCTCTTATTGAATCACCGTGACAGGGTATCTTTCGAGCGCATCATCAATAAGCCCCCGCGGAAAATCGGAGACAAAAAACTCGAGGATATATTCTCACGCGGTGATGACCTTTTCTCTTCTCTCGAGTCATTCGCTCTGGATAATCCGTCCTCTGCCGGCGACGGGGCAAGAGTTTTCCTCAGAGCATGGAAGAACGCCGAGAATAGACTTGACGAGAGTGTGAACCTTGGAAACGTTATGGAAGCAGCACTCGAGGAGACGGGACTCAAGGAGTATTACGAGAGTGAAAGCGACGATGCCATAAAAAATAGTAAAACTGAGAACCTCTCTGAGCTTGTATCGGTTCTCAGTGGTAACGAAAAGCCTCAGGACTCGATAGCTGATGAGGATGAAGACACTATTCTTGTCTTATACCGTGCATCTACAAGGCGCGATCTCGTGGATTTCTTGGAGCGCCTCACACTCGACACAACAGTTCTCGGTAGCGATGACCCGAGGGATAAGGAAGGGGTGACCCTCATAACGATGCATAATACAAAAGGCCTCGAGTATGACACGGTATTCTGCACGGGGCTCGAGAGCGATATAATCCCCGGGCGCGGGGCGGCGACGGAAAAAACGCTGGAAGAAGAGAGGCGTATCCTCTACGTAGCACTTACCCGTGCAAGAAAGAGACTCTATCTGACATACGCAATGAATAGGCTCATCTGGGGGCAGAACAGAATATGCATCCCATCACAATTCCTGTTTGAAATTCCTTCCTCCCTCCTTGAAGGTGACAGCCTTACGGAGAAAAGCAGTTATTATTCAGGATCGCCGTCACCTTACACGCCGCGGGAAACATCCACTTTCACCAACACTCCGTCTTGGGCGAGAGGGTTATCGATTGAAAAAAAGGAACCTAGGACCAAGACTGACACAAGACAGCTTGAGTTCAAGAAGGGTGACAGGGTAAAGGCCGCAGAGAAGGGAGAAGGCACAATAAGTGACATATCGAGTACGGGAGATAAGACGATAATCACCGTTCTCTACGACTCTGGACGCACCATGCGCTATGTCGCGGGGCATGCGAATATTGAAAAAATCGGGTAAAGGTATAGACAACAAAGGAATAATTTGTCTAAAATAGCTGGTGTTCGTTTATACGATGACCCATGAGCCGTGCATAAAGAAGAATGAGCGATGTCTACCACAGGACTGAAGTGTGTTTTTCTTACTGCCGCTTGGAGTAAACCATACCCTTTGCGCTGTGCTTATTGCCGTTTCCTTTCCCGGAAGCGCAGAGAGAGTGGGGAAGCAAAGAGTGACGGAGAGGGCTTCTTTCTTTCGTAAAGCTGAGCGACCGCTTTACACAAAAGAGAGGAAGATACCGTCTTCAGACTTATTGCCGTAAGGTTGGAAACGGTGTTTCCAAGGTTACTAAAAGATAGGATGAAAAAATGAAGACTATTTTTGTTAAGCCCGCAACGATGGAAAAGAAATGGTATATCATCGATGCTGAAGGCAAGAACCTCGGACGTGTTGCAGTTGCTGCAGCGAGAATCCTCAGAGGTAAGAATAAGCCGGAATATGTTCCTCATCAGGATATGGGGGATTATGTAATAATCATCAACGCAGCTAAGGCTAACGTTACAGGAAACAAGGTCGAGGACAAGATGTACTATCGTCACTCGATGTTCCCCGGTGGACTCAAGGCAGAGAACTACGGTCAGGTAGTTGCACGCAAGCCTACCTATCCTATGGAGCATGCTGTCAAGGGAATGCTTCCTTCAGGAAAGCTTGGAAAGAGGCTCTTTGTCAACCTGCACGTCTATGCAGGAGCAGAGCATCCACATATGGCACAGAAGCCTGAGAAAGTTGAGCTTTAAGAGAGGTAACTGAAAATGGCAAAGAATGAAAACAAAGTTGTTGACCTCGGACACGGAGTTGGCAGAAGAAAGACTGCTGTTGCTAGAGTTTACCTCAGAGAAGGCAACGGTGAAG
>CAVFNE010000075.1:446-10498 GCA_963623755.1 Muribaculaceae bacterium | reverse complement strand
TCAACACAAGTAAGGCCATCCACATCATAGGCCTCAACTTCTCGTCTGAAAGCCGTCAGATAATAGAGAGGAAGGAAGAGATTGTCGATAAGACAAAAGAGCCGACTTACCTCGGAGAAAAAAGAGGATGACAGCTGAAAGCAGTTTTATCCTTCTTTTCAGTCTGTTTTCCCGTACTTGAGAGGCAATCAGCGCCTTATAGTAATAAACTACTAGATAACTCTACTATAAGAAAGCTTTCCGAGTGTTGACAGATTCCTCTTTCCGTGGTTAGATAACTTAAGATTGAATTCGGGTATTCTATCCCTGTCCGTATATACAGTGAGCTGGTTGGTGTCAACCGGCTCTCTTATTTTTTCTAAATCCTACCATGATATTTTTTGTTTTCATTGCAAAGAATTAAGTCGTTTATCAAACCTAAGCTTGTCATCTGTTTTAATTTTCAATATACCTTTGAAAACTCAGAAAGTGTCAAAAATTAATTTGACAGTTTTATGATGCAGGTCCGAGACATATTATCAACAAAAGTGATGTTAATTTTATCATTCTCCGCAACAATCATCCGTCACCTCTCGTCTACAATGTACTCCAAGCCTTACTTTGTAGTAGTCGAACATTAACAGACAGCAGTCTTAATATCGTAGGCTTACATTCCTAGAGATTTAGTAGAGCGCAATGCTCAATCTTATTCCACTTACCTGCCCCCGGAGGATAAGGCCTTTCATCCAGAAGGCTTATGAGAGTTTAATTATCTCCCTTTGCTTCAGTAATTCTGATAATCTCCTTACGTCGAAGAGGCTTCTTCATAGTACAACCCCCAGCTTTCCGAGTAGTTCTTTCTGTTCATCACTTACCCTGCTGATGAATTCCTTCTTTCCCATCTTTACAAGATATATGCTCCTGAGAATATTGAGTGTACTCAAAGAATAGCCCATCTCGGCTTCAACCTTTTCCTTGAAACAGGGAATGACTGCATTTTTCTTTATGGTTAAATCCGCTTTCTCTTCATCAAGAATATAGCTTTCCGGACTACCAATACTTAAGAGCCTCAGTAAAAGAGCTCTATCTTCTTCCTCCTTGGCATAACGAGGACTTTTCTTCTCCAGATGAGAGAGAGCAACTTTAGTCATCCCGTATTCCTTCACGACAACGTCCTCGCTTTTAACAATCTTGTTCCCCGTCTCCTTAACACCGTCCTCTGTAATAATGCCGATGTACTGTGATACGGTTTGAGGATACTTCTTTCCCGGCACCCTGTGAGACGTTGTCTTATATAGGTAATAGTTGTTCCCGACTTTCTTAATGGAAGTCCCTTTTGTTTTGTAAGAATTTACCCAATCTGGATAGGCTGACATATGTACACTCCTTGCATTGTAATGTTAAAAGAGAACTCATTCCTTATGTTGGTCTGTTTCCACTGAAGTTTAAGATTTGCACCCTAAAATGACCATTACTCAGATGATTTATAAGTAGATCTTATATAATTGTTCTGAACTCATGAGTGCTCTTCTATGGTGCAAGACCTGAGAATTGTCCACTCCTGAGTTAAAAAATATGACCAGAGGCTATCATCCGGAGGAGGAGCAAGAACTGTTATCTCTTCCTTCTTTACAGGGTGGATAAAACTAATCTTTCTTGCATGCAGTGATATTCCGCCGTCCTTGTTGCTGCGCTCTGCGCCGTACTTCAAATCACCCTTGATATGAATCCCTATAGCCTTAAGCTGGGCCCGGATTTGATGATGTCGTCCTGTATGGAGTTGTATTTCCAGAAGATGGTATCTATCGGATGAAGAGAGAAGCGTGTACGAGAGTTTTGCTATCTTCGATCCCTTTACCTCTTTAGGGTATGCAACACTCTTATTGTTTCTGCTGTCACGGACAATGTAGTGTATAAGCTCCCCGCTTTCTTTATTAGGCTTTTTGTCAACAATGGCCCAATAGGTTTTCTTCACACCCGAACCCTTGAACATCTCGCATAGTCTCACAAGAGCCTTCTCCGTCTTAGCATAGACGACAATGCCACTTGTTGGACGGTCTAGTCTGTGTGGAATACCGAGATAGACATTTCCCTTCTTATTGTATGTTACTTTTAAATATTCCTTTACGTCTTCCCCAAGTGTTCTGTCGCCACTCTCATCTCCCTGCACGAGTTCCCCCACTCTCTTATTTATGATGATTAGGTGGTTATCCTCATAAAGTATCCTATCTTTACTCAGCATTGTTGTCCCCGTCCGGATTGAAGAGCATCGGCTCCGACTCCATAGTTGTCTTTGTGTCCTTCGTTTCCTTGATTGTAAGCTTCTCAAGTTCCTTTGTCGTTAATCTGTTACCACTGCCTGTTGGATTTTTGAGAATTCTGAAATCTGCAAAACGGAATGTCTCTTCCGTTATTCTGTACTTACCTTTGTACTTGACTGCTATAATTGCACTCTTGTAACGGCAAATCTTCTTTATCTTAGCTGTTTCCGGAACGGTCTGATAGGTCTTGTCTAAAATGAATGACGGAATCTGGAAACGCTTTATCATCCAGATTTTTCCTTCCCCGACTGCTTTATCGCGGTAGATTATCGTAAAGATTTCACTTGAGACAAGATCCTTTTCTCCGTATGTTATGAATGATATCCCCTCTTTACCTATAAATAGCTTATCAGTCACAGAAACTACACGATATTCGCCATTGTTCTTGAGGTAGAAGATTTTGTCGAAGGAGCTGACTTTCAAGAGGCTCTCTCCGGCCTTTACTGCTGTGCCGAGATAACCGGTATCACTATCGTACCTGACGTCGAGATTTCTCACCGCAACATCCTTTGCCGTCTTCTTCTCGATTGTTCCGATTTCTGTCTTACGCCCGAATTCTTCAAGAGGGAACATTCCTTCAAGCTCAGAAAGATAGTCCTCGGCATATTCAACAATATGCTCCTTCTTGTAATTACAGTCATCGATTGAGGCATTGATAGTCCTGATTTCCTCTTTGTTCTTCTCGATATCGAAAAGGGAAATCCGCCTGATTGGTATCTTTAAAAGGGTTTCTATGTCCTCATCTGTAACAGGCTTTCCACCAAGCTCGGAAGCAAAATCCTTAAAGCCGTCCCTTACTGCCTTATATACCTTCTCCTGGGTATCTTTGTTCTCAATCTTCTTGTAGATTCTTTCCTCGATGAAAATACGTTCGAGTGTACGGGCCCTGAGTTTATCCTCCAGGTGTGATATCTCGATATCGAGTTCGGCTGTAAGAACATTTACAAGGTGCTGGGCATGGAATTTAATCATCTCGCTTATTCCCATGCTCTTCGGTAGTCCATTATCTATTACAAGCGGGTTGAGTGATATCTTCTTCTGGCAGTCTGTTGTTGCATACAAGACATCGACCATATCTTCGGAGTAGACGCCGCGTTGCCACGTTATCTCAATATTAGCCTTCTCTGCTGTATAGTCCGTTATTGATGATATCTTCAGCTGTCCCTTGCTGTCAGCCTTCTTGATTGACTCAATGAGCTGTGGAGATGTCACTTCGTATGGAAGTTCCTCTATGACAACCTTCTTCGGGTCCGATGCATTTATCTTCGCCCTTACTGTAACCGATCCCCTGCCGTCATCATATTGGCTGACATCGACGATTCCCGCTGTGGGGAAATCGGGGTAGATTTCAAACTCCTCCCCCTTCAATGCCTTCTTCTGACACTCAAGTACTTCCAGAATATTGTGAGGAAGAATCTTTGTTGCCATACCCACGGCAATACCGCTTGTACCGGTAATTGCAACAACAGGAACCTTTGCCTGGAATACTACAGGCTCCTTGTTTCTTCCATCGTATGTATCAACGTACTGGGTTATCTCAGGAGAGTAGAGAACCTTCTTTGCAAAGGGCTTGAGGCGGCACTCAATGTATCTTCCTGCAGCTGCACTGTCGCCTGTCAAAATGTTTCCGAAATTACCCTGCCCCTCGATGAAGAGACCATCGTTTTCGATATGAACGAGAGCATCTCCGATGGAAGCATCCCCATGAGGATGACATTTCATTGTCTCTCCGACTACCGTTGCAACCTTATTGTACCTTCCATCATCTATTTTCAAGAGAGTATGTATGATACGTCTCTGGACAGGTTTGAAGCCGTCAAGAAGATCCGGGATAGCCCTGTCACGGATGACATAGGAGGCATATTCCAAATAGTAATCTTTATATAGTTTTTCCGCTTTTGCCATCAGATTAAGTTCTCCATAATAAAGTCACGTCTGACAGGGGTGTTGTCGCCCATGTAGAATGTAAGGTCCTTCTTTATCTCGGCAATATTTTCATAAGTCACAGGAAGGAGTTTGATGTTGCTGCCTATAAAATCCTTGAACTCGGAAGGACTTATCTCCCCCAGGCCCTTGAATCTTGTCACCTCAGCGCCTTTTATCTTCCTGAGTGCCTCATCTCTCTCCTTTTCAGAGTAGCAGTAGACATTCTCCTTCTTGTTCCTGACACGGAAGAGCGGTGTTTCAAGAATGTAGAGCCGGCCCTGGTTTATAACATCCTCGAAGTATGTAAAGAAATATGTCATTAGAAGGATCCGGATGTGGAAGCCGTCGACATCGGCATCGGTTGCGATTACGACTTTGCCGTAGCGGAGATTATCGACACTCTCTTCAATGCCGAGGGCTACCATCATATTGTAAAGTTCCTCGTTATTGTAGATTTCGGTCTTCTTCTTTCCGTAAACGTTGACGATCTTTCCCCTGAGAGCGAAGACTGCCTGTGTATCTGCATTACGGCTCTTTGTTATTGTTCCGGCAGCACTGTCACCTTCGGTGAGGAAAATCATCGAGTTCTCACCGTCGGCTTTATGGGCAGAGGGAGAGGAGTTGAGATGATAGCGGCATTCCTTGAGCTTGGGAATGTTGATGGCAACCCTCTTGGACTTTTCCTTCGCCCCGTTCTTTATTGCGGCCTCTTCCTTATGGACACGCTCGTTGTTGACAATCTTTTCTTCCAGACTCTTTGCCGTCTCCTTGTTCTTCATCAAGACGTCGACAACAGCTTCCTTAACTTCACTTACTATCCAGCCTTTTACATCTGTGTTACCCAGCTTGTTCTTTGTCTGACTTTCGAAGACAGGGTTCATTATCTTGATTGCAACGGTTGCTACAATGCCGTCCCTTATCTCGGGAGCTGCCCATGATTTATGGAAGTATTCGTTTATTCCCTTCAAAACCCCTTCCTTGAAGGCAGCCTCATGTGTTCCTCCGTCGGAGGTATACTGCCCGTTTACATAAGAGTGGTACTTCTCTCCGTAACCGTCGGTATGTGTAAAGGCAAATTCAAGGTGCTGGTTTTTGAAGCTTATGAGAGGATAAAGTCCGCTGTCCCCGAGGGTTTTCTTCACAAGATCCATAAGACCGTTCTGCGATCGTATTACCTTCTTGTTGAAATCGAGAGTAAGTCCCTTATTGAGGTATGCATAGTTCCAGAGCCTCTCTATGATGAAATCTTCGTTATATGTGTATTCGCCAAAGACGGACGGGTCGTTGTCGGGAATGAAGGAAACAAGAGTTCCGTTCGGCTCGTCGCTCTTTCCTTTGTGCTTCTTTTCCAAAACTCCCCTCGTGAATCGGGCATACATATACTCCCCGTCTCTATATGATGTGATTTCAAAGAATGACGAAAGTGCATTAACAGCTTTCGTGCCGACGCCGTTGAGACCTACGGAGTACTGGAAAGCCTCGTTGTCGTATTTAGCGCCGGTGTTGATAACGGACACACACTCAACAACCTTGTTGAGAGGAATACCCCGCCCATAGTCACGCACCGTACACATACTTCCCTCAAGCTTGACTGAAATCCTGCTTCCGTGCCCCTCCATGAACTCATCGATGGAGTTGTCGATTACTTCCTTTAAAAGGATGTAAATCCCGTCGTCGGGATGAGAGCCGTTACCCAGTCTTCCTATATACATTCCCGGGCGCTGTCTTATGTGCTCTATGCTAGACAGTGTCCTTATATTACTTTCATCATATGGCATATAATCTTATTATAAACAAAAATCGACGGGTTTCAAATATTGATATCAAAATAAATACATTTGTGAAATAACGCCGGATTTGAGAAATCCAAGAGAGCCCCGGACATTGAGAAATTGATGCTTTCTATAGTCAATCAAGAACAGAGCTCTTTTCCGCCTCGATTTGATTATCAAATTTCTATTCTTCTTTTCGGGTCTCCTCCTCTCTACCAAAGCTTCTGTATTATGGCAATTTATTATCCAACTTGTTATACTCACGCTATGAGCAAGTATCCATTTGATAAAATAGAGCCTAAATGGCAGAAGTATTGGGAAGAAAACAAAACCTTCAAGACAGTTGAAGACGAAAAATACAGCAAGGATAAGAGAGCATATGTACTCGACATGTTCCCCTATCCATCGGGAGCAGGTCTTCATGTAGGACACCCCGAAGGCTACACAGCAACAGATATATATTCCCGTTATCTGAGGATGAACGGCTACAATGTACTCCATCCCATGGGATTCGATTCCTTCGGTCTTCCTGCAGAAAACTACGCAATAAAGACAGGAACACACCCCTATGTTACAACACAGCGCAACATAGAGAACTTCCGCCGTCAAATCAAATCTCTCGGTTTCTCCTATGACTGGGACAGGGAGATAAGCACATGTGACGAAGACTACTACCGATGGACACAGTGGATTTTCCTCCAGCTCTATAAGAAGGGACTTGCATACGAAGCTTTCACGCCTATCAATTGGTGTCCCAGCTGCAAAACAGGACTTGCCAACGAAGAGGTTAAGGAAGGAAAGTGCGAACGCTGCGGCACAAAGGTTGAAAAGAAGAACATAAGACAGTGGATGCTGAAGATTACGGCCTATGCAGATAAGCTTCTCGAGGGGCTGGACGACCTCGACTGGAGCGACTCCGTCAAGGCAATGCAGCGCAATTGGATTGGGCGTAGTGAAGGCGCAAGCGTCTTCTTCAAACTCGAAAAAAGCGACGATTACCTCGAAGTCTATACAACTCGCTGTGACACTCTCTATGGTGCAACATATATGGTCATCGCACCCGAGCATCCGATGAGAGAGAAGCTCACTACCCCGGAGCAGCAACAGGAGGTTGAGAAATACCTTGATGAAGTAAAGCATAAATCAGACCTCGAGAGAACAGATCTGGCTAAAGAAAAGACTGGAGTCTTCTCCGGCTCCTACGCTATAAATCCGATTAACGGTCGCCTCCTGCCAATCTGGATTGCAGACTATGTTCTTATCTCCTACGGCACGGGAGCCATAATGGCAGTTCCCGCACATGATGATAGAGACTGGGAATTTGCAAAGAAGTTCAATCTTCCGATTATCGAAGTCTTGAAGAGCGAAGTTGATGTACAGCAGCAGGCCTGGACAGAAGACGGAATACATGTCAACTCAGGCTTTTTAGACGGCCTGAATAAAAAGGACGCAATAGCTAAGGCACTCGAGTATCTGGAAGAGCATAAATGTGGCCACAAGGCTGTAAACTACAAACTCCGTGACTGGGTCTTCTCACGCCAGAGATATTGGGGAGAGCCGATTCCTCTTGTGCACTGCCCGAAGTGTGGAACAGTGCCACTAAGCGACGAGCTCCTTCCTCTGACACTTCCTCAGGTTAGTAAATATGAGCCGAGCGGAACTGGTGACAGCCCGTTGAGTAAAGTCGACGAGTGGGTCAACTGTAAGTGTCCTCAATGTGGAGGGGAGGCTAAGAGGGAGACCAACACAATGCCGCAATGGGCAGGGTCATGCTGGTATTACCTCAGATATATCGACCCAAAGAACACAGAGCGCTTTGTGGGAGAGGATAAAGAAAAGTACTGGATGCCGGTATCTTTATATGTCGGAGGAGCAGAGCACGCAGTACTCCATCTTCTATATTCACGTTTCTGGCACCATGTTCTCTACGACTTGGGACTTGTCAGCACACCAGAGCCTTTCCACCGCCTGATCAACCAGGGCATGATTACATCCTTTGCCTACCAGAGGAAAAACAAGAGCCTTGTTCCTGCAGATATGGTAGTCGAGAAGGACGGCAGGTACTATGCAAGTGATAACGACGAGGAACTTACACAGGTAATTGCAAAGATGAGTAAGTCTCTCAAGAACGTCATCAACCCCGACGACTACATCCGTGACTACGGTGCAGACTCCGTCAGAATGTATGAAATGTTCATGGGGCCGCTCACAGAGAGTAAGCCCTGGGCAACAGCAGGCTTTATCGGCGTCTACCGTTTCATTGAAAAGGTATGGAAGCTTGTAACAGAGAAGGAAATACAGAATACAGCACCGGAGAAAGAACTTGATAAGCTTATGAATAAGACTATCAAGAAGGTCAGCGAGGACACAGCAAATCTACAGTTCAATACTGCAATATCGCAGATGATGGTATATGTTAACGAACTCTCCCGTCAGAAAGTGCTTCCGAAGGTCTGTATCGAAAACCTCACACTTCTTCTTTCGCCTTATACTCCACACCTTGCAGAAGAAGTTTGGGAAATGCTTGGACATAAGCCGAGTGTTGCACTTGAGTCATGGCCGAAATGGGACGAAGAAAAGACAAAGGACGATACATTGACTGTCGTTGTCCAAATCAACGGCAAAGTGAGAAGTAAGCTCAGCATGCCGGCATCCAGCACAAAGGACGAGCTTCTCTCCAGCGCCAAAAATGACGAAACAGTACAGAAATGGATTGACGGCAAAGAGATTGTCAAAGAGATTGTGGTACCGAGAAAACTCGTCAACATTGTTGTCAAATAAGAGATTGTATGTCAGACAATCTTGTAAACTACAGGCGTGGAATGGTGGACGGCATCAGCGTTGCCCTCGGGTACGCAGCCGTCTCCTTCACCCTCGGAATAAGAGCATCAAGTTTGGGCCTGAAATGGTATCAGAGTGCATTGATGAGTGCACTCAACTACACCTCAGCAGGACAAGCTGCCGCACTCGATATCATGGCGGAGCACGGCTCTGTATGGGTTCTGATACTGTCAACTCTTGTTATAAACCTCAGATACCTCTTAATGAGTGCTGCCCTTGCGGTGAGGCTCTCGCCTAAAACCGGCATGGGAAAGAGAATGCTTATGGCAGTAGGTGTTACGGATGAAATATTCGGTCTTGCTGCAGGAAGAAAATACCCTTTGAACCCGATGTACAATCTCGGGGCCATGACACTTGCATGCCCGGGTTGGATAATCGGTACGGCACTGGGAGGTGTAATGGGGGAAATACTTCCATCTTCTCTTACTGCAGCGCTCTCCCTTGCACTCTACGCAATGTTTATCGCTATCATCGTTCCACAGGCTAAAGAGAATAGGGTTATAGCATTGTCAGTAGTAGTGGCTATGGTTCTCAGCTTTGTTTTCGAGAAAGCCGAAGTCTTGAGCAAAATATCCTCAGGAATGAAAGTTATATTAATTACAGTGTTTACAGCCTCTCTTACGGCCATCATTTTTCCTGTAAAGGAAAACACACTAGAGGAGAAAAATGATGAGTGACAGCTATATCTACATATCTATTGCGACTATTGCCATAACAACATATCTTATCAGGGCGATACCACTTCTCTTACTCAAGAAGCCTATAAAAAACACTTTCTTCCGTTCATTTCTTTATTACGCGCCATACGTAACGCTTGCTTCTCTGACATTCCCAGCAATACTCAATTCGACCGGCTCTTTCCTACCATCCCTTGCAGGCTTGATTGTTGCTGTCGTTGTCTCGTTCTTCAACTTGGGGCTTCCGTTAACGGCATCCCTCAGCTGCATAAGCGCACTTGTAATGATTCTCTTTACCCTCTGATTTCTCTCCATCTCACAACATAAATGCTGCCTGTCTCTCTTTGCGACAACAATACTATATCGTCGTTTAGTCAATTTCTGCTCTTTTAACACATCACTGGAAGAGAGAATCAAGAACAGTAGCTCGCTTCATACTTTCTGAATTCATCAAGACTCATCTTTGCTTTCTCTGCTGCTTTTTCCTCTGAGATTGTCCCATCCTTTATTAAGTCTACAAGTTGTTGAACTCTTCC
>CAVFNE010000075.1:0-436 GCA_963623755.1 Muribaculaceae bacterium | reverse complement strand
AACAGTCCCTACATAACCTTTGTATTCGATAGCATTATTCATATGAGTTCCTCCATTTCCAAAACATCAACAATCTGCTTAATCTGATATTCAAGCATTTCCTTCCGGGGATGTGGCTTATGAAGCAAAATCGGAGGATGCATATCGCTTTCGAATATCACCCAGGAGTCACTTGTCCGGCCCTTATCAGAGCGCCTGTAACCCAAAGAATTCAGAAGCGCTTCAATTTAATCAAAGGTCATATTCTTCGGTCTTGATTTC
The DNA here is from genome assembly GCA_963623755.1 of Muribaculaceae bacterium. GTDB lineage: Bacteria > Spirochaetota > Spirochaetia > Sphaerochaetales > Sphaerochaetaceae > Ornithospirochaeta. The sequence continues at coordinate 175 of CAVFNE010000075.1, read as the reverse complement.
AGCTTTTTTATAAGTTTATCCTTCTGATTCAAACCTTATCCTCCAATAGAAAAATAAGTCAAATTTGCAGATTATGCAACTAAATTCAGTTGCAATTCCATTGTTTTATATTGCTGTAAACTGTAGTTCCCTGTGAGTTTTTCTACTAACAGTTAGCCTTTGCTATCTCAACCGG
>CAVFNE010000074.1:0-10740 GCA_963623755.1 Muribaculaceae bacterium | reverse complement strand
CCTAATTATGTAATTAGGGCCGGAAAAATTGAATTTCACGCGAAGATACGCTTACTGTGATAGATATGTTTATGTGTAGACAATTGTAGGAGGAACTTGAAGAGTTTAACAGTGGGGAACGTGGGTAGTTTTTGTACCAGTTGTGTCTCACGCTGACGAAAGATTGTCACCCTCTCTCCATCTGTTCTGATTGTCCGAATACTTATCCAAGCTTCAAAGTGCGTCTGTCAACTGTGAACTTAAGATCGGGGAGCAGACTCAATGCTGTTACAATGCATTCATCTTCGTGACTAAGACGAATATCATGGAAGACATAACTCATTGCAACAAAGGATAGAGCGTAAGGAGTTAAACTATGAATATAATTCTTGAGGCTAAAAAAAGAAGGATGCCAATTCAAACACCCCTCTTTGTAATCTGTCAGATACGGTAAATTCTGTCTTCGCTCTTTGCGTCCTGTCTGAAGAAGACACACGTAAAGCCTGTGATTGCGATAATTGTACTTCCTGTCGCTTCCTCAAGCTTCTGAGATATCTCTTTCACCTGATCCTTGTTGTTGGAAAATCTTACCTTAACAAGTTCATGACACTCCAAAGCATTGTCCAGAGCCTTTACAACAGAATCTGTAAAACCTTCCTTACCCACATAGACAACAGCATCAAGCATCTGTGCATGCGAGCGTAGAAAGGCCCTTTGATAACTTTTTAATTCCATACGTTAATCTTAATATAGAGCCTCTCTACTTTCAACACCTAATCAATCGAGTTTATACTTCTGAGCTACGACAAATCTCTTAATTTTCTTTGTTGATGTCATCTCCAAAGGCTCGTCTGTAACTGTGACCATCGTTATCTTCTTGTAGGACTGGAGGTCCTTATTCACTTCGCTCACGATATCACAAATCTTCTTTTCCATTTCCTCTTTAGAGAGAGAATCTCTGAGAGCCTTACTCGGATATACAACAGCTCTGATTCCCTCGGCCTTGAGAGCCTTGTCCTGCATGTACCCGATAATACAGATCTGCTCAATTTCATCGTAAAGCTGGAACTTGTCCTCGATTTCCTCAGGAAATACGTTCTTACCTCCGTCTGTGACGATGATGGATTTTGCACGTCCTGTAAGATAGAGGTAGTTCTCACTGTCAAGGTGCCCGACATCTCCCGTGTTGAGCCATCCGTCCTTATCGAGAATCTCGTCTGTTGCTTCCTGGTTCTTGTAGTAGCCCTTCATGACCTGAGGTCCTCTGATATAGATAATACCGTTACCATCCTTATCAGGGTCGACTATCTTACACTCTGTCTGTGGGAGTGTTTTACCTACACTTTCAACCTTGAATGCATAAATCGGATTAAGGTGTGTAATTGGGCTTGTCTCGGTGAGGCCGTAACCCTGGACAAAATCGATTCCAAGCTGGTTGAAGCCCTTGAATGTTTCACTCGGAAGAGGTCCGCCGCCGGAGATACATATTCTATTGGTATCGAGAGAAACCTTCTTGAGAACGAAGGAGAACATCTTCTTTCCACCCTTGAAATTGAATGTTTTCTTCAAGAATCCCGAAATTCCCATCAGCATCTTGATAAACCCGTAAGCAATTGGCCCCTTCTTCTTTATACCGCTGATAATTCCAGCGTAGAGCTTATTGAAGAGCATAGGAACGCCGAGGAACATTGTAACCTTGCCTTCCTTGAGCTCCTTGAGCATCTGCGATACAACAAGCTTCTTACCAAAGACTACTTGAGCCCCTGAACCGAATCCTTCAAGGAAGACTGCAAGCATTGTGTAAGCATGATGGATGGGAAGAATAGCATAGAAGACATCTGTCTCATATATATTCATATTGCCCTGTGCAATGTAGATATCGGAAACGAGATTCTTGTGCGTGAGCATGACGCCTTTCGGGGTTCCTGTTGTTCCGCTTGTGAAGAGGATAGCAGCAACATCGCTTTCCTCCGGATCAAATCCCTTCTTCTCCTCGCATTCGATTGCCATGACATCCTGCCACTCTGACCCGCTTTCAAGAGAAGCGTAGCCGACCATTTTAAGCGAAGATGCTACCTTCTTCATTCTGTCATTATCTGCAATAAGGACTGATGAATCGGAGAACTGAGCAAGTTTGATGAAGTCTTCATCATGAAGCGAACTGTCGAGAGGGACAATTACGCCGCCCATATAGAGGGTTGCCATATAGACAACAGCCCATGCAACGCTGTTCTTGCCGCTGACTATTACCTTATCGCCCTTCTTGAGGCCGAGAGATAAAAGCCATGATGATACACTCTTGACTTTCTTGAGTGCATCGGTGTAAGTCAAGGAAAGATATTTAGGCTGAAACTCTGTCCAGCATTCTCTGTCTTTGTATAGTTCTGTCTGAAGAATGAACAGCTCTTTAAGAGTAGGCCATTCGCCGTTGAAGTATTTTCCTCTGTACTGGTCAAACCTGTTCCAGGGTGTGAGATTGTCTTTTGTTCTCATTTTCTTACCAACTCCTATTTATTACATTTTTTAGAATTTTGTAAAAAAAGAAAATATATCAAGGCAGAATTATTTATATTATTACATAGTAATTTTGTTACAAGCACCGGTGGTGATATCTAACTAAGATTACTTCAAGATACCTCACACCCATTATAAAGAAGAATAATTGAAAAGAAAAACAAGCTTAATACAAAAAACAAAAGGATAATCCAATCAATTATCTCAAAGCTTCTTGCCCCTGTGCATACAATAATATTAACAGTCTCCTTCTTTTATACACACTATTTTACACCAAGGTAAGAAAATTATGTGTAACTTTCAGCAGAAATCAATAATCTGTAATAACACCATAATTGAGAAGATTTTCACTTTTATATCACAAAAACCGGGCTCTGCTCTCAAATGATGAGTCCCAGTCTTATTGGTCCTTATACTTCCTAATTACCTCGAATCTCTTTATCTTACGTGTGCTTGTCATCGGCAGAGGCTCATCAACAACGCTGATGAGGGTTATCTTCTTGTAGCTCTGCAGCTCTCTGTTGACGCATTCGACAACACTCTCCATGTGGGCTGCAATCTCATCGAGAGTTTTTCCCTTTGCAAATTGATCGGAGGGATGGATGACTATTCTTATTCCCTCACTCTTCTTTTCCTTATCTATTATGTAAGGTATTATACAGCACTCTTCAATTTCGCTGTAAAGCTGGAACTTATCTTCAATCTCCTCGGGAAAGACGTTCTTTCCTCCCTCTGTGACGATTATGGACTTAGCCCTTCCCGTAAGATACAAGAAGCCGTTCTTTCCTATGTGGCCGACATCTCCTGTGTTGAGCCAGCCGGAAGAGTCCAGTACATCCCGTGTTGCCTCTTCATTCCTGTAGTACCCTTTCATGACCATCGGGGCACGCACATATATGAGGCCGTTACCGTCTTCATCAGGGTCGACTATCTTCTCCTCCACGCCCTCAAGTGGTATTCCCACAGAATCCTCTATATAAACCTCTATCGGGTTTATGTTTATAATCGGACTTGTCTCCGTGAGGCCGTAACCTTGGACAAAATCAAGCCCGAGTTCATTAAAGTGTCTGAAGGTTGATGGAGGAAGCGGACCGCCACCGCATATACAAAGTCTCATCCTGTCGAGAGAAACCTTCTCGAGTAGCATATGCGAAAAGAGTTTCTTTCCTATGTTAACTTTAAATACCTTTTTCACAAAGCCGCTGAATAGCATCAAAAAGTGGACAAGAGCCGACTTGAACGCACCCTCTTTATCAACACCCTTCATGATTGCGGCAAGAAGTTTATTAAAGAGCATAGGGACAGCAAGGAACATCGTGACTTTACCCTCTTTAAGTTCCCTCAGCATTACCGGCGTAATGAGTTTCTTACCAAAAACACAACTGGCTCCACTGGAGATGGTCTCTAAGAAGACTGCAGTCATCGTGTAGGCATGGTGAAGCGGAAGAACTGCATAGAAGACATCTGTCGGAAAGACATCAAAGAGGCGCTGGGAGGAAAGCGTTGAGCTCATTAAATTCGAGTGCGAGAGCATAACGCCCTTCGGCATTCCCGTCGTACCGCTTGTAAAGAGTATGGCAGCTGTTTCCTCACATGTGGAGGAGGGAAGTTCACACTCCTCTCCTTCAAGAACGAGTACATATGGGTGGAGTTTGTCGCTTTCAAGAGAATACCTATCTATGATGAAAGTTGAGCCGGGGTCGACTTCATCTATCTTCTCATCATCCATGAAAATCATTCTTACATCAGCAAATGACAGGATTTTCTCCATATCTTCTGGGTGCAGTGCATAGTCGAGGGGAACAATTACGGCTCCGGCAAATGTTATGGCTAGGTAGACAATAGCCCACTCCGGACTGTTTTTGCCGCTGAGGCATATTTTGTCGCCCTTCTTGACGCCGTGATTTACAAGAAACCAACTGAGTTTTTTAACTCGTGATAATACATCTATGTAGGTATAAGTCTTTTTTTCAGGAACAATGGTCTTGAAGCACTCATTATCTCCGAAGCGTTTGACACTGAGTTCGAACATTTCTCTGAGAGTGGGAAATTCTCCTTTGAAAGCACTACCCTTATAAGCCCAGAAGCTGTCCACATTCGTTTTATAATATTTATCTTTAAATGACATAACTGTCCTTCTTTTTTCTGACAAAATCAAGTCGAGTGTAAAGTTATAAGGCTATTTTCATGTCATTAGTTGATAAAAGTCAACTCCTAGGTAATTTATACCATACAATATTTGGCCAAAATTAACTAGAATTTAATCTATGAATGATATTTCTCAGCTTCTCGATGATTTTTTCCTTTCCTACACACCTTCCCTCTCTTCCTCCCTCAGGGAGAACAGAACAGAAAGGATGAAGTTGCTCTTAAAGAGAATCGGTAACCCCGAGAGAAGCTTCAAAACAATACATGTGGCAGGAAGTAAGGGTAAGGGAACAGTATGTACCATCCTCTCCTATCTACTCTCCTCACTCGGCTATAAAACAGGACTTTTCCTCTCTCCACACGTCTACAGTGTGAAGGAACGCTTCACCCTCGCCTCCGTCTTCTTTTCTGACGTGGAATACCTTTCGACACTTGAGAGTCTGAAAGAAAAAATCGAAGGCTTTGAATTTGATGAGATGTACGGCGATAAACGCCCCACAACTTTTGAGCTCTACACAGCCTACTCCTACCTTCTTTTCAAAGAAACGGGTTGCACATGGGCTGTAATCGAGACAGGACTGGGGGGAAGGCTGGACGCAACAAATACACTCGACAGTGAGGCCGTAGTCATTACGGAAATCGAAAAGGAGCACACAAAAATACTCGGGGACACACTCTCTTTAATTGCAAAAGAGAAAAGCGGCATAATGAGAGAAAAGAAACCGACCTTCATAATAAAGCAGGAAAGGGAAGTTATGGATGTATTCGAGAAAAAATCAAAAGAACTCGACTCCCCTCTCTTTTCATTTATCCCTCCAGAAATCGAACAGGATAATAACTATAGAGTGAGACATATCGAATACATGGGTGCTACTTTGATTCTTAAATCATTTTCAGACGACATATTTCTCTTCGACGCCCTCTATTGTCTTTTCATCATCTCATCAATGGGTTTAACTAACCAGAATGTGTCCTTTAATCTTACCTCCCCTTTCTTCCATCTACCGGGGCGCTTTGAAGTGAGAAAAGTCGAGAAAAGAACATTCATTTTCGACGGCGCACATACAGTCCATTCAATTGAGCTATTATCTAAATCGATTGAAAGAATAGAGAAGAAGAAAGTCCTTATCTTTTCAACGGCTCTCGACAAGAATTGGCGCGCCATGGCCGCTCTTATCGTTCCCCTCCACGAGTGTGTGATTGTGACAGGAATTGGTAAATGGAAGAAATCATCACCCGAGTTAATATATTTAGACATCAAAGAGATGTTTCCGTATAAAGATATTTATCTTATCTTAGATAGAAGGGATGTTGTTTCAAAAGCACTCTCATTGACTCAATACGGAGACGAAGTGACAATAACGGGCTCTTTCTATCTCCTAAGTGAGATAAACTCAGCCTTAAAGGAGATTTGATGGCGATAAACTGGAAAGAACTGGAAAAGATATTGTCTGAACTTCCACTTAAAGGAAGCTACATCCAGGATATAACAGAACATGACTATCACTCATTCACCCTCTCCCTCTTCGAAAAGGAGAAGAAGGCATATTATGTCTATACAGAGGTAGCAACAGTACACTCAAGATTTGTAGAGACAAAGATAATGAGGCCTAAGTCAAAGAATATGCAGCGCTTTACGCAATTTCTGAAGGCCCATGTGAGAGGTAAAAAGATAACAGATGTCTATCAATTACCCTACGACAGGGCGTTTATTCTTTTTCTTGAGTCTCCATCGAAAAAAATAAAGATGCTATTTCGCCTCTACTCCGGCCCCGGAGCCAATGTCATAGTCCTCACCGATGACGACACAATTCTCGATTTGCTTTTCCGTCGCCCGCAGCGGGGTGAAGTTAAGGGCGAAAAAATCGTAATCGAGGAGCGGAAAGATGAAGGAAGCCGTAAATATACTATAAGAGAATACAACACAGGTAAGAGCTTCAACGAGGCAGTAGAGAGGGAAGAAAGCAACACAGAGAGAAGCGAAAAGAGAAAAGAGTACATAGATGCCCTTCTGGAGAAAAAAACAAAGGCAATCGCCGCCCTCGAGGAGAGAAAGAGAAAAACCGGCGAGACAATAGAGAAGACAAAAGACTTTGATACTATCAAACACTATGCAGATCTGCTCTCGTCCTCTCTTTACCTGTATAAGAAAGGTATGAGTGAAATTACCCTTGACGACTGGGAAACGGGTGAAAAAGTTAAGCTTTCCCTCTCCGAGAAACTTGACGGGAGGGGTAACCTCGATAAGCTCTACACAGAGTACCATAAAGAAAAGACTCAATACTCCCTTCTCATAGAGGAGAAGGAAAGAATCGAGAAGGAGATAGAGGAGACAAAGAGGAAATACGATGCTCTCCTTGGAGAGAATACCCCGCTGGAAAAGCTTAAAGAAGCAAAGGATGTGTGGGGAGAGAAAGATAAAAGCAGAATAATTCCCGGAAAACCCGGGCTCTACATCAAGAGCGGAGAGTGGGAGATAATTGTGGGGCGTAACGCAAAGGAGAATGACGCAATACTACGCTCCTCTACGCGTGGCAATGACACCTGGATGCACACCCGTGACTTTGCAGGAGGCTATGTAATAATCAAGGCAAAGAAGAATATGACTGTACCACTTGAGGTACTTCTCGACGGAGCATACCTTGCAATTTTCTTTTCAAAGGCGAGAAAAAACAACAAAGCTGATTTATACTACACCCAAGTGAAGTACCTCAAAAGAATCAAAGGTGCAAAAATGGGACTTATAATACCGACACAGGAGAAGAACCTCTCTGTCGATATGGACGAAAAAAGAGTGAGGAGGTTACTAGGCAGTAATGAGAATGAAATATCATGAGGGGATTTTTTATCCGTCAGATAAAACAGAACTCGACCTTCTTATATCAAGGGGGGAAGAAAAAGAGAGGGCAGAAGCACTCATCGTCCCCCATGCCACTCTTACAATTGTAAAGGATATGATTTCAAAAGCTTTTTCACATGTCTCGAATCCTGAGAGGATTGTGATACTCTCTCCCATTCACTCGGCTCGTACAGAGAGCGACAGAGACTTCTCGTTCTTCGAGGGCGATGAGAATAAGGACATAAATTTAATATATCTGGGGGCAAAGAAAAGCGAATGGTATGCCCAAGAGGAGCCGGGGGCGGAGATTCTCCTGCCATTTATTGAAAAGTACGCGCCGCATGCTGAAGTTGCAATTATTTATACAGATATAAGAAACGCCGGAGAAAGCAAGGCTCTCTCATCGTTTCTAAAGAAGAATAAAACTCCCGATACTCTTTTCATAATCTCCACAAATCTCAGCCCTGTCGAGGGTACAATCGAAAAAGCGGAAGAATGGGGGAAGAGAGCACTTATAGCATTAAAAGAGGGAGAAAACATCCTGGATTTGTATAACAGAAACAAGGTTAAAATCTGTGCGCGCGGTGCTGTTGACAGCATTAACCGTATAGTCGACGGAGAGTGGAAGATTGAGGCGGAGGAAAGCGGGAATGGAGTATTTCGCGCTGTACTCTGGAAATAGAAATGAGCGAGTTCAAATTAATAAAAATCACAGATAAGGAATATAACGCCCTAAAGTTCGGCATTGAGGGTTTCGAGATGAGCCCGAGGGTTATGCAGAACACAAGAAGAGACGGCGTGATTGTGAAAGACAACGGGATTGAACCATTCCCATGGTATGGTGTTACAAAGGATAAGGAGGGGGAGTACGTCCTTCTTCCACCCGTCACACTTGAAGACATAACAATGATTTCAAGTAAATACCGTGATAAGGCGCTCTCTCTTGTGAGAAAGATTGCATACGGCCTAATCTCTCAGGACGAGAGTTTTCTCGATCTCTCGACGGGAATCTTTCCCCTCTACCGCATCTACATTGCATATGGCACAGACATAGTACTCCTGCCGCCAGATGCGGGCGAAATCCTTACTCTCTCGCGTAAGCCTGAGGATATAGACAAAAGTGTTCGTAACCTTCTCACTCCGTCACTTGAGAGGGGTTATACCCTCACCCATGAGATGGCACAGCTCTTATATTACGCCCTATCCGGAAGATTTCCCTACGAGAAGGCAGAAGTAAGGGGGGCTTGTTTCAAGCCTTACTCTCTCTCTTACTACACAGCCGAAAGTAACGAGACAACTTCATTCATAATGAATACACTCCTCCTTGGAGAAAAAGGTCAGAGAAAAATATGCCTCAATTATACGGCGCGTGAAACACTCAAATATTTTCTAGATAAAACTGAAAACCTTTCATGGAATTACCCGGGAGTAAACGAAAGCGACAGAATATGGGAGATGAAGAAGAGTGAAGAGACTAAAGTCTTCATAGAAGAGAAGAAGAAAAAGGAAAAGAAGGCACAGAAGAAGAACTTTTTGAGAAAGAAAGGTGTCGTCACACTTGTTATTCTCCTTGTCACGTCCGTAGTCGCTTACCTCATCGGGAACTTTTTATATCAGAAATTCCGTGCGCCCTATACAAAAGATCTATCTCCTGTAGAAATAATTTCATACACAATAGAGAAACAGAACGAGCTTGATGCAGAGTCGTTAAACGAAGGATTTAAAAAGGATGCAGCACAGTATAAGGAAGTGACAACGCTTTATATCCTCAATAAGACAAGGCTTGCATATGAGAGCATTGCCCCATTCATTTCACTTGATGAATGGAGAGAAAACGGGGAAGGCGCAATAGGCGGGGACAGCTTTGTCTACGGAGTCGAGATTGAAAGCATAACAGACGATGGAGGCGATAAATATACGGCGTCTCTTATCTGGTACACACCATACTCCTTCAGCGACGAAGATGAAGAGACATATGAAGAAAGAGACGGGTATACAAGGACATTTGTGTATTCCGTTAAGGAACACTTCACATTCGAGTACAACAATCGAGGCTGGTGGGAGTGCACAGAAAGCTATTTCTCCGACGATTCTTTAGTGGATGTCATCTACATTCCCAACGTGACTCAATCGCCTCTTTAATTCCATCTCTGTCTTCAGGATGGAACCAAAGAGTATCTTTGAATGACCTGAAGAATGTCATCTGGCGCCTGGCGTACTTGATACTGTTACGCTTGATGCTCTCTTTAACTCCCCTCACGGAATACTCCCCCGTCTCCATGGCATCAAACCACTCACGGTAACCTATAGCCTCCATTGCGGGCCAACTTTTTTCGGCGCCGTTTTCAATCAGCCTTTTCATCTCCCCTGCAGCTCCGAGAGAAAACATCTCTTCAACGCGCATATCTATACGGGTCTCGAGTTCTCCCTTATCGCGTTCGAGTCCGATGAGGATGAAGTCGACGTCGTTCCGGAGCTTATTCGAGAGCTCGAATGATGAAAGAGGCCGCCCTGTCTGATAGTAGACCTCCAATGCCCTTGTGATACGATAGACATCCTCTTTATATATACGTGAAAAGGAAACTTCATCAACTCTCCCGAGTTCATTTCTAACTTCGTCAAGGCCCTTCTCTTCAAGTAGGTCATTAACTTTCTTTCTGACTTGAGGATCAGATTTGGGTGTGGGATTTCTTTTGTAGCAGAGCATTTTGAAGTAATATGCCGTGCCACCTGTGATGAGAGGTATGTTTCCCCTTCCATTAATTTCTTTTATAAGCGGGTCTGCAAGAGCGCAGAAATCTCCGACGGAAAACTCCTCATAGGGTTCTGAGATATCTACAAGATGGTGTGGAATGGATGAAAGCAGTTCCTTATCAGGTTTAGCCGATGCTATATCTAGGCCTTTATAGACCTGGATTGAATCAGCATTGATTATTTCATAGCCTGTAGAAAAAAGCTCTTTCGTAAGCCCCGTCTTTCCTACAGCTGTAGGACCAAAGAGCACAAGAGCCTTGTCCTTAGTTTTTCTTTTCTCCAACTTCGTATGCTATCTCATCATTGAGAGCGCGTGCAAGAACAACGGAAACAACCTTATCTCCATTCTTCTCGATTTCCTTTCTCTTATCTGTCTGAGCATAAATGTTGGCTTCCTTGATAGCCACACATGTCATCTCGTATACGTTGGTCTCTTTGTCAATCAGTTCATTAAGTGGAATACTCAAAGTTCTACTCCTTAACACAAATGCTTTTCTATGATAGAA
>CAVFNE010000073.1:0-10860 GCA_963623755.1 Muribaculaceae bacterium | reverse complement strand
AGTATTTTGTCAAATAGTATGCAAATTATTGCAACATAAGAAATTATGTAAAATATATGAGGGTTGGTATTTTGGTTTTGTGTCGGAAATATAATGCCCCTCACATGGAGGGGCAGGAGGAGGGTAGGTAACCTTAATTACTTCAGGTTAGCCTTGAGTGCGGAAATTTCAGCATCTGTCAATCCGATAGCCTTGATGTAATCTTCAGCTCCCTTCTCCAGGTCGGCAGTCTTGAGGTCGCTCACTCCGAATGCAGCTTCGAGAGTCTTGACGATGTTGCTTGAAAGGATAGCGTCATACTTTTCCGTTCCCTTCTCAACTTTGTAATAGTTCTCGTAACTCTTCATGTAATCAGCACAAACTTCGTCGTATGTTGCGCCCATGAGACACTCGAGCAGCGCAGCAACAAAGCCTGCTCTATCCTTTCCTTCTGTGCAATGGAAAGCATAGACGCCGGGGTTGGATGCGAAGAATCTCAAGCCGTCAGCAAGTCCTGACTGGAAATCCTGAGAACGGAAGTCATCACTGAGGTTGAGGTATATTACGTTCTGCTTTGAGTAATATGTGTCGCCGAAGCCTTCGAATGCCTCTGCATCAGCCTTGCTGTTGGCAAGGTTCATGATGAGGGTGACGCCACTCTCTTCAATTGCCTTGTCAGCATATGTGTTTCTGCCCAACTTGGGGTCGATAGGACTGGAAGTTCTGTAGAGCTTTCCTTTTCCCATGCCTGTTGTTGTGATTTCCCTTTCGTTGGCAAATTCATTATCTGTGAGCTCTGGGTAATCTTGTCTGTTATTTGTTCTTGTGAGGTCATGGAGAATGTATTGAGCCAGGTATCCACCTTCCGCATCCATCTCGAACTTAACTTCGACTGGGAATGTAACGCCATCGTTGGCTGTCCAGAACCAGCTCTTATCTTCGTTTGTTGTCTTATATGCAAGGCCGTATGTCTCACCGAAGTTACCCATGTTGATTGCAAGAGAGAGATAGCCTGTAGGCTCACCACTCTCTCCGAGGGTTGCGATGATGGCAGCTCTACCCTGGTTAACATATGAGTATGAAGGAACAACAGGAAGTGTCAATTCCTTATCAAGGAATGAAACTTTGACAAGGTCACCTTCGCTGAATCCCATATCGAAGAAATCTGCAACCTGAAGATCTGTGTAGACGTTACCGTACTTTGTAAACCATACGTTGGAGTCCAAGCCTCCGATTGTGACAACACCGTCATCCTCTTCGTCAGCTGTGATGACGTGGATTCTTCCCTTCGGAAGAGCATATTCGTCTCCGATGACGCCACCTAGGACTTCAGTTACATAGTCCATAACAGCTTCGTCAAGTGCAATTGATGTGTCAAATTGGTTGGATGAGGAAGCGAATGCATAGTATGTGTCGCCGCCTGCTGCTACGAAGTTGTTTGTAATGACTGCATAAGTATCGTCGGCATTGAACGGTGTTCCGTTGACAGAGTTGATTGTGACTCTTTCAATTGTTGCCGGCCCATAGTATGTAGACTGCGGATAAGTCTCGCTCTCTTTGTTGTACTCTTTTGTAGTATCGACAGTGTACTCAAGTCCTGCTACCTGCGGGAATCCTCCGAGGGAGATAGGTGTGCAGTATGTTGAAGCTTCAAGTGCTTCCAGAAGCTCGGAGCCCTTAACATAGACAACTGCTATTGTGTTACCGAAAGGAAGAACTGTGTTGATGTCGTTCTTGCTGACATCTCCCGCGTGGATCCATGCTCTGATTCCACCACCGTTTGTGATTGCAACAGTGTGTCCTTCATCGACTGTGAGAGCACCCTCGTTCTTGAGGATAGTCCACATCATTGCGTCTGTGATGAGGTCTCCGAGGTTTGTCTCTTCAGTTCTGTTACCCGGCTCTCTGTCACCGTTGAGCTCAACGAGAGAAGTTGCAAACACTACGCCGTATTCTTCGTTGACTCTATCGATGATGGATTGAGCAACCTCTTCAACTAAGCTGTCTTTCTCCAGACCTTCTGTAGAAACAAGATAGTGATCCTGGATTGTTGCTGTAGCATTGTCGATTACGACAACTCCGATGTTGGCGAATGCTGTACCTGTAGACTGAATCGGCTCTCCGTTCTCCCCCTCTGTCATGACAGTGTGTGAGTGACCATCAATGAGGAAGTCGATTCCGCTGACGTTGGAAAGGAGGTCGATAGATCTATTGGGTGTGCTTTCGCCGTCAACACCGAGGTGAACAAGTCCTATAACAAGGTCAGCGCCCTTAGCCTTGAGTGCGTCTACTACAGACTGTGTCTGCTTATACATCTCATCCCCTGCGATGAACTTGAGGCCTTTGATGAGAGCAGGATTAGCCTTTGTCTGTGCTTCGGGAGTTTCGAGTCCGAAGAAACCGATTGTAAGTTCTCCGACCTTCATTGTGATTCCCGACTTGTAAATCGGGTTACCGCTCTCGTCGAAAACATCGGCACAGAGTACTGTGAACTCAGCTTCGGAAAGGTTTTTTTGAAGCTGCTCGTAGCCGTAGTCGAATTCATGGTTACCCAGTGTTACAACATCATATGAGGCAGCATTCATGAGTGTGACTGCGTCCTTGCCCTTGGATGTGCTGACATATGTTGTGCCTTGGCTGTAGTCACCGGCATCAACTGTTATGACCTTTGCACCCTTGGCCTCAAAGTCATCTCTGAGTGCTTTGATATAAGCATAACCCTCAACAGCACCGTGCACGTCGTTCGAGTGCAGGATAACTGTCTTGCCATCATACTCACCCCTTTCTTTTGCACCCTGTGCGCATAGTGCAAAGAGTGTGAAGGCGACAAGTGTCAAGGCGATTAGTCTTTTCAATGTTTTCTTCATAATTTCTCCTTAATTGAGATTGATTTGGTTACAGTGTTTTATCTTTTATTATTTTCGTCAATTAAATTGGTGATTTTTGTTGGAATAGATATGTAGAGAGGCCTTCATTCAAAGTGGTGAAAAAAAGATTTTTTACATATAATCAAGCTATGGGCAGAAAAGAGCTGAGTGATAATGAAAAGAAGAAAGCCTCTTTTATTGTGTCCACTTTGAGTGAAAAGGTGGAGAAAGGCTACTCTCTTGACGAGATAGAAAATGCAGAAGAGAAGGCAGAGAAGAAGTACAGAGGTAGAAGTGCACTTTCTGCCCTCTGGGATAAAATTCAGGTTCTCTTCTTTATTGCAAAGCATCCCAAAGTATGGGGACTACCTGTCGCAATTCCCGCCTCCGCTGCTGTTTTATATCTTGTTCTACCCGTCGATGCCATTCCCGACATAATTGCTGGACTGGGCCTTGTTGATGACATATTCGTCATTACAGCAGCAATCGGGACCATCATAAAGACAGTCTCATCATACTCAAGGGAGAAACTGATTGAGATACGTTCTCTCTGTCCGGAGAATCTCCTTTCCACCTTTGACGAGATGTTCAAGTTCAAGGCGGAAACATTGGAAGAAAAGAAGGAAGAAGAAGTTTTGGAGAAAGAAAGCGAAGAAGTAATTGTTGAAACTCCCCTTGAAGGAACAGTGCACAGTATAGAGAGGGGGATAATCAAAACTAAGAGGTTTATTAGTAATTTCGACAGTGCTCTCGATGAAAAAAGTGAAACTAATCCCCTTGTCAAAAACTCCCGCCTTTATAAGGCAGCAAAAGGTGTGGCACGCGTTGCCTCTGCCATTCCTGTGGCGGGGGAGGAGATAGCCTATCATGCACTTGAGGTCTATCTGAACATAGAACTTGTGAAGAAGGGTATAAAGAGCCTTATAAGCATTATTCTCTTTGCTATATCACTCTCGATATTCTCCGTCGGCGACGGGAGTGTTGTCTCTCTTGTTTTCTCCTCGGCATTCATGCTCGCTTCCTATACCTTCTTCTTTGTCTTTGTCCTGAAGGCAATACCGAGGGTTTATCATTTTATCACCGGCTACATGAAAGGCGGGCTGGAGGAAGCAGTTGTCTCTCTCTTTTTCAAGAAGGCGGAGGATGACGGCACACTTAAAAAGGAACTTGTGAGATGCGGCGTCAAGAGGATAAAGAATGACCGCAACCTTGTTCTTATCCTATACAGGAGTTTCGGTAAGTCGCTTCTTTCATTCCTCATCAAGATGGTGGTTATCATGATAGTTGTCTTTGTCTTCAAGCGCTATGTTCTCTACTCCTCGGGCCTTAATAGTACATTTGATGTCCTCTTCGCGCCGTTTATCGAGATAATAAGGCTGATTAAGGGAGAATAGAATCAATAGTCTTCGAGAAGAGAGCGGCAGTCATCGCTCAGGGGGGACGCAAATACATCTTCAGTACTGCCGCGTCTTATAATCCTGCCGTCCTTCATGACAAATAGTTTAGTTGTCATACGTCTCACTTCACGCGCCGAATGTGTGACGAGCACAGCATTCTTATTAAGGGTTTTCAAAAGGGACAGAAGTTCTGTCTGAAGACTTTTCCTCAGAAATGCATCGAGAGCAGAAAACGGCTCGTCGAGAAGTAAGAGTTCGGGCTCACTTACTATTATGCGCGCGAGAGCTGTTCTCTGTGCCTGTCCTCCCGAGAGCTGGGAGGGTAGTCTGTTTTCGAGTCCCTCAAGGTGCAGAAGCTCTATTGCTTCATCATATTTTTTCTTTTTTACCGCTTTGTCCTTTTCTGCCATGAGACCGCACATTATATTTTTCTTCACCGTCATTGTGGGAAAGAGGGCATAGTTCTGAAAGAGATAGCCGACCTTTCTCTCCTGTACCCTGACATTTATATGCTTTCTACTGTCGAAAAGTACCCTGTCGCCGAGCGCAATGTAGCCTTCGTCAGGTGTTACAATTCCTGCAATGCATTTGAGTGTCATGCTTTTTCCCGAGCCGCTTGAGCCCAGAAAGCCTGTGATTAAATCTTCAGTCTCAAAAGAAGATGAGAGAAGAAAAGAGCCGAAATCTTTTTTTATATCAACAATAAGCTTCATTTTCTCCTCCTAGATTTTCTATCCTTATTTTCAAGAAGGTTCACAGATAAAAGTACCACTGCAGAAATCGCAACGTTTATAAGTACCCATATGTAAGCCTCTTTTTCATTGTTTGTACGCCAGAGCTGATAGACTGTCGTTGAAATTGTTGCTGTCTTTCCCGGTGTGTATCCGATAAGCATACTCGTTGCCCCATACTCTCCGAGTGCACGCGCAAATGCAAGTACAACGCCGGCGAGGATTCCTTCCCTGCAGGAAGGGATTTTTATCCTCCAGAAGATGAAACAGTTGCTTAATCCCAGCGTCTTTCCCGCTTCCTTGAGAGTCACATCGAAGGCCTCGAATGCGCCGCGTGTTGTCCGGTACATCAACGGGAAGGCGACAACTGTTGCAGCAACTATACCTCCATACCATGTCATTACAAACTTTATTCCGAATTTTCCCAGAAACTGCCCCAGCGGCGTCTTTACTCCGAAAATGAGAATAAGGAAGAAGCCCACGACTGTCGGGGGTAGAACCAGAGGGAGGGTGAGAAAGACATCAAGAATACCCTTTAAAACCGGATGCATTCTGGCAACAAACTCTGCTAGGAAGATTCCGAGAAAAAAGACTATTATTGATGTAAAGAATGCAATTCTGAGTGAATTGAAAAAAGGATACCAGTCCATAGATATATAGATATGGAGGGCGTGTGCCCTCCACTATTTTCAGAGTGCGCTGGCAAAACCGACTGATGAGAATACAGCCATAGCTTCGTCGGTTGTCAGATAATCGACAAATGATGCAGCCTCTACAGGGTGCCTGCTGACGGAAAGAACTGCAACAGGGTAGATGACCTTGCCTCCTGTCATATCACTTGTTGCTGTGTCGACAACTTCCAGTCCTGCCGAGAAAGCGTCGGTTGCGTAGATAATACCACAGTCGACGGAGTTCTGGCTTACCTGTGTTGTGACTTCCTTGACGTTTGTGCCGTATGTCAAAGACGATGCAATTGCTGCTTCATCCAGACCATAGTAAGCGAAAATCTTCTGTGTGTACTGCCCTACAGGTACATCGGAGTTACCGATTGCGAGAAGAACCTTTCCTTCCCTCAGGAGCGTTGCAAGCTCGTCGAATGATGTGATGTTCTTCGGGTTTCCTTCCGGAACTGCGAGAGCTGTCTTGTTCTCCAAAAGGTCAAGTCTTGTGGAAGTATCGACCATATTAAGGTCCGTGAGCTGATTCATCTGCTTTGTTGCGGCAGAGAGGAAAACGTCACAGTCAGCGCCCTGTTCAATCTGAGTCTTCAGTGTTCCGCTTGAGTCGAAGTTGAATGTAAGTGTGATGTTCGGGTTTGCCTCTTCATAGACAGCTTTAATCTGGGTTAAAGTCTCTTTCATTGAAGCTGCTGCGAAGACGATGAGCTCTGTCTTCTCGACAGTTGCACTCTTTTCCGATGCTGCCTGTGCAAAGACGGACGAAAGAGCGAGCATAGCGATAAGAAGTAATGTTAATAGCTTCTTCATTTGTATTTCTCCTTAGGTTTTATTTATCAAGTTTTTCACCCCTCAGGAGACCGAGTCCGTGCGGGAGTGCTTCTATGATTACAGATAATGCTTCTTCCACAGCCTTAGGACTGCCGGGAAGGTTGATAATAAGGGTGGAGTGTCTTATAACAGATACTCCCCGCGAGAGAACGGCGTGAGGTGTTTTTGTCATGCTGTAGGCTCTGATAGCCTCGCTGAGCCCCGGAGCGCGTCTTGTTGCAACGCTTTCTGTTGCCTCGGGGGTTATGTCGCGCTCTGCAAAGCCAGTTCCGCCGCTTGTGAGAATAAGGTCCATTTTCTCTTCGTCCGAGAGCAAGATAAGTGTCTCTTCAAGTTTTTCTCTCTCGTCCGGAAGAAGAATATAGCGTGGCTCTTTGTAGCCGTGTGAGACCATGTAGGCTATGGCTACCGGCCCCGAGAGGTCTTCTCTTTCCCCGTTGAATGACCTGTCTGACAGTACTATTACTGCACATTTGAAATCAGATATTTTCATTATACCCCCCTCCCGAACGAACAGAATGGGAAGTGACAGACTCTGCAGCCCAGACACATTCCGCCGTAGCCGAGAGACGAGAGGTAATCCTCTGTCACTTCTTTTTCCGCCATGATACGGGGAAGCACAAGATCAAAGACTGTGCGTCCAGCATACATAACACAGCCCGGAAGTCCTATTATGGGCCTGCCGTCTGGAAGGTAGGCCATTAAAAACATTGCCCCCGGGAGGACTGGAGCGCCGTATGAAACAATGCGGGCACCTGTATTTTTGATTGCAAGAGGAGTCTTGTCGTCCGGATCGACACTCATGCCGCCGGTGCAGATAATCATTTCGACTGAGGGGTTATCAATCATCTTCCTGATTTCAGAGAGGATGTTGGCAGCATCATCGTTCGATATTGCGTGCGCTATCATCTTCGAATCATACTCAGCCATCTTTGATTCTATTACAGGTGTGAATGTGTCCTCGATTCTTTTGTAGAAAACTTCGTTACCTGTTGTTACAACGCCGTAGTTTTTCTTTCTGAAAGGTATTACGTCGAGAATCGGTTTGTCTCCTGCCTCTTCTACTGCCTTGTCCATCTTTTCCTTCTCGATTACAAGAGGAATGATTCTTGTTCCTGCCAGACGCTGGCCCTTTTCGACCCTTATCCCGCCCAGTATTGTGGCAATCATCATCTCAGGTAGTGAGTTCACTCTTTTAAGAGCTTCTTTATCGACTGTGAAGTAGCCGCATTCATCTGCAACAAGTTCAATCTTTCCTTCTTTTACTGGTGTCGGGTGCATATTGGAGCCACGGCAAATCCGACATAGGATTTCAGCAGCATCATTTTCGTGGAGCATGCCTTCTTCCTTCTCCCATATATATAGATGGTCCTTACCAACCGATAGAAGAACAGGAATATCCTCCTCTCTTACTATATGACCTTTACGAAATACGGCATCCTTCGTGACGCCTTTGATAATCTGTGTTATGTCGTGCGCGAGAACTGTGCCGACTGCATCTTTTGTATCTATCAACTTCATAAACTACTAAATCAAGCTCTGCTTCTTCACTAGTGGGATAAAAACTATGAGCTGCAGAGCTCTCTATCCTTATTCGCCATTATTCGGCGACGAGAATAATGGTAAATGATTAATAAACATCTTTCAAGCGATATATTTTAAAAAATATAACGCCTGGAGGCTTAATATTCAGACAACATGGAGAAGCACGTGTTTTCAGGGTTTATACATAACTGCAGTGAACTGTACACTTTCTTTTTTCATATATGCTGAGGTTTCACAATCCATAAAAATATATAGATTTGGGTAGTGATTAAATTGAAAAAAATTAATAATATGTGGACGCACCGTAAGTTAATGGTGCATCAAATTCAGTAACAAGGAGATAAATTATGGATATCGATTTGAAAGCCTATGGTATCACAGGAACAAAAGAAGTTGTTTACAACCCTTCCTATGAGATGCTGTTTGCAGAAGAAACCAAAGAGAGCCTCACAGGCTACGAGAAAGGGCAGGTAACTGAACTGGGTGCAGTCAACGTAATGACAGGAATCTACACAGGCCGTTCACCTAAGGACAAGTACATCGTTGTTGATGAAAACTCCAAGGACACAGTCTGGTGGACAACAGATGGATACAAGAACGACAACCATCCGGCAAGTGAAGAGACATGGAAGGCAGTCAAGGCCCTTGCTGTCAAGGAACTCTCCAACAAGAGGCTCTTTGTTGTTGATGCATATTGCGGTGCTAACAAAGACACAAGAATGGCTATCCGCTTCATCATGGAAGTTGCATGGCAGGCACACTTTGTCAGAAACATGTTCATTAAGCCCAGCGAAGAAGAGCTGAATTCATTCAAGCCTGATTTCGTCGTCTACACAGCAAGCAAGGCTAAGGTTGAAAACTATAAGGAACTTGGACTCAACAGCGAGACAGCAGTTATGTTCAACATCACTTCCCGTGAGCAGGTTATCATCAACACTTGGTACGGCGGTGAGATGAAGAAGGGTATGTTCTCAATGATGAACTACTATCTTCCTCTCAAGGGTATTGCATCAATGCACTGCTCGGCTAACACAGATATGAACGGTGAGAACACAGCTATCTTCTTCGGCCTCTCGGGAACAGGAAAGACAACTCTCTCAACAGACCCGAAGAGACTTCTTATCGGCGACGATGAGCACGGCTGGGACGACAACGGTGTCTTCAACTTCGAAGGCGGATGCTATGCCAAGGTTATCAACCTCGACAAGGACAGCGAACCGGACATTTACAATGCAATCAGAAGAGATGCTCTTCTCGAGAACGTAACAGTTGATGCCAACGGCAAGATTGACTTTGCCGACAAGTCTGTCACAGAGAACACACGTGTATCCTACCCGATTGACCACATCGAAAAGATTGTCAAGCCGATTTCCCACGGTCCGGCTGCAAAGAATGTCATCTTCCTCTCGGCTGATGCATTCGGCGTTCTTCCTCCTGTATCTGTTCTCACACCCGAGCAGACAAAGTACTACTTCCTCTCAGGCTTCACAGCTAAGCTTGCAGGAACAGAAAGGGGAATCACAGAGCCGACACCTACATTCTCAGCTTGTTTCGGCCAGGCATTCTTGGAGCTTCCTCCTACAAAGTATGCCGAAGAGCTCGTAAAGAAGATGGAGAAGAGCGGCGCTAAGGCTTACCTCGTCAACACAGGATGGAACGGAACAGGAAAGAGAATCTCCATTAAGGACACAAGAGGAATTATCGACGCTATCCTCTCCGGCGCTATCCTTACAGCACCGACGAAGAAGATTCCTTACTTCAACTTCGAAGTACCTACATCTCTACCCGGCGTAGATCCGGCTATCCTCGATCCTAGAGATACATACAAGGACAGCAAGGATTGGGAAGAGAAGGCAAAGGATCTTTCTCAGAGATTCATCAAAAACTTTGCCAAGTACGAATCAACAGAGGAAGGAAAGGCACTTGTTGCTGCAGGCCCTCAGCTCTGATTATTGAGTAAGTTTTCACGAAGCAACCTCGAAAGGGGTTGCTTTTTCTAAAGAGGTAGTTGAAGCTAACTCGGCTGGAGAATAGTATATTCCCAGAAGGCATATATGTACGAAACAAAAGCGAATATAGACGGCATGATGTGCGCTATGTGCACCAGCCATGTAAACGACTGTATAAGAGCGGCATTTAAAGTAAAGAGCGTCAAGGCAACACTGAAGAACAACGGTGAGACGACAATCCTCAGTGAAGAGAAAATAGACGAGGAGAGGCTCCGAGATGCGCTCTCTAAACTCGGCTATCGTCTTACAGGCTTTGAAGTGAAAGAAAGTGAGGGCAAGAAGGGGCTGTTTGGCTTTCTGAAGAAGTAAATACCTCTTTTTATACAAAAGAACTTCTTTACCTATAAACTATTACAACTTTAATATTAAAAAAAGTTGATTTAAGATATTGATTATTTTCTCTCAACCCATTATATTCCCGTAGGAAGACGAAGAGGAGTGTAGTGACAACTCTTGTTGTCGTTTGCCCCACACGGGGAGTTGGCCCAAGGCCGTGCACTGATGTGCCCTATACACTCGCTCTTACCGGTCTTCTGAAATATCGAGAGGATTTCTTAATTTAACTCTTCTTCTCGTGCGTTTGTTCTTCGAGTAATTGGCTGCTATCCATTTCTGCTGCTATTCTCTTTTCTTCTTCTTTTTGTGGCTGGATAGTGTAGTTTCATTTCGTCGGTTGTTCTGAAGAGGCATCATCTTATTTTTTTTCTCTGGGAGCACGTGGTGTAATTTTTACTCTTTTCAGCATTTTTATTATATTACGATAAATTAAAAACTCAAGAGTGGACAGTTCTAACCCACTTTAGAGGTGGCCACAAGGTGCGCCA
>CAVFNE010000072.1:0-10969 GCA_963623755.1 Muribaculaceae bacterium | reverse complement strand
TAGAAATGACGGAATAAATGACATTTTTCCAGATTGTGTTGTAAGGATAAATGTAAATGCCGATTACAAGAGATATAAGCGCAATTGATCGCTTGATATTGAGTATTGTCTTGTCCTTGAATTCGATTATCACAAGTGTCGTGACTGAAGCAGCATAAACAAGAAGGACGACAAGAAGGAGATAAACTTCATAGAGCGAGGAGGTTATAGTCATTTCCGTCTTATATGAAGAGACAGGAATAATGATGGAGAGAGAGAAGGAGAAGGCGATGAAGACAAAGTTATAGAGTCCCATATGGGATGAGGAGAAACCATAATACCTCAGGCTTGAAAGAAGAAAGACGGCGGCAGTTGCGATGAGGGAGAAGCGTTGGAGAATCAGGAGCGCAAGAGGATAGTCGAAATAGAAACCCAATGCCGAGAATGCATCCTGGGCAATTAAAGAAGCTTGAAGGGATGTTATGGTGAAGAGAAAGGGTATAATCTCTCCGTCCTGGCTATGAAGCTTGTGCTTTAGAAGAAGCGCAAATTCAGGAAAGAGAGACGAGATAAGAATGACAAGAAACGGCAGATACTTTACAGCTACATCCTTTGCACCGTCAAAACCCTCGGAGTGTAATTCAAAAAGGAGTATATTGACGAATGCAAATCCATATAAGGAAAGGACTACAGTCTGCAGGAAGAGCTGTATGAGTAAATTTTTCCTGTTCTGGTTCTGCATTTAGATAACGTCCCTCGCCGGCACCAGGATATCTGTCTTGGTCTTTCTTGCAATTATGTTGGAGACTGCACTTATGAGTGTAACATCAATCATGGTGGCAATACCGTTGAGGAATGGAAGAACAGCAAATATTGCCGCTTCTGCTCCATACGTTGTTATATTGCATGCCTTGAAGAGTACAATTGATATAAGCGCGACTTCGCTTCCTGCACTTAAGAAGGAAATGGTACTGAGAACAATGCTTAAAAGAGCAATTATTGCAGCTGTTTTGAGTGAAATCTCTGCGTTCAAAGAGGAGAGAAGAGAAAGCACAAAAAATGTTGAAACAAATGCTGTGCCACCACGGGTGATGAGTATGCCCAGAGGTGTGGATGCATTGACAATTCTCTTCTGCACACCCATGTTTGTCCTCTCTACAGCCTCATTCTGAAATGATGCGGCATATATGTTGCCACTGAAGAAAGCTAAGATGATTGAGGAGAGTGAGCGGAATATCAGGAGGTATGGATTCTTCTTGAAGCGGGTAAAGAGTGCATATATAAGAGGAATCACAGCAAAGATAATAACACATGCCGACGAGAGGAGTGTCAGGAAGAAATCGGGTGCATTGAAGAAAGACTTATCCTGCCACATTCCTACAAAGAAGGACGATGCTGCAACATAAACATAGAGAGCACCGAAGTAGGAGAGGATCTTTTCTATACGGAACGCTACTTCTGCAAGGGAATTCATGACTGTGTATGCCGGCTTGATTATGTCTGATGATGGCTTTAGTGCCAAGCCGCAAACGAATGCCAGAAGAAAGAGAGGCAGAAATATCGAGGAAATGAATGAATTGGTTCCAAGCACATCCTGCTCTGCCGTATAGGATGAGAAAAGAGACTGTGTATTACCTGTTGATGTGGTTGTTTGAGGAAATGCGAGCGGAAGGAATCTAGAGAGACCTACAGCTATCAGCGCCAGAAGGATGGAGGTAACAACAGCCCATAGGATATTTATCCTGAATGTTTTCCCTCCGATTCTATCCTTCCTGAGAGATGCCACAGCACTTGTGAGGGTTATGAATGAAATAGGGATGAAGAGGAAAATCACCGCATTCGTGAGTACAACTGTAAGATGTTGCATCAAAGTGAGAAAAACCGTTGATGAGGGGAAAGCAAAAGCTGTTGCCCCTGCCATTAAAGCCGCTGCTAAATATGTGAGCCATGTTTTCATAAGTCTTATTCTAGTCCTCATTAAATTCAATCGTCAACTCAAGGGGTGTTCTTAAGTAGTGCCGAAAGCTTGTATTCGCTCTTGAACTCCCTCTCCATCAAGTCTTTTGCAAAGAGATCGACTTCTCCCGCCTTTCTGTCACTTGATGCTGCATAGGCGAGAGTGAGAGAGAGGATGACGCGCTGCATGCTCTCCTTGTTATACCATACAGTCCCCTGATATTCGTTGCACCCGGAGAGATTCATCACGCCGTCGTCATTGAGGAGGCATGAGAGAATCTCAAGAGGCGTTGAGTTTTCCATTTCATCTCTTATAAGCATTGTTGCAGAAACAAAGAGAGAAGCAAGGTGCATTAATTCTTTCCTTCTGTTGTCGTCGAGTGCAGTTTTCTCGAGCGCCTTTCTGAAGAATGCACTCAACATCAACCTGTCAGAAGTCTTCATCAATGCCTTCGGCTCATGGTTGTCCTTTGTAAAGGGGATGAGTGCAAGGGAAGAAGCAATAAGAAGGGAAAGAGAGTTATCTATACTCGACCACGACGGAAATACTTTGGGGCCTTTAGCTCCGAATGATTTACCAAGGAATCTCACGAATTTGATTACAGGCTGAGGTGAGACATCCATAGGAGCTAGTCCAAGCTGGCCTTTTGTCGACTCTTCCATGGACTTATAACCTTCATAAAGCATGGAGTAAGCTTCGGCAACTGTCAAAAGCAATACCCTTTCGTCTTCCTTAGTGCCTTTGCCGTTTACTATCTTTTCAATTAAATCGATGGTGCTTTCCCGCCTTAGGGCATCGATTGTCTTGTAGACAGGCTCAAGCTTCATAAGTGAAAGTGCTTTAGAAAAGTCCTTTATGCCACTCTCTCCGTATTCGTCGTAGAGGCGCTGGATGCAGCCGTCTGTATCCTCCACCTCCCTTATATTCCAGAATACCTTCGATTCATAGCCGTTGAGCGAGAAGTAGTATCCTTCATAGAGGTTCATTGACGGGATTATATAAGTCATACCGTCGAGAGCAGAATCAAAGAGAGTGAATCTCTGACTGCCGTAACTGAGACAAAGGTTTTGAGAGAGTGTTGTTGTCTCGACTTTTCTCTCCTCTTTGTACTTCTTTACCTTGGGAGCCGAGATATTGATTCTTCCCTCAACCCTCTCATAGCGGTTGTTTACAAGAACAAGCGTTCTCTCATCTCCCGCTCCGTTGACGAATGCAAATACAGACTCCTCGACGTCTCCGTTGTTGTTTATACAGTCGTAGAGGTTGAAGGAGTCGACATTGCTGAATAGATAGCGCCGTCTCCAGAGAGGGAAAACTCTCTTCTCGTGCTCACCTATAAGCCACAGATTCGGCTTCTCGTCGTAATATGCCCTCTGGTATTCCATACCGTACTTTTCTCTGTATCCCTCAATCTGACCGTGGCCGATCATCGGAAGACCAGGAAGGGTCGAAAGAAGTGTTGCGACTCCGAAGTATCTGTCGTCACAGCCGAATTGGCTGATGGCTGTGTCCTCATCGGGGTTGTTCATGAAGTTGACGTAGCGCTTTAAAATCTCGGGCTCGAAGACAAGTGTATTCTTAATAGAGTCTCTGTACTTCTTGTTCTCCTGATTCTTGAGCATATTCATGAATGCCGAGTTATATACACGGTGCATGCCGAGGGTGCGGACAAAGTATCCTTCCATCATCCAGAAAGCCTCAGCCAGGAGAAGTGTGTCCGGAACTTCCTCTGCAACTCTGTCGACAACCTCTCTCCAGAACTCCTCCGGAATACGCTGATTGAACTCTCTCTCTTCAAGTGCATGCTCCGCCCTTCCTGGGATATCACCACCCATGCCGGGCTTGGGGTACCACAGCCTTTCGATGTGGCGCTTGGCCAGTGTCATTGCGGCATCGAAGCGGATAATCGGGAAGTTTCTGGCAACATGAAGAATTTTCTGAATGACAGCCTCCCTTGTTACAGGATTAAGGTAATCAAGCTGAGCTGTGTCATTCCAAGGCATTGTTGTGCCGTCGTTACCGTGGAAGACGTATTTTGTCTCACCACTGTGGCGGTTTCTCATTCTGAATGTTACAGCAGCATCTGTTCTATCATAGTAATGATCTTCAATCTTTACTTCCCAGTCGGGGTTTGTGGATAAATCCGGCCCCTCATATGTATATGTCGGGAATGGAGGATAGTCCTGACTTATGAAGTAATCGGGGTGTTCATATACCCAATTGCCGTCTATTCCCGTGTGGTTAGGAACCATATCGGAGGCAAGCCTTATTCCTCTTTTCGAACATCTTTCCTTTAAGTTATATACAGCTTCCCATCCCCCTATCGAAGGCGATATATCATAGTCCTTTAGCGAGTATGCAGAAGCAACTGCGTCGGGATTGCCGCATAGGTGCTTGATTGTCTTGGATGCTTCACTTCGCTGCCAGAGACCGATGAGCCAGAGCGCGTTTATTCCCCGCTCCCGCATTGTATCGAGCTCTTCGTCCGGTATCTGATCGAGGCTTGTAATACTCCTCCCGTAAGCCTTTGAAAGCTGATCGAGCCACACAAGGGTGGACTTTGCAATCATGACAACAGACGGCATCCAATTTGAGTCCGAGGAGAAAGCCTCGTATTCGTTGAGCTCAGATGAGTAGTCGACAACAGGGACATTGACAGGCCCCCCGACAAAGCCGCGGTCTTTGTTTTCTTCATTGATGTAATCGATTGAAGACTTCAAGAGCCTGATAAAGCTTTCCGGTAGCATATCCGACCATTCGCGGAGAATGTATTGAAGCTGATCTATAAGAGAGTCCGGATAGAGACGGGCAGGCATGCAGAGGAATGTAAACACATCGTCTAGATTGGGCTCTCCGTTACGTAAATCGTCCTTTATGTATGATGACAAAACGGAGGAGAGAGCTTTGAATGAAGTGGGAAGAGTAAGACCGTCAGGTGCGACGAAAGGCTTTGATGCCTTGACGAGTGCTCTGTTCTGCAGGAGAACCTGATGGATGAAGTATCCCCTCATCTCCTCTTCGATTGTCCTTTCGCCTTTAAGTTCCGTCGGGAATTCCCTTGAGTAGAAAGAGAGTGCATCCTTGAGTTCTCCATTGGACTCTACAGTCTGTATTCTTCTTTCAAAGAAATCTCTGTCACCTTCCCCTAAGAGGTATGAGAGGATAATCTGGTAGACATAGTGGAGAGTTGCGCTTGCGTTGAGCTTTCCGGCAGAAATGTAATCCCCGCTCTTTCCCTCTTTCTTCATCTCCTGGTTGTACTTGTAGCTGAGTGCAGCAGCCTCCGGATAGAAAGAACTGGGCCCTTTTTCGGTCTGGAAGACAGGCTCATCATAGGAAAGGACGCGTCTTGTTACATTGGCTATTCTTAGGTCTCTGTTTATCATGGTTTCCCCTTCGTGTTTTATTAACTCAACAATTGTAGCACACCTTCTATATTTTAAAGCAAACAATATCAA
Organism: Muribaculaceae bacterium; assembly: GCA_963623755.1. GTDB lineage: Bacteria > Spirochaetota > Spirochaetia > Sphaerochaetales > Sphaerochaetaceae > Ornithospirochaeta. The sequence continues at coordinate 5,575 of CAVFNE010000072.1, read as the reverse complement.
ATGGAAATGTTCAAATTATTGAATATAACTACCTATCTCTCCACGCTCCAGCTCTTCTCTTCACACTTCAACGGCCAATCTCTCCTGATAAGGGAGAAAAGCGAAGAGAGAGTAATCAATTCGATGGAGGTGAAGGGCGATGTGACATAGAGGGAAGTGTCACTGTGGATTGGCTTTCCGATTCCGATACGGAGGCGGTAGAAAGCTGCGCTTCCCAGTCTGTCCCGGATACTCTTGAGGCCGTTATGGCCTTTCGTCCCGCCACCTTTCTGCATTACGGCTTTCCCTAAGGGGAGCTCCATCTCGTCATGAACTACCAATATTTCGTCACTCTTGATTTTAAAAAAAGCTGCCGCTTCGCTGAGCGAAGTGCCACTGAGGTTCATATATGTGAGCGGTTTGATGACTTTCATAGTTTTGTCATCTAAATAGAAAGCGTGGAACTTGCTCTGCCACCGGGCGCCTCGGTAGAGCTCGTCGGAGAGCATAAAGCCGGCATTGTGCCTTGTCTTTTCGTAATCCTTTCCGGGGTTACCCAGAAAAACACATAGTTTTATCATCGTGAGGTTGTAACTCCTATTTGCGGGCACTCTTTTTCATAATGACATAATGAGCACTTCGGAGAGAGCGGAGTGCATACAGCCTGCCCGTAGCGCACGAAAAGCTCGTTGATCTCTATCCAATACTCCACGGGGAGTATCTTCTCGAGAGCCTTTTCCGTCTCCTCTGGGCTCTTTTCATTCGTCCATCCGAGCCTTGTAGATATTTCATGCACATGGCAGTCGACACATATATAAGGCTTATTGAAACTGAGATTCATAACAAGGTTTGCCGTCTTTGTTCCAACCCCCGGAAGAGAGACGAGGCCATCCTTGTCCTGCGGCAATATAGAGTTGTACTTCGTTGTTATAATCCGGGCAATTTCCTTGAGCTCTTTACTCTTACGTATGTAGAAGCCGCAGGGCTTAATGAGAGAGCGTATCTCTTCTTCGCTCAATGCATTGAGCTCATCTATTGTTTTTGCTTTCTCTAAAAGCCTTATGGACGCTTCATATGTAGTCTGGTCCTGTGTTCGGAGGGAGATGATGGTGGAAATAAGTATTCTATAGGGCGAGTTGTCTTCACTGGCGATGCGCCCCACTGCCGGAATGGGGAAACCCATTCTGTCGAGGGTGAGGGTAAAGGATGAAAACAAAGCGCCTACTTCTTCTTTTTTTAACATTTAACTCCAATTGTCCTTAACTGCTGAAAATACTATCATTCTAGCCATGATTGTTGTACTCAAAAAAGGTATCAGCCTGCAGGAAAAAGATAAAGTTGTTCTCTTTCTGAAAGAGAAGGGATTTCTTGTCAGAGAGATTGTCGGAGAAAGCGAGACAGTTTTAGGTGCTGTCGGAACGGGTCATATAGACCCCAGGGAAGTTGAAATCCTTCCGGGAGTGGGTAAGGTAATTCCTATCTCCAAGCCTTATAAGCTGGCATCGCGTGAACTCAAGAAGGAAGATACCCTTGTTAAGGTCAAGGGGGTAACAATCGGTGGAAACCGCATATCTGTTATGGCCGGTCCGTGCGCTGTCGAGAGCTATGACCAGATAATGACTATAGCCGAGAAGGTAAGAGAAGCGGGGGCTGTTGTTCTCCGCGGGGGTGCATTTAAACCCCGCACTTCTCCATACTCCTTCCAGGGTCTGGGAGAGGAGGGGCTGAAGCTCCTGAGAAAAGCCGGAGACGCTTTCGATATGCCGATAGTATCGGAAGTGGTATCTCCACTGGATGTAGATATGATGTCGAGCTATGTAGACATTATGCAGATCGGGGCGCGTAACATGCAGAACTTCGAGCTCTTGAAAGCTGTGGGTAAGAAGGGAATGCCGGTACTCCTGAAGCGCGGCTTAAGTGCAACAATTGAAGAGTGGCTGATGGCTGCCGAGTACCTTATGTCGAGTGGGACAGACAAGGTCATTCTCTGCGAAAGAGGAATAAGAACATTCGAGCATATGACACGTAATACTCTTGACTGCTCCGCTGTTCCGGCTGTCCATAAACTGAGCCACCTTCCCGTCATCGGGGACCCGTCACACGCAACGGGAATCAGAGATATGGTTTCCCCCATGAGCCTTGCGCTTCTTGTCTCGGGTGCATCGGGAATTGAAGTTGAGGTACACACCGAACCGGAAAAAGCACTCTCGGACGGCCCGCAGTCGCTCTATCCGGAGCAATTTGAAAAACTTATGAGAGATATCCAGGCGATAGCTCCGGTAATCGGAAAAACCCTCGAAAAGATACCACGTCACATTCCTCAGTCTATCAAAGACGCTTCGGCAACAGAAGAAACAACCATTGGCCTCAAGGAGCCAGTAGTTGCTTTCCAGGGAGAGAGAGGGGCCTTTTCAGAGCTTGCTGCAAGAAGGTTCTTCAATGAGGATGTCAAGGTTCTTTCCTGCCACTCGTTCAAGGACACATTTGATGCCGTCTCCTCCGGCAGGGCTTCTTTCGGCGTTATTCCAATCGAGAATGCACTCGGGGGTGCTGTTTACGACCCGCTTGATTTAATCAAGATACACAGCGAGCTCAGTGTTGTGGGAGAGACGGAGGTAAGGGTTGTTCATAACCTAATCGGTTTCCCGGGCGTTAAAGAAGATGAAATAAAGAGGGTCTACTCACACCCGCAGGCATTGACGCAATGCAGGGAATTTCTGGAGTCCCACCTTCCGAATGCCGAGATTATTCCATTCTTCGACACAGCTGGTGCCGTAAGCTATATAAAGGAAGAAGGCGACAGAGAGAATGCCGCCATTGCTGGGTCGCCTGCGGCTCTCTACAACAACATGACGATTCTCCATCAATCGATTGAGACCAATCCATGTAACTACACGCGCTTCTATGTTTTAACACGCGAAGAGAACGCGTCTTTGTTTCTTGAAGACAGAAAGAAGGAGAAGGCCTCTATCCTTTTCAATGTTTCCGATGAGCCGGGTGCATTAATGGAGGTGTTACAAATCTTCTCGAAGTGGAAACTTAACATGCAGAAACTCGAGAGCAGGCCTATCCAGGGTAAGCCGTGGGAGTACACATTCTATGTGGATGTACTCATTCCCGACTATTCGCTGCTTGATGAAGTGTGCAATGAGATAAAAGAGGCAACGGTATCTTTCAGGGTATTGGGTGTCTACGAAAACGGACTCAATTGATGGAAGAGAAAGAATACGGAAAGGTAATGTTGTTTTCGGGGGTTCTCTCGACAAGAGGATTTCCCGCTACTTTAAAAGAAAAGCTCGAGAATGAATTCGGTGAAATAGATATCATCTCTCCTTCCATTCACTTCTCATTCACTGATTACTACGACAGTGAGATGGGAGAGGGTATCGAGCGCTTTTTCATCTCCTTTAAGGGCCTTGTCTCTCCCGATAAATTGAGACAGGCAAAGCTCTTTACCAACAGACTTGAAAAGGAATGGGAAGAGGACGGAAAGCGGAAAATAAACCTCGACCCGGGGACGATGAGTGCGGCTAATGTAATACTTGCCACAACGAAAAACCGTTCACACCGTATTGCAATCGGCTCCTCCCTATATGCTGAAGTAACACTTATCTACCAGAACCACGGCTTCATGTCCTTTCCTTGGACTTACAGCGACTACAGAAGTAAAGATGTGCAGGATATACTATTTGGCTTCAGGAAAAATCTCCTTAAAAAGCTTAAGGAAGAGCAATAGGTAAATATACGGCGCATTTCTGTGCCGTTAGCCTAAAACTTTTCAAGTAATTTTCTGCTTTCTTCTCTTCCTTTTTCTGCAAGTTCCTCTTCGTCCCACCCGACAAGGTGTCCGTCTTTTACTACAAACTCGCTGTTAACGATTGTGTACTTCGTCTCGTGCTTAGTTCCGCAGAATAGAATGGATGCCGCAGGGTCGGTCTGGGAGCCGGCATATTCGAGTCCCGACACGTCGAATACTGCCGCATCCGCACCCCAGCCGACACAGAGCTTTCCGAGCTTCTTGAACTGGAGCATTTTCGCGCCGTTCTCACATGCCATTTTAAATACTTCTCTTGCACTGAGACTTGTCGAGCCGTATTTCACCCTCTGCAATAAAAGTGCATTCCGCATTTCACCAAGCATATCTGAAGAGTCATTGCTGGCACTACCGTCGACTCCGACTCCGACATTTATTCCCCTATCCAGCATATCTCGGACACGACATATGCCACTGCCGAGTCTCATGTTTGAAGAGGGGCAGTGTGCAATGGAGGTGTGGGTGGATGCGAGTAAGTCGAGCTCTTCATCGCTGAAGTGAATACCGTGGGCGTAGAATACCCCTTCTCCGATAAGATTACACTCCTGCATAAGTTCGAGTGGCCTTATACCGTACATCTTACGGCATGTATCCTCCTCATCGATTGTCTCACATAGATGTGTATGTAGTCCGACATTGTACTTTCTAGCAAGTTCTGACGAGTCCTTCATACAGCGTTTTGTAACTGAGAAAGGAGAGCATGGGGCAAGAACGATTTTGTGCATGGCCAGGGGCGACGGGTCGTGGAAGGTTTTGATACACCTTTCGCTGTCGCTGATAATCTCCTCCTCACTCTGGACAACAGAGTCCGGTGGCAGGCCTCCGTCCTTTTTAGAGAGGCTCATTGAGCCTCGGGTGGGGCTGAAGCGCATTCCGATTCTGTCTGCAGCTTCAAACTGCAGTGCCATTATATCTCCCTCGAATCCTCTGGGGTACACATAGTGGTGGTCTGTTGTACATGTGCATCCTGTCCTAGCAAGCTCTGCCAGTGCCAAGGACGACGAAATATATACACTGGTACTATCAATGTTTTTCCATCTTTCATAGAGATATACGAGCCAGTCGAACAGCTTTGCATCCTGAACTTGTGGAATATTTCTAGTAAGAGTCTGGTAGAAGTGGTGGTGGGTGTTTACGAAGCCCGGTACAACAACCAGCTTTGAGCAGTCGCAGAGCTCTGCATCCCTTATCTCAAGATTCTTACCAATCTCTGTGACAAGACCCTCTTCCATTCTTAAGTCAACTCCACTCTCAGTCGGGAGATCCGGATCTGTCATGAGACAATATATGTTTTTCAATAGTATGTGTGCCATGTTTCCTCCTATGGCACAGCTATTTTAGCACTGATATTTTTTCCTGTGTCGAAAACTTTTCGAGCGTAAAGGGCCATTATCGGGAGTAGGTGGCTTTTTGTGTGCCTTTCTCCTGAAAATAATGGAAGTAAGTAGATTTCTATTGTATTTGATAAATTAGGTAAAAAAGCTTCAAACATAGAAAAACTTATATAATTTGATGATTCATGGTGATTTAAGGCTGTTATTCACGCTAAGAACAAACTCTTTCAATTTTTGTTGTTATAACTCCAAAGACAAACAAATCGTAATTGATTAAATCATGATTTATTAAATCTCAAGAGTGGACAGTTCTCGGGCCTTACAGCATAGAGTAGCCTGAGGTCGGCGTTTTGAAGGCAAAGAACTCTCGTTTGAGGCATTTTGACGTTAAATCTGAAGAAAAAGGTATAAAAACCCCCTTCCCCCATAGTGACAGGGGGTCTCAAGA
>CAVFNE010000071.1:0-11015 GCA_963623755.1 Muribaculaceae bacterium | reverse complement strand
AAGACGCGCCGCCAGCGTTCGTTCTGAGCCAGGATCGAACTCTCCGTTATGGATTCTCTGTACCGAAGTACAGATTAAGCTCTAGTTCAATCTGTCTCTCACCAACGCGGCTTCTTTTTTCAAATCCACCGTCGTTCTATTTGAATTGACAGAAGCTCTTTTTTTACAAGCTTCTTATCTTCTCTTCCCTTCGCTGATATATCAAAAAAACAACGCACTCGTTTCAACCGCGTGCCTAAGTAATCTACTTAATTTCCCCTTTACTTGTCAACAAGGATTGAGAAAATTTTTTTAAATATTTTCAACTTTCTTTTTTTCCGGTCTTTCTGCTTCTCTTTTCCGTCTTTTTACAAAGGAATGCGGCAACCTCGAAAAAGCCGTCGCCACCGTCATATTGAGAAATATATGTAGGAAGGCCTTTGAATGATGAGCGCATATCCTCGACTGTGTGCATACCCACGCTCAACGGAAAATACTCAAACAAGGTTTCATCATTGAGAGAGTCCCCGATATACATTCCTTTTTCAAGGTATTCCTCTTCAGTGATTCCAAGCGCATTCGGCAGGAAGTATTTCAATGCATTCTTCTTATTATAGTTGCCGAACCATGCATTAATATGGATGGAGCTCTCTGCAGAGGAGGCACCGAAGAAGGTGAGAATGTTCTTAAGAGTCTTTTTTTCAGCCCCGCTCATCTTCTTCTTGTCGTATGCTATATCAAAAACACGGGCGAATTGGTCTGACGAGAATGGATAAGCTGATGTGTACTCCATAAGACGACGTCGCTCTTTAAGAACTTTATCCTTATCTATTGCAGGATTTATTATGCTTGTTATCTCCCCACCCCTGCTGTAGCCGAGAAAGACAGCCCCGCTCTCTGCAATTACTGCGTCAACCGGCCACTGCCTTATATATGCGTCTCCCCAGCCGGCGCTGCCTCCCGTAAGAAGGACAATAGTGCGCCCGTCTGCCTTGAGCTTATACAAAGCCTCAAGAGCATGGGGTAGAAGCTTACCGTTCTTTGTTATCGTATCGTCTACATCAGTAATGATGTATTTTATATCTTCCCCATTCTCTTTGAAGTCTAAGTGAAAGGGAAGTCCTTTTTCCCCCATCATCTTGTCATTTTGGAGAGTGCCTTACTCTTGAATACATCCTTTATGTATATAACAAATGACAGAAGAGAAGCACATGCTGAGAGGGAGAAGAATACATAAAGGACCGTTGAGTATACACCGAGATCGAGAGACGAGAATGTTTCAAGGGCAAGATAGACAAAACTCAAGAGAGTCGTAAATGCATACAGCACCGTCTTCGACTTACCGAAGATATTTGCCGGCATCGATACTCCGGCGTATTTAGCAAGAAGCATTCTTATAAAGAGGATGGAGAACTCCCTCCACATTATGAGAACAAATGTCCAAAGAGGCATTATGCCTGCATAAAGAAAGCAGACGAAGTATGTTATGTGTGTAAGTGTATCTGCAAATGGGTCCATCACCTTCCCGAGGTCTGTAACCAGATTGCGGCCTCTTGCAATCTTTCCATCAAGAAGATCCGAGAGCTCGGCAATGGCGTAAACGCAAAGCATCACAACTGTCGAGAGAACCTTAAGGGACGTAAATCTTCCGATTAAGAAGAAAATAAAGAATACCGGAACAAGAACAAGCCTTGTTACTGTCAATTTATTCGGTAAGTTCATTAAAACCTCACTTCCTCTCAAAGATAAAGCTGCGAAAACTTTTCTTCAAGATATTTTACAAATGAAGACGCAGAGAGTTCACAGCCCGTCACCTTTTTAATTAAATCAGCCGGCTCAAGTATTGCGCCCCATCTCCATATATTTTTGTCCTGCCAATCTGTTATAAGGGAGAATCTTCCCTCACGGAGGGCAGAATCAATTTCTTCTTTTCCACCGCAGTCAGAATAGAGTTTCTCCAGAAATTGTGCCGAATAGAGATTGCCCAGTGCGTAGGACGGGAAGTAGCCGAAGCTTCCCCCTGCCCAATGGCTGTCCTGAAGGCATCCTTCACTGTCAGATTTCACTTTATATCTTAATAAAGAAGACGATAACTCATTCCAGACGGAGGGTACATCCTCTGCCTTCAAAGAGCCGTTGAAGAGTGCCTTTTCTATCCTGTAGCGTAGAATTATGTGAAGCGAATATGTAAGCTCGTCTGCATTCACCCTGATAGCCGACGGCTCTGGATAATTCAACGCAAGATAAAAATTCCTGAGGCTTACATCCTTAAGAAGTGGCATATACTCCTTAAGTAGTGGATAGAAATACTCCCAGAATGGGTATGAGTGTCCCATCATGTTTTCCCAGAAACGTGACTGCGACTCATGAATTCCCATACTTGTGCCCGAGGCATGACTTGTGCCTCTTATCTCGGGATTGAGGGCCGCGTGCATTTCGTAGAGCGCATGACCCGTCTCATGGACTATGGAGAAAATGGGGTCGGTTACACTCTCGTCGGTAAACCTGTTCGATATCCGTACATCATCCGAGCCGAGTGTCGAAGTAAACGGGTGGGCAACAACTCCTATTGCCCCGCGCTTTTCATCAAAGCCCATCTTGAGGGCAACAACACGGCAGAACTCCTCTTCTTTCTTTTCGTCATATTTGAAGCGGAGAAAAGAAGTGTCGACTTTTTTTTCCTTCCACCTTGTCCATTATCGAATGGATTGAGGTCTCAAGGGAGTCGAAAAGAGGGTCGATTTTCTCTTCAGTCATGCCCCTCTCATAGAGATCGAGTAGCGTGTTGTAACTGCCGTCCCCTATGCACGATGCATATTCCTTATTAAGGGCAACAAGCTTCTCCATACTCGGGAGGAATATTCTCCAGTCGTTTTTCTCTCTACCCTCAAGCCATCTCGAGTGAGCACGGCCTACCTCGAGTGCCATTTTTTCCACAAGTGTCGAAGGAACGAGAGCCGACCTTTCTATTGTCTTCTTCCACTCCCTTACGAGAGCTTTATCGGCCTCGCTTAAAGAAGAAATATCGACAGAATAAACGGCATCCTTAAGCTTTTCATCCCTCTTAATCTCATGATCTTTCAGCGCAAGGTATGCCATCTGCTGAGATCTCTCGTCCTCCGCCTTCTCAGGCATCACCGTCTCCATGTCCCATGATAGGACAGCCTCTATATTCGAGAGCACAACAGTCTCCCTGTCCTTCTGTCTCAGGTATTTCAAAGCTTCTTCACTTTTCATCTTATACTTACAAAGAGGGGCGTCTATGCACCCCTCTCAATCCTTTTTTAGATTTGTTCTTTGTTATCGACTGTCTTATGAACCGAAGAGATGAAATCTTCAATTTTGATAAGATTGTCCTGCTTTCCGTTTCTGTATCTGACAGAGACAAGTTTTCCGTCTCTTTCCTTCTCTCCGAGAATAAGCATATATGGAATCTTGTTCTTCTGTGCCTTACGGATCTTGGCATTCATTCTGTCATCCGAGAAATCGCTTGTTACCCTGAAGCCTTCCGCCTTCAGCTTACCCTCGACTTCCTTTGCGTATTCGTAGGACATCTCTGCGACAGGTATAAGCGCAATCTGGTCAGGGCTGAGCCATGGCGGGAATGCTCCTGCATAGTGTTCGATGAGAACGCCAAAGAAGCGTTCGATTGACCCCAGAAGTGCACGGTGAATCATGTACGGCCTCTTCTCGACGCCGTCCTTATCGACAAATGTCATGCCAAATCTTTCGGGCAGGTTGAAGTCAAACTGAACAGTAGAGAGCTGCCACTCTCTTCCGATTGCATCCTTGATCTTAAGGTCAATCTTCGGACCGTAGAATGCTCCGCCACCTTCATCTATATCGTACTTCAGGCCTTCCTTCTCGACTGCCTTCTTGAGTGCCTCTGTTGCAGCATCCCACTTTTCCTTCTCTCCTACGCTCTTTTCAGGCTTTGTTGAGATATAAGCATGAATGTCATTGAAGCCGAATGAATGGAGCATGTGGAGAGAGAAGCGTAGTACTTCCATAATCTCATCGTCCATCTGGTCAGGAGTTACAAAAAGATGCGCATCGTCCTGTGTAAATCCTCTGACTCTCATGAGACCGTGTAGCGAACCTGCCTTCTCAAATCTATATACAGTGCCGAGCTCCGCCCATCTGAAGGGTAGGTCACGGTAGCTACGTTTACTGTTCTGATAAATCATGATATGAAACGGACAATTCATCGGTTTGACATAGTAGTTTGTATTGTCCATCTCCATGGGAGGATACATGCCGTCCTTGTAGAAGCCAAGGTGTCCGGAGGTCTCCCAGAGCCAGCTCTTTCCGACATGTGGTGTATAGACCATTTCATAGCCGTTCTTGTAGTGTTCTTCTCTCCAGAACTGTTCGATAACCTGTCTGATTCTTGCTCCCCTCGGGTGCCAGTAGACAAGCCCCGGACCTGCTTCTTCATGCAGCGAGAACAAATCAAGCTCCTTACCGAGCTTTCGGTGGTCTCTCTTCTCGACATCTGCAAGATGATCGAGGTATGCCTTTAAATCTGCCTTGCTTGCCCATGCTGTTCCATAGATACGGGTAAGCATCTTATTCTTCTCGCTTCCTCTCCAATAGGCACCGGCAATGGAAAGAAGTTTGAAGCCGTCTGCACAGAGTTCCTTCGTATTAGATACATGCGGACCTCTGCACAGGTCTGTGAAAGCACCCTGATTGTAGATAGTAACTGTCTCACCTTCGGGAATAGCATCCAATAGTTCCAGTTTGTACTTCTGGTCCTTGAAAATCTCCCTTGCCTCTTCTCTTGTGACTTCTTTACGCACAAAGTCATGGCCTTTGTTGATGATGGAGCGCATATTCTTTGTGATTATCTCCAAATCATCCTCTGTCAAAGCTCTCGGAAGGTCGAAGTCATAATAAAAACCGTTCTCGATTGACGGCCCGATAGCAATCTGTGCATCGGGAAACATCAAGAGGACAGCTTCTGCCATAACATGGGCTGTTGAATGTCTGAGTGTACTCAAATCAACTTCATTTGCCATAGTTTCTCTCCTCATATATAAAAGATAAAGCCTTTACAGCATCACCCTTACACACATCTTGTGCAAGGACGAAGTTGTAAAGGCTCCGCGGTTCCACCTTGCTTCCCTTTCTTAAAAAGGACGCTCTAATGCAGTTAACGCCACGCTTACGGCTGTCCATACTCGGTTACCCTTTGGGGCCAGCAACTCCGGAGTGGTTTTCATCATCTAGCCATAGGGCATCTCACACCTGTCTTAGACAGACACCCCTCTCTACAAGGCATCAAAGACTACTCGTCTCCATCTCAGTTATTACAGCAATAATATCTAGATGGCCCTTACCGGTCAAGTCTCCGAGTAATCAATAAGACTACCCTCTTCAAACATTGTCCTCATCTTTACCGAAAGAACGGCAAAGGAAGTTGCAAGGTCGGTTCTCTGCATTACCACATCCGCTGGGATTTTGAGATCCTTGGGTGCAAAGTTCCATATGCCCTTGATGCCACACTCGACAAGGTGGTCTGCCACACTCTCAGCGGCGGAAGCAGGAACAGTTATTACCGCAATAGATATCCCGGTCGACTCAATGAAAGACTTCAGCTCATCTGTCGACTGCACTGTAATTGATCCGATTTTCGTCCCGATTTTATTGGGATCGCAGTCGAAAGCCGCAACAATACTAAGACCGTATGCAGCAAAACCTTCATACATTGTGATTGCTTTTCCCAAGTTACCGACTCCGACTATCAGAGCCTTTGTTGCATTGTCCCATCCGAGGGAGTGTGTAATGTATTCGATAAGCTCATCAACGATGAAACCAACCTTGGGTTTCCCCTCGATTCCCGTGTACGATATATCTTTTCTAACCTGAATGGGCTTGAGGCCGAGCTCGTCGGCAAGCACCGTTGCACTTATGAACTCAATTCCCTCTGCCTGAGCCTGTCTCAGGATTCTTAAATAAGAAGGAAATCTCTTAACGGTAGGAATAGGTACTATAATCGCCTTATTCTCTGACATAAACTCAACCCTCCAGTTTCTCAATAACCTTTGTGTAAAAATCACGGGGAGTAGATGCTCCCGCAGTCACACCCACACACTTAAGAGCGTAGACGTCGAGGGGGATATCATCCGGCCCGTTTACAAGGAAATAAGGCTTACCGGATTGAGCAACAATATTGCCCAGTTCCCGTGTATTAGCACTCTTTCCATCGCCCACTATGACAAAGCCGTCGACCTTATCAAGAAGAGCAGTGACAGCCTCACGTCTCTTAGTTGAAGCCATACATATATGGTTCAACATATTGATAATGATACCGTTTTCCTCTGCTTTTTCAAGAATGACTTTTAAAAGTGTGGTGGAAAAAGTAGTCTGTACAACCCCATTGTACTCGCCTCTCTCCACAGAAATAAGGTCTTCAACGTCGGAAATGACAATTGTTTTCTGTTCAGAACTTCCGATAAGCGACAATACTTCGCTGTGGCCCTTGTAGCCGAAAATGAGGACTTTCTTTTCAGATTCCCGTATAAATCTCTGCCCCTTGAGGACAACGGGGCATGTTGCGTCGACTATCTCGACGTTTCTTTCAAGAAGCTTCTCCCTCTCCCTGTCCGTTATGCCGTGGGCACGTATTACGACAACCGAATCCTTCTCTACTTCCTCAGCACTTTTCACAACCTCGACTCCACGCGCTGTAAACCATGCACAAACTTTTTCGTTGTGCACAATCTGGCCGTAAAAATATAATCTACGCTTTTCGGCATCGGCCCTGTCGAGAGTACGGTGGGCTAAATCAAGTGCCCTGTGAACACCGTTGCAAAAGCCGAGGGTATCTGAAACTAAGACTGTCATGAGGCAAAATTAAACCCGTGGCATCCACGGGGTTGATAGAGGCTTTTATTTTGTCTCTTTTACAGGTTCAGCTTCTTTCAAAGCTTCCACCTTCTTCTCTTCTGGCTTTTCTTCTTTTTTATCATCCTTTTTTGAAGGAGCAGCTTTAACGGCATCCTTACTTACGACAGAGGAGATTGCTTCCTTGCTGAATTCGATTCTGGCTGAGTCATCAACCTTTACAACAACAGTCTTATCCTTGACTGTGATGATTGTGCCGTGGATACCTCCGATAGTGACAACCTTGTCGCCCTTCTTCATAGCCTCAATCATGGCCTTTGCTTCCTTGTCTCTCTTCTTCTGTGGTCTGTATATAAGGAAGTAGAATATTGCGATGATTGCAACAAACATTATTATTGTTGATGCCATGCTGCCTGCACTTGAGGAAGATGAAGCATCTGCGGACATAAGAATAATTGAGTTCATAAATTACCTCTTTTTTAAATTGATTTACATTATCATAGTCTATCAAAAGGGGTCAACTGTGTATGGGGTAAATTAAAAGGGCCGTCCCCTTGAGGATAGCCCTTCAATCTATATTTGATGTATTACATCATGCCCATACCGGGGTTTTGTGGAGCTGCCGCCGGCTCTGGAGCAGGGATATCTGTAACAGAACACTCTGTTGTGAGGATGAGAGAAGCAATTGATGCTGCATTCTGCAATGCGCTTCTTGTAACCTTAACAGGGTCGATGATACCTGCGTCAACCATCTTGACCCACTTCATGTTGTTAGCATCGAAGCCCACACCACTCTCGGCATTCTTGCACTTATCTGCAACGATTGCACCGTCAACACCTGCGTTCTCGCTAATCTGTCTGATAGGCTCTTCAAGAGCACGTGTGACAATCTTGTAGCCGACTTTCTCTTCTTCTGTAAGACCATCGAGGGACTTGGACTCGAGAACCTTGCTTGCCTGAACAAGTGCAACACCTCCGCCGGGGATAACGCCTTCTTCAATAGCAGCACGTGTAGCGCTGAGAGCATCTTCGACTCTGTGCTTCTTCTCCTTGAGCTCAACCTCTGTTGCTGCACCAACATTGACAACTGCAACGCCACCTGCGAGCTTGGCAAGTCTCTCCTGGAGTTTTTCTCTGTCATAGTCGGATGTGCTGTCTGCAATCTGAACCTTGAGCATAGCTATTCTGTCCTTGATATCTTCAGCCTTACCTGCGCCGTTGATGATTGTTGTGTTTTCCTTATCAACTGTGACTCTCTTAGCCCTGCCGAGCATTGAGATGTCTGCATCTTCGAGCTTCATGCCGAGTTCCTCGGTAATAACCTGACCGCCTGTAAGAACTGCTATATCTTCAAGCATCGCCTTACGTCTGTCACCGAAGCCCGGTGCCTTGACTGCAACAACGTTGAGTGTACCTCTTACTGCGTTGAGAACGAGTGTTGCGAGTGCTTCACCGTCGACATCCTCTGCAATCATTACAAGAGGCTTACCTGACTGTGCAACCTTCTCGAGAAGAGGTAACAGTTCCTTCATATTGGAAATCTTCTTGTCATAGATAAGGATGTAAGGATTATCCATAACACTTGTCATAGTGTCTCTGTTATTGCAGAAGTAAGCTGAGAGGTAGCCTCTATCGAACTGCATACCCTCAACAAAATCAACTGTTGTCTCGATAGTCTTGCTCTCTTCGACTGTGATGACGCCGTCCTTACCGACCTTATCCATTGCATTTGCAATCTCATCGCCGATAGATCTGTCGTTGTTTGCAGAAATTGATGCAACCTGTGCAATCTCTTCCTTGTCTTCAATCATCTTGGCTTCACTCTTGATGCATTCGACTGCATCCTGAACAGCCTTGTCGATGCCTCTCTTGATTCCCATCGGATTGACACCGGCAGCGACACTCTTCATGCCTTCCTTTGTAATAGACCATGCAAGAACAGTTGCTGTTGTTGTACCGTCACCTGCAACATCGTTTGTTTTGGATGCAACTTCCTTTAGAAGCTGTGCGCCCATATTCTCGAACGGATCCTCGAGCTCTATCTCACGTGCAACTGAAACACCATCCTTAGTTACTGTCGGAGCACCATATTTCTTATCAAGAAGAACAAGTCTTCCCTTAGGTCCGAGAGTAGTCATAACTGCTTTTGAAATCTTTTCAACACCGTTAACGAGAGACTTTCTTGCCTCTTCGTTGAACTGAAGCTGCTTTGCCATTTTCTTTATCTCCTAATATAAATTCATAAATAAAAGCAACATTTGATTGCTGATAGTTAAAATAAGCAGAAATATACGATTCGACAAGGGATAGCGGAAAATAATCAAAACAAGAGAGGGAAAAGCGGAATAAAAGAAGAATCAAAAGGAGAGGGCCGAGCTCAAAAGGGATGGCATAATAGCACGTAACAAGTCTTTTTCTGAAAATGCTGCTCTTCATGTAAAAACTGTTATTACTCGAGAAGAGCCCAAAACATCTCATTACCGGATGGAAGCAAGTAAAAGTGATAGAGATAAAGCCAATATCCCAGAGACAAGGTTTACTATGTCGTTATTGAAGCCGGGAATGCCCCGCACTCTCTTATTCCTCTCTCCTTTTTCATATTCCTTCTCGGTCAGGGAGCCGTCAGAAGAGAGAAAGTGCTCCTGAAGCGTCGCTCCCAGCACACTGTCGATAACGGAAGAAAGAAATCCCGATCCCGATATAATGAGCACATGGTGCCAGGACGGAACAAGAAAAACAAAGTGGAGCATAGCCATCAACAGTGCGCCCAATGCCCCTGAAAGGAGTCCGAGAATTGTCACGCCCCCGCTTATCCCCTTCGGCACGGGTGTGAATGTAATAATCGACACAGGATTATGTTTACTCATTATTCCGAAGGTACTGGAGAAAGTATCAGCTGCAGCCTCTGCAAGGGATGCTGAATACCCGATTAATGCAATCCTGAAAAAGGAAGGAGAACGCGTTAAAAAAAGTGCGCTTACTGCCGGAAGCCCGTTTGCGATAACCTGCGCCATATCGCGGCAGCTCCCTTTCATCTCACGCTTATTATAACTTCTCTTTATTTTCGAGAGTACCGAACAGACAAAGAAGAAGAAAAAGAAGAGCGTGAAGGCAGAGAATCCTCCAAGATAGAGGACGATGAACCCCAGAACAAATGCTGCCACAACACCTGAGACAGTAAGCCATTTTCTCCATAGCGATATAACAACAATTACCAAAAGCACTGCCGTATATACAGCAGCAATTCCCCAGAAAGGAAGAAGGGAGATTTTTTCATCCAAAACGGAAACAAGACTATGCATAATCCGATTCTACCCCTTTACACCATATGTAAAAAGAGTTCCACAAGTGCCGATCCGACTAAAGGAACAGCAATGTTATCTACAGAAGAGGGGGAGAAAGCCTCGACAAGAGAGGCAATTATGCCGATAAGAACGGCATAAGGTACTGATAGAGAAGTAAAGATAAGTACCACAGATGTGGAAACCAAAGCCATTGTGAAGGAGCCCTCGAGGCTGCGCTTTGATTTGTTATATACGATATATGAGTGCTTACCCCACCTTGTTCCAACTACCGCCGCGGCCCCGTCGCCTAGACCCAGCATCAACACCCCCGCTATTGCACTTTCCGCCCCGATAAAGCCCAGAGCCTCAGAAGCTACCACCGCCGTTACAGCCACAGGATAGAGAATAAGGCCGTAGTTACGCTTCTTATCCTTCATTCCGAGACTCTCAATCATATTCGTCAGAACTGCAAAAGCGTTGATGAAGATGAAAACAAAGGGAAGAGCAACACGGTAATAAGGGCTCGTAACACAATATTGGCAGGGAATGATTATGAGAGACGTCAGAATATGTATAAACTTCCTCACAGCCTCACTTCTCCACTTTGCATAGCGGTAGAGAAGAAAGCCCGAAAAGACTTCAAGTGTTACATATAGAAAACAAAGTATATCTACAGTTAGATCAGACACGCCTACTCCCATCCAGAGAGTTATGTTAGACCATTTTCCACCCACTTGAAAAGGTTTTCCCTCCCCCATCCTTTTTTCATAACCAATGCAATTATCCACTTTTTGTCTGATTTTTGAATAAAACCACACTCTTTGTGCAAATAAATACACTCAGCAGGGGTTAACTCCTTAAAAATTAAACTTGATTTGTATAAATATTATTATTATTATGAAT
>CAVFNE010000070.1:0-11033 GCA_963623755.1 Muribaculaceae bacterium | reverse complement strand
TTTTCCGTTAATAGGTGTTGCAGATAGAAGAAGCATGCCTTCCGAGACTTCGTTGAGCCTGGTTGCTGTTTTGTTATTTGCGGTCTGCTTATGTACCAGATAGTGAGCCTCATCAAAGACAACAAGGTCAATTAGTTTCTTCTCAGGATACTCCTCTCTGTATCTCTCAAGGTAATTATTGAGATTGTGAGCAGCAGTCGGCTTTGCATCAGGCTTAAGCTCTCCATAATGGATACCGGCAATACTTGCTATCAAAGCAAATCCTTTACCCGGATTCTCATCTTCAAGCTTCAGCCTTGTCAATAACTCATCTGCTTTGACTATCTCGGCATCGATACCGAAGAAGTATTTCATATCATGCTGCCACTTGTCCCGAAGCATGGCAGGGACTACAACAAGAAGACGATTGGCATCATCCCTTGCAACAAGCTCCTTCCAGATAAGAAGCGTCTCGACAGTTTTACCCAATCCAACTTCATCAGCTATGAGAAGTCTTCTATCTAATGAGGATATAAACTTAATCATCGGCTTCATCTGATACGGCAGGAATTTTATATTCCCCTGCTTCATCGAATAAAAGATGTTGGTGAACTCACCTTTCATCCTCAGGAAGGTCATATATTGTCTGTATTGTGTAAAGTCTAAAAAGCCCTCGCCTGCCTCGAATTTCTCCTCTGGAGTCATCGGCCTTGCAATCTTCTCCAATTTAGTATCACTGACGTAAACAAGCGTTCCGTCTGCCAAACGAACTTCATAGAATATACCGGAAATCGGACTACTCTTTTTTCCTTTAGCTATTTCCCCAACCTGATTTGAGTCATTCCCTTTGACTATTACTATTTCACCTGGATTAAATATCATGTGTTGAATCCTTCACTACAACTCTCTATCACAGATAAAATCAGACTCCGAAGACTTCAGAGAAAACAGAGGCATTCCCACTATCCTCACGGAAGGGATTAGTGTAGATGGCAAATTCGATTGTCTTGAAGCTGTGGATAAAGTTCTCGTTGATTACTTTCTTGAATGCCTCGGCAACAACACGTGGGGGATTATGGAATGCCCCGCAGCCGAATGCCCCGAGAATAATAACTTCATTGCCTTCTCCTGCAGCGATTGAAAGAATGCGCTCTGCCCGCTTTATGTGTAATGCCATAAGTTCATCATCCGTAAGGCTCACATAACCTTTTTCTCCGAGGTATTCAGGCCACCTGAGGTCAGGGGCAGCTGTTGTGATGACATTCACCGGGAACCAATACTGTTCTTCCAGCGCCACAGGATAGAGTTCATCCTGTTTGAAGACAATTACATCAGGCGTGTAGATTGTGTCATCGGTGTTTCGTCTATCAAAGCCGTTACGATGAGGCTCATAATAGTTATCCCATAGATATTGAGTCTTAAGGCAGGGATAAAGGGTTGAAGAGCGGCAGAGACTCTCCTCCTGGGCAAAGGATCCTCCCGTCACTCCTCCTCCCGGAGATACAGCGGAGGCAAAGTTAAGAACAGCTGTCTTCATTCCCTTATAGCCGACTGCAGCTTCGAAGGTGCGCTTTCCGGAGACGATGATTTCCGCCTTATCTGGATAGCATGGCTTATAAGACGGTGTGTACTCATCACTCTCAAGGATAAGTTTTTCTCTTAAAATGCTTACAGCAACAGCTGATGAAAGAATAGAGCTCTGGTCTATTCTTCTAAGTGTATCTTGAAATATGTATTTATTATCACTCTTGTCCATTCATCCCCCTCGGTAGGTAATCATCAAATCATACCACTTTTTCAATGATATATGGTCGCCTGTCAGGCGACAAGAATTTATTTGTCTCTTCTATGTCACTTGAGAATAACGACCGGATGAATTAATGCTGTTTTGTGCTTCGCTACTGTTTTTCTCAGCCCGTAGTGCTACAGATTGCGCGTGGACACTCTTAAGAGTCTTCACTCTCCATGAGGTCTTCCATGGAGACTATCATGTTGTAGAGGGTCGGGTTGAAGATGCTTTCGGAGTACTCAACTATCTTTCCGCCCTCGGCTTTTGCAATGCGGGAGGAGAAAATGAGAGGAGTGCCGATTTTGACATCAAGAATTTTGGATTCGACAAAGCTTGCATTCATGGCACTAATCTGCTCTTCTCCCCTTCTTATCGATATCCCGTAGTATTTATTGAGTGCAGAGTAGAGGTTTGTGATCTGACCGTTGTATTGTATAAGGTCGGGGCAGTATGAGAGGGGAATATAACTCACTACATAGCCGAAGACCATCTCGTTGACGAGCTTCACCCTCTGGAGCCTGTAAACTTCCTCCTCTTTTTCAATTGATAGCTTACCCGCTACATTCTCCGAAGCCTTGATTGTGTCGATGACTGCACTCTGGGACTGGGTTTTCGGGTTCTCGACAAGGAATTTACTTCCGATTGACACTTCTCTGAAAAGGTGTGACTTCTGCAGTCCGAAGGAGGTATCCTTCGCGTCCTTGAGTGATACGCGGGTCCCACGTCCCTGCTTTATTTCAACATACTTCTCTTCCTGCAGGCTCTGCATAGCACGGCGTATTGTTGTGCGGCTCGAGGAGTACATCTGCATGAGTTCCCTCTCGGGAGGGAGAAAAGTTCCAGGAAGAAGCGTTCCGTTCTCGATATCGGCCTTGATGGCTTCATATACTGCTAGGTATTTCGGAGTGAAATCATTCATAGTTGAAGTATAAGTCCCTCTTTTTTAAAAAGCAAACCAAAAAAGTATCTTATTTAATAAAGATATCTAAAAAGTTATTAAATTTACAGAAAAATAATCCTTGACTTCCCCTGGAACCTATCTATACTACGATTAAAGGTATCTAAAAGGTTACTTCGTTAGATACCATTTGGAGATTACATGGCTTTACTTACACTGAATATGAAAAGTTCTGAGCTGGGATGCCCTACGACGGTGAGGATTCTTCTTCCTGAATGGAAGGACAGAAGGAAAAAAGGAGAAGAGGGAAAGATGAAGGTCTTATGGCTCCTCCACGGCGCAACAAACGGCCCCGATGACTGGCTGTTGGAGACAAACCTTGCGCGCTACGTGAAGAACCGTAATTTAATGGTTGTTCTTCCCTCTGCATTGAACAGCGACTACTCAAACTATACCGTTTTTGCCAACGGCTTCAATTTCGAGTCATTCTTTCTTGAGGAATTGATGCCGATGATATACACATGGTTTCCTGCCTCCTCCAAGCGTGAGGACAACTACATTGCAGGATACTCCATGGGAGGAACGGGTGCGATGCAATTCGGTTTTGTGCATCCCGAACTCTTCAATGGAATAGGAGTTTTCTCAAGCGCCCCGAAAGATATTGAAGAACTCAGAAAAGTAAGAGATATGCCCTCAGCCCAGTGGAGGGTTGAAGGACGGGACGGGACGAGATTTCCCGGAGTATATCCTCCCGGCTACAACGACAAGGAAATCAACATGATTGCAAAGTATCCGACTGTCGGGGACTATCTTGATTCGAGCGAAAACACATGGGACCGCTACATAGAGGCTGTGAAGAAAGGAGGACTTCCGCGCATTCTTGTTTCGGTAGGGTCAAAAGACAGGTGCCTTAAGAGGGTGGAGAAATTCAAAGCGCTAAGCGACCAACTCGGGGCGGAGAATATCACATTCGACACAATTGAAGGCTTTAATCATGAGATAGCATGCTGGGATACAGCAATAGAACGTTTTCTGGATTTTTTCCAACTTTAGGAGGTTGAAAATGAAAAAGATTATGATTTGGATGATGGTGGCACTCGTCACCTTCTCTTTTGTCAGCTGCAGTAAGAAGGACACTACTTCTACGACTTCGACAGTAGCTGGGACAGAAACAGCCGCGGCAAAGAGCACAACGCCATCAGGTGAGGTTGTTGTCGGCATTCCTGGGGAGTACGGCGACCTATCCCCGTTCGGTGGAAACTCACAGGGCAGAAGCTACATCAAATACACGCTCTGGGAAACTCTTGCAGTCTTCAACGAGTTCGGACAGACCTGGGATAAGATGGATTGGGTGATGGCGAAAAACATCACAATTGTTGATGACTACACAACAGATATCGAGATATATGACTATATCTACGACACAAACGGCAACCAGATAAAGGCGAGCGATGTCGTATGGAGTTACAAAGAGGCTGTAGCATGCGGAAAGTTCCCGAAGGTATCGAGTAACCTCAAGTCAATGGAGGCTACAGACGAATATACTGTGAGGATGGTTCTCAACGGCGATGGACTGGGAGACCTCGAGTATATGCTGAGCTACGTTGCAATTGCATCAAAAGCTTCCTACGATGCTTCTTCCGACAAGATGGCAAACCATCCTGTGACAACAGGGCCTTATAAAGTTACACAATCCGTTCCGGGCTCACGCCTTGTTCTTGTGAAGAACGAGAACTATTGGCAGAAGGACGAAGAGAAAAAGGCCTATACAGCAGCCCAGCCTGTCGAGAAGATTACATACAACGTAATAAAGGAGACGGCACAGATGGCAATTGCTCTTGAGACAGGGGCAATCGACATCGCAACAAGTGTTGCATCAAGCGAAATCGACCGCTTCGCGTCAAGTGACGGCAGCGGTAAGAACGGATACCTTGTCAACAACACATACGGCGGCCAGGCAGTCTGTCTCGATTTCAACTGCAGTTCCGAGTCTCCTCTCTCCTCCCTTCTATTGCGTCAAGCCGTAAGCTACGCTATCGATAGAGAAGCCATCGTCACAGCTGCTCTCCAGGGTAAGGGTGACACTATCGGAACACCGGGAACAAGAGCAAGCTCGGACTACAATAGCCAGTGGGACGATATCGACTACCCATATAACCCGGAGAAGGCAAAAGAGCTTCTCAAAGAAGCCGGTTATAAGGAGGGACAGCTCAAGCTCAGGATAATGACAGAGCAGACAGCTGAGCAGCCTGTTGTTGCACAGCTTATCCAGGCATATCTATCGGAAGTCGGAATCGAGGCTGAAGTTCTCACATACGACAATGCACTCTTCAGTCAATACCGTTACCAGCCTGACCAGTTCGACATGATGATCGGCATTATGGGAACAAGTGGCTATGTAGTCGGGGCATGGGACTTACAGTTCAACTCGACAGGAACACTCAGCGGAGGCGCTGCAGCATGTTTTGTAAAGGACCAGAAGCTCCAAGAGTTGTTGGAATTAGCTAAGGGCAAGAATACACACTCGAAAGAGACAGTCGAAGAATTTGCTCAATACCTGAGAGAAAAGGATTACGGCCTGGGGCTCTACGTCAAATCTAGTTACAGTGTTGCAAACAGCAAGGTATCGAATATTGTCTGTCACCCGTTCGGGCACTTGATTACCAATGCCTGCACATTTGTGAAGTAAGAATTAAAGCTCTCCGGCTTCGGCTGGGGGAGCAATAGAGGAAAGCGTATGTATAGATATATATTGAAGCGGCTTCTCTGGATGATTCCCATCATCTTTTTCGTCGCCGTTCTGATTTTCGTCATCATGGATTTTGTTCCGGGGGACCCTGTTTCCATCATGCTCGGTAGTTCGGCAACCCAGGAGGAAATGGAGATTGCACGCGAGGAGATGGGACTCAACAGACCTTTTCCGGTGAGGCTCGGAGAGTATCTCTATAACGCTTTCCTCCGTTTTGACCTCGGAACATCGTATCAGACATCAACTCCTGTTATGAAAGAACTTCTCGAAAGGTTTCCAAGGACCCTCGTCCTCTCACTCATAAGCATGCTACTTGCTGTAGTAATCGGGCTTCCAATCGGAATTTATGCAGCAATGCACCGTAACTCCATCCTCGATAGAACAGCTATGCTTATATCACTACTGGGGGTATCGATGCCGAGTTTCTGGCTGGGCTTGATGCTTGTCCTGCTTTTTGCATTGAAGCTGGGGCTTCTCCCTGCATTCGGAGTGGGAGGAATCGTATACTACATTCTCCCCGCCCTCTCCAATGCATTCGGGGGAATAGCAGGGGTTGCTAGGCAGTCGAGATCTTCAGTTCTTGATGTATTGAAGGCAGATTTCGTAACAACGGCCAGGGCAAAGGGACTGAGTGAAAGAGAAATACTAATGAAACATATCCTCCCCAATTCCCTTATCCCTGTTGTCACATATGTCGGTTCCATATTCGGAAGGATGCTTGGGGGAACACTTGTAATCGAGCAGGTATTCTCCCTCCCGGGAATCGGCAACTACATGATTCTTGCAATCAATAACCGTGACTATCCTGCAGTCCAGGGCTCGGTTATCTTCTGTGCCGTCACATTCAGCGTAATCATGCTTTGCGTGGATCTTCTTTATGCGGCAATCGACCCGAGAATCAAGGCTCAATATGAAAGCGGAAAGAGGAGGTAGAATATGAAAGAGAAAAAGAAACATAAGGCATCGTCTGCCGTAATGGAGAGACTTCTTTCCGATAAAAGTACAGTTATAGGCCTCACTATTCTGGCACTTCTTATACTTATGGCGGTCTTCGCCCCGCTTATTGCGCCTTATTCCTATAAAAAGATTAACCCGACGATAGCTTTTCAGGGACCGTCACTTGAGCATCCATTCGGGACGGACGAACTCGGACGCGACTGTCTCTCGAGAATAATCTACGGCGCGCGCTGGTCTCTTGCCGTGGGATTTCTCTCGATGATAGTAAGCGCTGTATGCGGAATGTTCATCGGCTCCATTGCAGGCTACTGCGGAGGCAGAATCGATAACGTGATTATGCGCTGTATGGACGTTCTGCAGTCATTCCCGCAACTTCTTCTTGCAATCGTTATCTCTGCAGCTCTGGGCTCGGGACTCGATAAGTGTGTCATTGCACTCGGAGTATCGGGAATTCCGGTATTTGCCCGCCATATGAGGGCAAGCATAATGTCGATAAAGGGACTCGAGTATGTAGAGGCTGCCGTCTCAATCGACTGTTCGAGCGCGAGAATCATCACGCGTCATATCATACCCAATGCATTGAGTCCCATATTGGTCCAGGCATCCCTTTCAATTGCTGCCTGCATTCTCTCTGCCGCTGCATTGAGCTTCATAGGACTGGGCGTCCAGCCCCCTACTCCCGAATGGGGCGCCATGCTCTCTGCGGGAAGAAACTATATACGTGACTATCCACACCTTGTATTATTTCCCGGGCTCTTCATCATGATTACCGTACTCTCCCTCAATATGGTGGGTGACGCACTCAGGGATGCACTCGACCCGAGGCTGAAGGATTAAGGAGAACTCTTATGAATGAACCATTACTCAATATTGAAAATCTGGTGGTAACATACAGCAGTGGAAAGAAAACTGTCCATGCAGTCAACAACGTCTCACTTGCAATTAAAAAAGGTGAGTCGCTAGGCCTTGTCGGAGAGACAGGAGCGGGTAAGACAACAATAGCAAGGGCAATTCTCGGCATTCTCCCATCTCCTCAGTCAAAAGTCACATCCGGCGAAATTCTCTTCCACGGGAAGGACCTACTCACTATGGACAAAAATGACCTGAGATCTGTCAGAGGCGGCCGTATATCTATGATTTTCCAGGACCCGATGACAAGCCTCAATCCTGTAATGAGGGTAGTCGACCAGATTGCCGAAGGAATCAGGGTGCATAGGAATGTCTCGAAAAGCGAAGCTGATGAAATAGCGGGGAAAATGCTGAATATGGTCGGAATATCGAGTGACCGTGCCCGCGAGTATCCTCATCAATTCTCGGGTGGCATGAAACAGCGTGTCGTCATCGCAATGGCCCTCTCATGCGAACCGGAACTCTTACTCGCCGATGAGCCGACAACGGCCCTCGATGTCACAATCCAGGCTCAGGTACTGGAATTGATAGGAGAGCTCAAGAATAAGTACAGCACAAGCCTTTTGATGATTACACACGAC
The DNA here is from genome assembly GCA_963623755.1 of Muribaculaceae bacterium. Classification (GTDB taxonomy): domain Bacteria; phylum Spirochaetota; class Spirochaetia; order Sphaerochaetales; family Sphaerochaetaceae; genus Ornithospirochaeta. Next base: position 3,171 of record CAVFNE010000070.1, on the reverse strand, counting down.
TTGGGGGTCGTTGCAGAGGTATGCGACTATGTTGCGGTAATCTATGCCGGACACATTGTTGAGTACGGAACTAAGGAGGAGGTTTTCGATAATCCCCGGCACCCCTACACTATCGGGCTCTTCAATTCAATTCCGGATATAAAAAAGGATGTGGAGAGACTGAGCCCTATCAACGGCCTCCCGCCCGACCCGACAAATCTCCCCCCAGGATGTGCCTTCTCGCCGCGCTGTCCTTTTGCCGACGAAGAATGTAGAAAAACGGAACCTGAACTGAAAACTATAGGCGGAGAGCACCTCTCAGCCTGTCTGAAGGAGAATAGATATGTCACCATTGATTGAACTGCAGAATCTGAAGAAATATTTCAAAACCCCGAAGGGAACACTTCATGCCGTGGATGACGTATCGTTTACAATCTGTAGAGGAAAGACGCTGGGTGTTGTTGGGGAATCGGGATGTGGAAAGAGCACCCTCGGAAGGACGATGATACATCTTCTTGAAAGCACAGACGGAAAGATTTTTTTCGAAGGAAAGGATGTTACGCATGTAAACAGGCGGCAATTGCATACATTGAGAGAAGAGATGCAGATAATCTTCCAGGACCCATACTCCTCCCTCAACCCCAGATTCACCGTCAGAGAGACTATCAAGGAACCCTTGTTGCTCTCCTCCCGTTACGAAAAAAAAGACCTCGACGAAGAAGTCGACCACCTTATGGAGCTCGTCGGAATTGAAGAGAGGCTCGGTGGCAGCTACCCGCACGAACTTGACGGAGGAAGGCGGCAGAGAGTCGGAATCGGAAGAGCACTTGCAATGCACCCGAAATTCATCGTATGCGACGAGCCGGTATCGGCACTCGATGTTTCAATCCAGGCCCAGGTATTAAACCTTTTGATGGACCTTCAGGATAAAACAGGAATTGCATATCTCTTTGTCACTCATAATCTTTCCGTTGTCCGTCATATCTCGGATGATATCTGTGTCATGTATCTGGGACAGGTTGTAGAGAAGAGCCCAACAAAGGAACTCTTTGATCATCCTCTCCATCCATATACACAGGCACTTTTGTCGGCAATTCCATCGACAGATATACACCACAGAGAGAAGAGAATAGTCCTTAACGGCGAGTTGACAAGCCCAATCGACCCCGCCGAGGGTTGTCGCTTTGCCTCCCGTTGTCTCTATAGAACGGAGAAATGTAAGCAGAAGCAGGAATTGAAGAATGTTGGGAACAATCATTTTGTCTCCTGCTGTAGATTAAAGGAGTTATCATGAGTGAAACAGTCTCGATAAACAAAGATCCTGATAAAATCTGGAACAGAGGTTTCATCAGCGTCTTTCTTGTGAACATGATGATGTTTTTCGGTCAGCAGATGACAAACGTGCTCATCCCGAAATACACCTACTCTCTCGGGGGCACTCCGATGATAGTCGGCTTTATTGCGAGCTCTTTCGCCTACACCGCCCTTTTATTGAAGGTCTTTGCAGCGCCCATGATAGATACTTTCAACAAGAAGAAGATTCTGGGTATTGCAATACTTGTCATGGCACTCTCTTACCTTGGATACAGCATATCGAGTTCGATAAAGAGTGTGCTGTTATTCCGTCTCCTCCAGGGTGCGGGACAGGCATTCTCTGCTACATGCTGCCTCGCCCTTGCAACGGACATGCTACCGCGTGACCGTATAGGAACAGGTATCGGGTACTATTCTGTGGCACAGGCTGTCTGCCAGTCCATCGGCCCCTCCGTTGGACTGTGGCTTGTGAAAACAGTCGGCTACCATATGACATTCCTCTTATGCTCATGCATTATGGCTTCTGCTGCTGTGATGGCCTTCATGCTGAAGAACAATTACACAAAGACGAAGCGCTTCTCGATTTCTCTCAAGGGAATAATAGCGAAGGAGGCGATTATCCCGGCCTCGTTAATGTTCTTCCTATGCATGGCCTATTACAATGTAACGGCCTTCCTTGTCATATATGCCGAGATGCAGAATATTGAGGGTAATACGGGATTCTTCTTCACTGTATATGCCCTGACGCTCCTTGTCTCACGTCCCCTTATCGGAAAGATGTCAGATAAGTACGGGACTGTGAAGGTCCTTATCCCGGCTATGTGTTTCTTCGCCATCGCATTCATTCTGATAGGATGTGCTGGGTCACTTACTGTCCTTCTTATCGCGGCATTCGTATCTGCATTCGGCTACGGAGCATGCCAGCCTGCCGTACAGACTCTATGCATGAAGAGTGTGCCGAAGGAGAAGAGAGGGGCTGGAAGCACAACAAACTATATCGGCCAGGACGCTGGAAATCTCGTAGGACCTGTTGTTGCAGGTTTTGTTGTCGAGAAGTTCGGTTACCATACGATGTGGTTTGTAATGATTATCCCCGTCTTAATTGCTGCTTTGATAGTCCTCATCAACAGGCAAACGATTATCAGAAACACAACAGCAGCAACATAAAGATAAGTTAAAATTAGCCGGTCTTGAAGGGGCCAGCTATTTTTATGCGAGAATCGTTTTAGCCGGATATTAGTACCCAACTTTTGGAAAAGTTATGCAGCATTCCAAGGGCTTTCTTTCTATGTAAGCTTTGATTTCAAGCGTCGTGCAACCAATTTCGGTGTATTAAGTACCAATTTCGAAATGTCTTATAACAATAATTACAAGAAGCGTAGATACTTATATAATAGGAGAAGAATATGATTGATAGCAAACTCATGAATAAGGCAAAAGAAGTTGGGAATGTGGAAGAGTTGATTGCGCTTAGTAAGAAGCATGGTATTAGTCTTACACAGGATGAGGCAGAAAAATATTATTCCTATCTTACTAAGAAAGGAGAAATGCATGACGATGAGCTCGACTCTGTCTCAGGAGGCGCATGCCATACAACAGTCGATGGTAAGAAATACACTGTAGTCACATCTGCTTTGAAATGTTTTACGGGAATGTATGAGCACAAAGAAAAATCGTATTTCGAGATACCAGCTTTACGCCAATGGTATATATACTCCTCCGACGGATGTTGTGGGCGCTGTGCTCATCTGAAGTTAAAAGACGGCGGCCTTGGCTACTGTTCGATTAAATAATTACAAAATAAGTTAATTGTTTATTATCCTTAATTTCTTCCGTGTTGACACGAAAACTATTTAGACGGCATTATTTTTCTGAATT
>CAVFNE010000069.1:0-11055 GCA_963623755.1 Muribaculaceae bacterium | reverse complement strand
TGATATTTTGGAGTGTGTTCATACCCTCGACATTAACACGACTGTCTCGATGTGACTAGAGCCGTAGTAGCAGTCGTAGACAGATACCTCGTCAATCTTGTGGACAGTAAAAAGAGAGATGTCACGAGCCATTGTAACAGGGTTGCATGACACGTAGATAACACGCTCCGGGTTCCACTTTGTTATCATATCGATAACACTTTTGTCGAGTCCTGTACGGGGTGGATCAACAATAACGGTGTCGACATCAGTCTTCGGGCCTTTCTTCACCCACTTAGCACAGTCATCGGAATAAGAGACAGCATCGGGCGCATTTATGCGTGCGAGGGTAAGGCACTTCTTCTCTTTCTCTACAGCATAGACCTTTTTATCGGTATCATTGAAGATAGCTGAGAATGTTCCGACTCCACTGTAGAGGTCCATTATGACGGAGCCTGTGGCGTTGTTTTTCACGTACTCGAGAATATTCGAGAAGACAAAAGGGTTGGACTGAAAAAAAACATTAGCAGTGAGAGTATATGTTATGCCGTTTAAGGTCACATGAACTTTCTTATCGGAGTATGATACTCCGTCTTCTCCTGCAAAGAGAGGAACCTCCACCAAGCCCGTTTCTTTATTCACCCTGTTTTCGAACATAAGCGAGCGCGCCCACTTAAAGAGGGTTCCCTTCTCTTCTTCCAGAAGTTGGTTAATCTTATCATCAAGAAGCGGGCAGTGTTTTACTCTGACAAGTTCACTCGATTCCCTCTTCAGGAAGCCGGCCTTCCCTGTGTGGGGATCAACGTGTATTCTTGCCCTTTTACGATAACCTGAAATATCTCCATATTGCGGGGGAAGGAATGGCGGAAGTGAATTCAAGTTTCCAAGCCTTGTGAGCGTATCCTTTACCATCTCATCCTTCAGAGATGCGGAAGACTCTGGTGAGACTATCAAAAAGTCACAGCCACCGCAGCTTCCATACAGCTGGCAGATAGGAGTAGTTCTATAAGGGGAGGGAGTGAGAATTTTTGTCGCTTCTCCCTCCTGTATTCCTTTATGTTCTTTTCTTACTTTATACTCAACCTCCTCCCCCGGGAGTGCATTCGATAGGATTACGCTCTTCCCGTTATCATATCCGATACCGCGCGCAGAGGAGATGAGCTTTTCAATTTTCAGAGCCATTCTTTGAGTTTTTCTGCATAAGTTGCAATAAGCTTAATACCCTTGAGCCAGAACTGTTTGTCCTCGATATCACACCCAGCTGCCCGTGCAATTTCTTCAGCTGTGAATCGTCCTGTCATTGAAAGGACATTCTTATAGTGCTCGGGAAAGTCCTCGACGCTGTCCTTAGATGCATAGAGGCCGAGAGCAAAGAGCTGGCCGAATGCATAGGGGTAGTTGTAGAACGAGAAACCCTCGGAGTAGTAGTGACCCTTAACAGCCCACATATACGGGTGCTTGGTTTTAACGGCATCCCCGTAAGTCTCATCCTGGGCCTTAGTCATAAGGCGGCAGAACTCATCGGCTGTAACATCGCCCTCTCTTCTTGCCTCGAAGGCATACTTTTCGAAGTAGAAACGGGAGAGGATATCGATACATACCTGGAAAGATGAGGCAACAAAGGCTTCGATTATTCCGAGGCTCTCCTCACGTGAAGAAGTCTTGAGTACTTCCTGGAAGATAGTTGTCTCTCCAAAGATTGATGCAGTCTCTGCAAGCGTCATCGGGTAGTTCTTCTGGCTCATCGGATAGTCTTTCACAACATGGTCGTGATAAGCATGCCCCAGCTCATGAGCAAGAGTAGAAACAGAATCATAAGATCCTTCCCAGTTCATCATAACCCTGCTCTCCCCTTCAAGCGGGAATGATATGTCATAAGCGCCACCGATTTTGCCGTCATGGCTCTCCGGATCAACCCAATTATGGTCGAAGGCGTTCTTGATGAATGCGCCGACTTCAGGAGAAAAAGCTGTATAGCACTTTGTTACCAGCTTCTTTGCCTCATCCCATGTATATGACATCTCTACCTTTCCTACAGGTGCTGTGACATCGTACCAGTCAAGGTGGTCAAGGCCCAGGAGCTCAGCCTTCGTATTGAGGTAATCCCTGAACATCTCTCTTGAGTCCTCAAGAGCCGAGATAAGGGCATCAAGTGTTTTGTGGGTGATACGTGAGTAGAATAGTGAACGGTCGAGGGGATCCTTCCATCCTCTTCTCTTCTCGAGTAGCAGTGTTGTGCCCTTGACGCCGTTCAAAGCAGCAGCAAGAGCTGTGCGGTTCTTCTCGAGGATCTTCACTTCGCGCTCGAAGGCATCCTTTCTCACTTTTCTATCAGGACTCGATTGCATCCCCCTGAGCTGAGTCAGCGTCTTATCGCCGTCCTTTATTTCGGCCGTTATTGTCATATGGAGCTTTTCCCAGCTTGATGACGAGACCTGAAGCATCTCCTGGGCAAGGGACTCCTCCTCAAGGCTCATCATATGACGTCTCGAGATTTTTGCTTCGTTAAGAAAAAGGGAATAGTCTTTGAGCTCGGGAGCATCAAATTCACTCTCCCTTTCAGAGAGATAATATTCAAAGACAGTGGATGCATCCCTGGTAGCAACTTCAGCATTCTCAACCTTTGAGTATGCAGCAAGTACTGCTGGATTGGTTGTATCAACACTGAATGATGCATATGAATAAGTGCCGATTTCCGCACTAAGCGCCATAAGAGAGTCATGGAGTTTTATAAGCTCTATGATGGGAATTGATTTATCCTTACTCTTTTGTTTAAGCTCTGCCGAGAGCTTATAAACGCTGTCGATATCTGAATTGAATTCTTTACTTTCAACACCTGGGTAGATGGACTCAAGGTCCCACTTTGGTAATTTTTCTTCACTCATAAGTAGAGTTTAGATTACTTAGCCTCAAAGGTCCACTACAGAAGATACTCCAAGAAGTATACCGTCATTACTCTCGTGTGTTACCACCACAACAGTTTTCCCCTTTGTGCGCGCATTAATCACTGTGGCTGTCCTTCTTTTTGTCTCATCATCAAGTCCGGTAAACGGCTCATCGAGGAGAAAAACATTTCTTTCAAGAAGTAAAAGCCTTGCAATGGATGCACGCCTCTTCATCCCCCCCGACAGCGTTGATACTATCGCTGACATATTCTCCTCAAGCCCGAGTTCGGATAGTATCTTCACAGCCTCCCTTTTGTCATCGGTGACCATCATCATATTAGAGAAAAGCGACATATTTTCGACAAGTCTGTCTTCCTGAAAAAGAAGAACAGCATCGGTTTTATCAATTTGACCTGTATAATCAGAATCGAGCTGGGCAATCATTCTCAGAAGCGTTGTCTTGCCCTTCCCGCTTTCTCCTCTAATCAAAGTAACTTTTCCATCAGGAATTGTAAGAGAGAAATCAGAGAAAATCTTTTTTTCGCCGAAGCTCTTCGAAAGTTTATATATTTTCATTCCAATACCCTCCCTTCAGCAAATCCAAGAATAAGAAGAGTAAGCTTTTCAAATATAATAGAGAGAAGAACTATCACAATTGTCCAGGCAAAAAGGTCAGGGGTTAAAAGATAAACTTTCGCTTCATATAAAGCATTACCTATACTTGTGTCCGGAAGTGCAATAACCTCTGCAGCAATTGCGCTCTTGAAGCCCAGGCCCACACCGTTACATAGTCCTGTCCTGACAAAGGGAAAGATGGAAGGCATATAGATGTACCTTATTTTCTTTTTTATTCCGACACCATAGTTGGCAGCAGCTTCGAGAAGCATTGGGGATGTTGCCTTCATTCCCGATAAAACCGATGAGTAGATAATCGGAAAAACCATTATAAAAGATATGACTATGCTTAAATTCCGGCTCCTGACCCAGAGAAGTGTGAGGATAATTACAGAGGCTACGGGAATACTCCTCATGGCCTTGATTAAAGGAGAGAGGAATATCTCCAGCCACCTGAGAAAGGATGATGCCACAGCAAGAATAAAGCCCAGCACAAAAGATATCATAATACCTGCCGTGACTCTCGAGAGCGTAAAGACGATGGAGCGCCAAAAAGAAGATTGAGGAATGAGATGAAAGAGAGAATGTACTGTCTCCAGAGGAGACGGCAGAAAAATCTCCTCCCCCACAACAAGGGAGAGGATAAACCAGACTGTTATCCATATGACTATGGATACTAAATAGCTTTTTCTTTTACTTTTATCAGAAGTAGAAGTCATCACCTGGTACTACACCACCTACGCTCTTGGGATTAGAGTTATAAAGTGCCTCGAGATAGACAGAGAGATTCTCCTTAAGCTTTTCACCTGTCCACACTACGATATTACACTTATCAATTGCCTTGAGAGCAATTTGAGCCTTGATTATACCATATTTTTCAATCAAAGCTGCAGCCTCTTCAATATTTTCGTTGACCCAATCTGCACTCTGATTATATTCCTCGAGGAAATCCTCTACAGCTTCCCTGTTAGAGCGGGCAAATTCCTTGTTAACAACTGTTACCCCTGTAATGAGGCTGGTTCCCGCAATATTCCTCCAGAGGTCGTTGAGGTCCGCAAGCACTACAAGCGATGAGTTCTGCATCAATGCAGATGTTGCAAAGGGCTGAGGGAGGACTGCCAGTGCATCACTGTCGGAAAGAATGGAGGCCACACACTCGGCATGCTCACTCTTCCATTCAATTGTTACATCCTTTCCGTTTTCCAGTCCGTAGCCTGTAAGTATTGTCTCGATGGCGTATTGTGGAGTTGAACCCTTTCCTGCCGAGTAGATTGTTCTACCCTTGATATCGTCAAGGGAGGAAAACTCTCTCCCGCCGTTTCCTACCAGATAAAGTACCCCCAATGTATTTACTGCAATAACCTGGATTTTTCCTGTGTTGTTGTACAATACTGCTGCAAGATTAGCAGGAATACATGCTATATCAACATCATTCTTTGCAATAAGAGGAGTAACAGCATCTGGAGAAGCCTCAATCTGGAATGTATAGCTGTTATCTAAATCATCACTGTCGTTTTCACTCTCGTCCATAAGCTTAACAAGTCCCATTGCTGTCGGGCCCTTGAGAGCGACAACCCTGACTTCTGTTTTATCAGAAGCAACAGTCTCGCTTACAGGACGTGAAAAGAGAGACAAACATATACCTGAAAATAGTAAAAGAAAAATTAACTTTCTCATAATTCCTCCCGGACAAGTTAGATTTTACTAACCTGTGTAACGATAATCAATACACAGTAGATATAAATCATCGGCTTATCTTTTCTCCAGAATCAGCCATCATAATCGTGTCGTATCGTGTCAATGTATATCCAGAGGGCTAGTTTTTTTTATCGAAAAGCTGGTAGAATTCCCGGCAATAAAACTTATTAGCCTTTGTAAAGTTTAGAGGAGCATATTGTGGGATTAGTTGAAAGTGCTGTTATTTTTGCCACAAACGTTCACGAAGGGATGAAACGAAAGCAATCTGATCTTCCATATATTCTTCATCCCGTTGAAGTAGCCGCAATTACAGGCTCATTGACAACGAATCAAGAAGTTATCGCGGCAGCAGTACTTCATGACGTAATAGAAGACACTAAAGTCAAAAAACAGGAAATTGAAAAAGAATTCGGAGAAAGAGTTGCCGAACTGGTAGCATCTGAAACAGAGAACAAAAGAAGAAATCTCCCTGCCGGCAGTACGTGGAGAATACGCAAAGAAGAATCCCTGGAGATACTGAAGAATACAGATGATATAGATGTAAAAATTCTTTTTTTAAGCGATAAATTATCCAACATCCGTTCAATCTATACTGTCTGGCAGAAAGAAGGACACGCATTGTGGCAAGCCTTCAATGAAAAAGATCCAGCACAACAAAAATGGTATTACATTTCTATTGCAGACTACACAAGAGAACTTTCTTACAGCTTAGCTTGGAAAGAGTATAATTACTTAGTTAACGAAGTATTTAAAGACATCAACGAGGAGAAATAAAAATGCAGGAAGTAGCATCCAACCTTAGCAACAACATTCTAACACTTTACCTTGTTGGTCGCATATCCTCTTCCAATGCAGCTGAAATTGATACCGAAATAAAAAAGATTCGTGAAGGAGCTGGTGGTGCACCGATTGTAATAGATGCAAAAGACCTTGAGTACATCTCAAGTGCAGGACTACGTATCCTTCTCAGGCTGCGGAAAGAAGAATCAGATTTAAAGATAATAAACGTTTCCCCTGAAGTATATGATATTTTAAATATGACCGGCTTCACAGAGATGATGAAAGTACAAAAAGCATACCGTCAACTATCTGTAGAAGGTTGTGAAGTAATTGGAAGAGGGTCCAATGGAGCTGTTTACCGCTACGATGCTGAAACTATAGTAAAAGTATACTTCAATTCTGATGCCCTTCCAGAGATTGATAGAGAGCGTGAGCTGGCACGTAAAGCCCTTATTCTTGGAATCAATACGGCAATTCCTTATGACGTTGTACTTGTTGGAGAAAGTTATGGAACTGTGATGGAGCTTCTTGAAGCAACGTCACTTTCAGAAATGATAAGAAAAGACCCGGAAAACCTAGATGTTCCTCTTAAGTACTTTGTGGATATGCTGAAACAGATTCACAGCACCCGAGTAAAGCCGGGCGACATGCCGGATATGAAAGATGTTGCTTTAAACTGGGCAGGATTTGACAAAAATTATCTACCTCAAGAGGTTGGCAGCAAGCTGTATGAAATGGTTCAAGCTGTTCCTCAAGAGCAGACTATGCTCCACGGAGATTACCACAGCAACAATGTTATGGTGCGTGACGGGGAAGCTTTACTTATTGATATGGACACACTCTCTGTCGGCCATCCAATCTTTGAGTTAGGTTCCATGTACAACGCTTTTGTAGGTTTTGCTGAACTTGATCATGAAGTAGTCATGCAATTTTTCAAAATCCCTTATGAAATTACTACAAAATTCTGGCACAAAGCACTTGCATTATATCTTGGGACAACAGATCAGACTCGTATTACAGAAGTGGAAAATAAAGCTAAAATAATCGGGTATATGCGTTTATTGCGTCGTACAATAAATAGGAATGTTCCAAACAAAGAAAAACAAATAGAATTTTACAAAACTCAGCTCATCACCTTGGTGCCGACAATAAACGAGTTGACGTTCTAGTTGTTAGAAAAGCGAGGACAGAACAAGTGTGTGGGAAGTGAAAATTCAACAGTATAAACTGTAAGAAGAGCTTTCTGTGGCATAATCAAGGGAGGATTACAAGGAAACATTCTCTTTGTTAGACGCAAGTGATGCAACGATATTATTTCAGGGCCGTATTGTGTGACGCACACTGAGGAACATTCACTATCTTTTTCATTGCTCACAACAGAAAAAACGGAGAATATCAGAACTCTGCACAAAGTTTTCCACAAACGACCATATCTATTGGCCATCAACAACAGTTTTAGTGGATATGTTACTCTACACTCTCCTCTCAATTGAATCTCTCTTCCGCTGTATCGATTGCAGTACATTCAGCGTATTACATTTACTTCTTTCTTCTCTTCGGCACTCTTATATATACACTTTATGAGCCTCACACTCTTTAAAGCCTCTTCTCCGCCAACAAGAGGATCTTTTACTCCCCTTATAGAGAGTGCAAAATCATCAAACTGTCTCTGGTGACCGACCCAGTTTATGTCTGCTGCATTCGATGAGCCACCACAAGTAGAGCCCGGAAGGGCATACTTTTGTCTTATCTCATCATCTTCTCTCCTCTCATCTTTGAAGACCCAAGAAACAAGCGCCTCGTCCTCAAGGACAGCCGACCCTTCAGTCCCGCATACTTCAATACGCCTCCTAAACCCAGGGTATATGCTTGTCGAGCCGTTTATAACCCCCAATGCCCCGTTTTTAAAGCGTAGTGCAGCAACACCGTTATCCTCCACCTCAATGCGCTCATGGGAGAGAGTTGATATAAAGCCGGAAACAGACTCAACATCCCCTCCAAACCACTGAAGCAGATCTATTGCATGTATACCCTGATTCATCAAAACCCCACCTCCGTCGATATCGAGAGTTCCTCTCCATGCTCCAGAGTCATAGTATGATTGGCTTCTCAACCACTTGAAGGAAGCCTCAACCATCACAATACGTCCGAATCTTCCGTCGTCTATAGCTTTACGTATTAAAAGAGGAGCATCGTAGAACCTGTTCTGGAATATACCGCCGACAAGCCGGCCATTCTTCTTTCCCTCTTCGATTATTCTCTCCGCCTTCTCTTCGTTTATTTCAATCGGTTTTTCAATAAGAACATGCTTCTTTGCTTTTAAAGCTGTAACGGCCGCATCTTCATGAAGACCCGACGGAGTTGCAATAAGGACAACCTCGACTTTGTCGTTATTAAAAAAATCATCAAGATTTGTATAGGACGAGCAACCATATTCCTTTGAAACTGCCTCTGCTTTATCGCTGTGTGGGCTGTAGACAGCCTCAAGAGTGCAGTTTTCACTTCTTTCAAGTGCATACGCATGTGTCTTTGCAACACTTCCCAGTCCTATTATACCGAAACCTACTTTTTCCATTTTCCTTTTCCTCCTCCCCTATGATATCCCAACTGGTACGATGAAAAAAAGACCCCGGCAAAAGATGGGCCGTTTCTCAAAGGTTATCAGAAAGACCGGAGCTATCTTCGCATCCTTCGAGCACATCCTTCAATTTCTTGAGATAACCGCCGTTGAAGAAAACGCATTTCGATTTGTCAGGGCCGAGTTTATCGCCACTGAGTGCTAATGCTATCGCCCGGCATCCTCCAACGCAGTACTTGAACCATTTACAGTTCCGGCATTTCTCGTTATGGTCCGCAAGTTCCTGTACAGTTGTACAGACTTCTTCCAGATAATCCCCTTTCTGAAGGTACTTCTTAAGCCCATCCTTCTTGACATTACCAAGAAACCAAGAATAAGCATCATAGGCACCCGAAAGTTGATGACACGGGTAAAGATTTCCGTTTGCTGCAACTGCAACCATGCCTCTGTTTCCACGGCATACAGGAATTGAGGGCTCGTATTCCCCCGCTATGCATTCAACTGCCCTCGGGCGGTATTTCTTCTCTTGCGGGAATACTCTCACAAACTGCCATATGTCGATGTGCATATCACTGTTGTGGGGAATATAATCAGATAGGAACTTGAGCATGCTGTCAAAATACTCTTCAAGCGTAAGTGTACTGTCGCCTCCATTCTTAATCCAGCGAGGAGCCTCGGTTGTCCTGATTAATCTCATTTCCTCAACACCGAGCTTGTTCATCAACAGCGCTGTTTCAAGCATGCTCTCTACATTCTTCCTGTGAACATTTGTCTGGACTTTCACCCTGAAGCCGTTTTCAGTGCATAGCTTTATCGCCCTCAGAGCATCCTCCTCGGCACCCTTACGGTTTCTCAGCCAGTCATGGTGACCCACGCCGTCAAAAGATATTTTGATTAAGGGATAGCATCCGATTTCCTTCAGCCTGTCGAGAGCCTTCTGATTTATGTAGTAGCCATTGGTATTGAGTTCAAAGACAAACATACCACGCTTGTAAATTCCTTCGATTATTTCAAAAAAGTTCTTGTGGCACATCGGCTCTCCACCGGTGATTGTGAATGTGTTGATTCCACATTCCTCAGCCTCGTCAAGAAGTCTTTCTGCTTCCTCGAGGGTAAACTCGCTCATGAGAGGGGCATTATCAGATGCGTTGAAGCAATGGAGACAGTTGTAATTGCACCTACCTGTAATCATCCAATTCATCTTTGGAAAGTAACGGTTGTCATAGACTTTTCTCTGCCACGGAGTAAGGGACTTCTCTCCTTTCACACATGGGATTACCAGCCCTCTTTTTAAAAGACTCTGGAGAATTTCACTCTCATCAATCTCAGTCTCTCCGTCACACTTATAGAGAAGTTCAAACTCATCCCTTGAAAGTTCCTTTGCAAAAATTTCACCCTTTACATAATAGGCAAACGGAGAGCGCCACCAGCTTCTCAGGCCGATGCTCTCATTGATAATGTAATACATATTTGTACCTTATAAAAAAGCCCCGGTTCTTTTTATTTAAAACGGAGCATACATGTTTTAATCCAGATTTCAAAGCACAGTTTATCAGCAAACTCTCTCCACTCCTCTTTAACAGCCGTCATCTTTATCCGGCATACCCGGCTTCAACGTTGAAATACCATAGCACCCAATACTTCGTCCAGCAAAGATTGTACCTGACAAGAAGAGGATAGACTCATTCCAAGTATGCTTCCCTTGCTTTTCAGAAAAAGAGAACACCTCTATTGCTATCAGTATTCTCTTTATCCATAGTCCACACTTAGAAATTAGCGATAACAGCGCATTAACAGCTGCCATCTGTATCTTTAAATTCCGAGGGGTCCGGGTAGTACGGGTAGTACGGTCCAAAACCACCAGCAACAGAACAAAGCTCATCATCAGAAATCTCACCACCTTTATTAATGAGTGCAAAAATCTCTTCTGCCTTTGACTTCTCGAGTTCAATTCCATAAGCATTTGCCATAGCCATGAGCTCATCCGTAGAACGTGCTTTCTTTGCTTTTTCAATAATTTCTTTTGTCATTTTTTTATCCTTATCCACTACCATATCTCCGGATTATATCCCGGAAAAATTTAGGGCACACTGATTCAACATCCCAATTGCATATTTCAATTCGAAGTGTTTTTGTTCTTTTTCATCTGATTTTCAGCAAATCGGACACCACCTGAAACAGCATTTAAATCATCATCACTGATTTCATTAACTTTTGCATCAGCTTTAACCTCTGACTCATCCCATGAAGATGCATTCTTTGCCTTTTCCCAATTTTCTGTTTTAGCCATAATTTTTCTCCTTATATACTCAAAAGTTTCAAAGCAAAGAGAGTATTTTTTTTAACTCTTTCTTCGTCTTTTTTCATTCAAGTTACATAACTATATACACTATTTCAAAGATTCTGTTAGAAATAACTTCTTTTTTTTCGGCTCAATCACAAAATCTTTACTGTCACCGTAGCTATTCAAGGCTTATGTTCCCAAAGCGTCATCAGTGACACTTGCCATCTGTGTTATAC
>CAVFNE010000068.1:4372-11071 GCA_963623755.1 Muribaculaceae bacterium | reverse complement strand
CTCCATCTTGTTCAATCACATCTAAGATGTTCTCAATTCCATAATTCATTTTGAAACATCTCTATTCTTTTCTTTCCTGTTTATCTTCCCCACTGTTCCACTTCGAAGAAGTACTGATTCATAAATATGGACGTAATAGTTGCCAGATATATTTTCTTTATCATCTATCCACTGTTGGCAAAATAGTAGTACTCCATAACATCTGTAATACTTGAGACAAGAAGAGACCCGCATGCGGTGTTTGTGCCAAAAAGAGTCTGAAGCACGTTTTTCGTGTTCAAAAGGTCCACTAAATACGCTTTAAATCCATCGTAGCTTGTCCATAAAGGTAATTTTATAAATGATTGTGCCGCAAATGATCAACTTGTTTGTCATTCTCAGAATCATGTGATAGTCTTCACCCGTTTTCAGAGGGTTGCAAAGCCACCACCGGAGGAAAGCATCTTCCCGACTTCCAAGGGAATGTCGAAGAGAGTGCAGTCGAGGTTACCGTTGAACCATTCCTGATATAAAGTCGTCAGTCCCCCTGCAAAGTAATATGCACGCATATTGAAGCTTTTGGAGTTTCTCACTTCCTCGGCAATGGAGTTATCCCTCTTGAGGTAGTCGATGAAGATTGCCATCAATTTCTGCAGAAATAAGTTGGAGCCGGGGGTCTTGATGAGGGTGCGGTAAGTCTCGATGTCCTCGTTGAGGAATATGCTTACCTGCAGAAGTAACGGGCTGGGGTTAGAAAAGAAGTTTTCAGCCTTAAAGTCCTTGAGAAGCTCCATCATCTTATCTATCACCTCTTTCTCTATCTCGTCATATAAATCCCTCAGGCATGAATAGTGGGCATAGAATGTGGCCCTGTTTATGTCGGCTTCTTTTACTATGTCCATGATTGTAATATCATCTGGGCTCTTTTTCTTTAAGAGTTCGAGGAGTGCTTCCCTTATTAAACGGCGTGAGCGCATACCGTTCTTATTTGTTTTCCTTTCCATGGAAGTAAAGTTACAACATTTTCTTCAAAAAAAGCAACCCATGTCGGAGAAAATTACAAGTGTTGGATTTATTTTTTGTTTGAATATTTTAACAATATTTTCATAATTTCTTTAATTATATAATTTTGATTCCAAGATTAACTAAATTTTTAACATTTGTCGAATTTTACGCTTTTTAATGTTTTATGTATTATTCATTTATTATGAGTGTTGAACATTTTTGCCTTTTTTGTATATTCAATTCTGTTTTAGCGAGGAATGAATGAACGATAAAAAAACAAGTAAACCCAAGACGATATTAATGTATGTTGTCTTAATTGCAGTTTTCGTTGGTCTCTTCTTTCTTTTAAGGTGGTTCTATTCCACCAGAACCGAGACTGTTTACAACAGACCCACAACACCTGTAGAGGTGACAACGCCGGAAAACGGGACAGTCAAAAAGTCTCTGACGCTCTCGTCTTCTGTCAGTGCCGACTCGACAGTGCCCGTCACTCCTTATGTAGAGGGAACAATAGTTGAATACCTTGTCCAGGAAGGTGACTGGGTTAATGAAGGGGACGTAATTGCACGTATCGACCCTGAGCCGTATAGATTACAGCTCGAGCAGGCAAAAGCAGCATACGAAGCTTACGAAAGCTCCTTCGAAAGAGTTGAAAAGCTCTATAAGAGCAATGCAGTATCACAGCAGGATTATGATACAACCAAAGCGCAGCGGGATGCATATAAGGCCCAGATGGAATTGGCCGAGCTCCAGCTCTCATATACAGACGTAACGGCACACGCATCGGGAACAGTACTCAAGACTGTCTCGAGTAAGGGAAGCACTGCTGTAAAAGGCACCCCGATAGCCTTACTGGCCGACATAACAGACCTTGTTGTTAACTTGAATCTCGGTGAAAAGTACTACGGCCTTTTCACGAACAACAGCTCCACTCCCTACATCAGTGTAACAAAGCCTGAGGGAGAGTATTCCTCTTCTGTTACTACTACAGCTTCAGTCAAAGCTGTATCTCCTTACATCGACTCATCGAGCCGTAACTTCAAACTCTATCTCAAGCTTGATGACCCGTCTTCATTCAGACCCGGTATGTATGTGAAGGTTACAATCACAATAGATGAAAAAAATGGCTGGACAATTCCACGCAGCGCTCTCAAGCTTGACGGATCTGCCTACTACGTTGATGAAGAGACTATGACAAGTAAGTACGTCGACCTCTCATCTTCATTCATGAATGATGAATATGTGCTTCTTCCCGAAGGTTATGAGAACAAGAAGTTTGTAATCAAAGGCCAGAGTTCAATCCTCTCGGGAGAGAGCGTCAATATCGTAGAGGGTAATTGAGATGAAACTGACACGTTATCCTGTTGCACATCCTGTCATCATAGCTATGACACTCCTTGCTCTGGGAGTATTCGGCTTGATGGCTGTAAGTGACACAAATACAGAATTCCTTCCAGACATATCCAACCCTATGGTATATGTCCTGACAATCTATCCGGGGGCATCGAGCCAGGATATCGAGGAGACTGTAACCGAGATATTGGAGGATGACTTCGTTACTCTTCCCAACTTCAAGAGTATGACAAGCCAATCTATAAACAGTGCTTCGATTATTGCCATCACATACCAGGATGGAATCGACCCGTATGATGAAATCGACGAGGTAAGAAACCGTATCGACAACCTCATCGACGACCTTCCCTCCGGAATTTCGGGCCGTCCCAACGCCCTTGTCGGAGGCACAAGCATGCTTCCGATTGCATCCTTTGTCGTCGAAAGCGACGGTGGAGATATCAACGCCATCGGCGAATACATCGAAGAGACAGTAAAGCCGCAGCTTTCACAGATTGCCGGTGTATCTACAATAACAGTCAACGGCCTCAAGACAGCTACCGTCGACATCGTTCTTGATATAGATGAACTGAACAGCAGAGGTATCAGCCCCCTTGCCGTCTATCAGATGCTGTCCTACAACAACTACTCCATTCCTCTCAACTCCGTCAGTTATGCAGGAACTGAAATCGATGCAAAGTTTGACAGTAAATACACATCCCTTGATGATATAGCCTCACTACCCGTCGGCTACTCGCTTGACGGAGGCATAGTAAGGCTCGGGGACGTATCAACAATAACGCTCGACTACAAGATGGGAGACTTCTATGTAACAAGAAACGGCAAGGAAGTCATCTCTGTCGATATCTGTAAGCGCAGTGACGGTAACACAATCGAGATTACAAATCAGATTAAAGAGATTCTTGCCGAGGAAGAAGAAAATAGTGGTGGTGCGTTAAAGTTCACGATGGTCAGTGATGACTCGACGCTCGTCAACTCTTCCCTCTCGACAGTTATCGAAAGCGGTGTTATGGGTATTATAATCGGAGTACTCGTCATCTTCATCTTCCTCTCTGACTGGAAGGCTACAATCATCATCGGTCTCTCCATTCCTCTTTCAATCTTCTTCACTTTCATCGGTATGAAGTTGATGGGAATCACAGTCAACCTTCTCTCCCTCTCGGGTATTGTTGTTGCACTTGGTAACATCGTAGGTGCTGCAATTCTTGTACTCGACCAGGTTTACCGCTTCTACCAAGCAACGGACGATAACGGCAGGGCACTCTACTCTGTCAACGAGTCAATATTCAAGGGCACCGACGATGTCATCGGCTCTGTAATGGGATCCGGACTCACCACAATCGTTGTCTTCCTGCCTATTGCTATGTTGAGCGGCCTTGTGGGACAGATACTCAAGGATGTATCTGTTACATTCATGCTCTCCCTTTCGGCTTCCCTTCTTGTCGCCATCATCTACATTCCGTTTCTGATGAAAAAGCTTCTGAAGGAAGACGACGATAAGCGTAAACCCAAGAGAGAGAACTTCATTGTGAAGGGACTGGGTGTCATTGAAAAGCACTATGCAAAGTCGCTCTACTTTACAGAGCGCCACACACCATTCATGCTCCTTGCCGGCCTTCTTGTTCTCGCACTCAGTATATACATCCTCCCGAACATGCAGTTCTCGTTCATTCCGAGTACAGATAACGGAGACTTCTATGTTGCTGTATCGCTACCGGAAACATACTCGCTTGAAGAAACAAGAGCGACAATGGATGAGATAGAAAGTATCATCATAGAGATGACACCGGAACTCAAAACAGATGTTGTATACTCGGGTAACAGCATGGATGTAGTGAGTCAGGCAAAGAAGAACGAGGGCGCTATCCACGCAGTTCTTGTTCCGGTAGCCGACCGTGACAGAGACATCCACGTTATCATGAGGGAAGTTCAGGAAGCACTCTCGAGTAAGGTACCTGATGCAACAGTCAGCGTCACAAACGGAGGATTTGACAGACTTATCAACCTCGTAAGTAACGGCGGCGGTTACGGTCTTACCCTTGTGGGGGAGGACAGCACAGTTCTCTACGAAGAGGCTGAGAAGATTAAAGCTGAGCTTTTGACTTACCCGGAGGTCATGACAGTCTCGATTAATGCTTCAAATGACACAAAAACAGCTGTCATCAACGGCACATACGACTACCTCACATCCCTCGGGGTACCGTCCCAGGAGGCAGGTTTGACAGCAGCCCTTCTCTTCTACGGAACAGATATCGGAAAATATAAGGATAAAGACTCCGACACCAGTTACGATATCCACCTCTCGAGTAATGTTCAGGACGAAACCCTGACATCCGACAGGCTTAACGATATAGCTGTGACATCCCTTGCCGGCCAGAAGATTGCGCTGGGTAACGTCACAGAGCTTACACTCGACGAGAGCCTGAGCCAAATTAACCATGACGACAGAGCAAATTCGCTTTCAATCTCTGCAACCCTCACAACAGAGAGTACGGACAGCGTAACGGATAAAATTGATGCCTACCTCGAGGCGAATCCGCTCCCGAGTGGTATTACGACAAAGGTAAGCGGACTGGGGGACCTTGTTCAGAGCTCGCTTATGCCGCTACTGGAAGCGCTGCTTGTTGCAATCTTTCTTGTATACCTTGTCATGGTTGCAGTCTTCGAGCGCTTTGACCAGCCGTTTTTGATTCTCCTGTTGTTCCCGTTCTGTATTATCGGAGCCGTACTATCGCTTACGATATTCAACTCAACGATGAGTATTGTTTCCATCCTTGGTATCGTATCGCTGGTGGGTATGCTCGTTAACAACGGTATTGTCATTGCCGACTACGCTAACGTCGCGCGTAAACAGGACAGAGAAGCATTACTACAAAAGAAGGGAATCGAGTTCGATGAATACACCGAGACACTGGGACTTCTTACATATGAAGAGGAGAAGGAAATACTTGAGAAAGAGACAGCAGAAGGAACTGCAACAAGACTCAGGGCCATATTGATGACGACTCTCACAACAGTTCTGGGTGTCATACCTATGGCAGTGGCTAAGGGTGAAGGAGCCGAAATATATGCCCCGCTGGGCCAGGTAATCATGGGAGGACTGGCAACAAGTACAATCCTCACCCTCTATATGATGCCTATCTACTACTTCCTTCTTGAGAAGGGAAAGCTCAAGAGAGCTTATAGAAAATTAAATAAAAAGACGGCAGCTAAAGCCGGGGAGAATAAAGAAAATGAAACGGATAATTAAATTGGGTTCATTAGTACTGTCAGTACTATTAATGCTTACAGCCTGCTCGGCTGTCTTCGATTCTGCAATCAGCGGAACAGTCAAGGACAGAAGCGTAAAAGAGACATCATCTACATCTACAGGAGCAATTGCCGACGTAATGGTTTACGCTTACTACGATGAGGATACCTGGAATGACAGGTACTCCTCATGGGACGGCAGTAGTGTCTTCTCGGATAACACCGTTCCCTCTGCCAAGACTGCTTCCGACGGCTCATTCAGCATCGCCAACCTCAGATGGATGACAACAAGCCCAGAGTACGGCAAGGACGCCGACAACAAGACTATCTACCTTCTCGCATTCCATAAGGACTATGGACTCGTGAAGGTTCCGGGACGCACAATTCAGAGCGACAAGTCAAACAACTTCGGCATCATCTATATGGATAAAGCTACAGTTACAAAGACACTTGTTGTTAAGCTTAAGGATAAGGATGACAACACGACTTCAAGCACAACAGGCAGCGATGCAACCATTACCGATACTACCGGTTTCTCCTTCCAGTACAAATACTCTGACGGCTACTCAACAGAAGATAATGTCACTGGAACTGTAAGCGCCTTCACAAACGGCCAGACTGCAATTACCGTCAAATATAAGGAATATATAGGAAATACAGATACTAAAGCATCTGCGCCGACAGTCACCCTTTATAACATTGAGACAGGATCAGACTGGAGTCTCGAGACAGCGCTTACCAACAACGAGTACAAGATTAAGTATGATGATGAAAAGAAGGACTACATCAACTCTGACCTCTCATTCTCAAATGAGTGGAAGACAGTCTCTGTTACTGTTGACCTTATCGACGGCTCGTCCTCTTCCCTCTCTTCCGTCACCGACCCGATATACTTCCAGTGGTCATACAATAACGGAGAAGAAACAAAGAGTGGCAATGTCACAACGACGACGGGCTCCTCTACTATTTCCGTCAAATTCAAGAAATCACTGGAAACTGCCACACTAGTACTCTCCGACTTTGATGACAACGACAACACAAACGACGACAAGTGGACATGGACGGAGAGTGAAACAAATGCAAAGCCGAGAACAAGCGGGGATACAATTGATG
>CAVFNE010000068.1:0-4362 GCA_963623755.1 Muribaculaceae bacterium | reverse complement strand
CAATTGATGTATCCGTTACTACAGATAAGGACAATGTAACGCAGAAGGTATACTTCAGAAAGAACTACCTGAAACTTAGTGCAACGGGAATTAATGGATACCTTATTTCATCAAGCGGAACTACTCCAGCTTCAGGCTATGGTTATACATCTGATTACGGTGACGAGCTCTACCTATTTGCAGATAATTCAGCAAGTACTCCACTCAATTCAAAGGGGGTATTGACCGGTCAGGAGACAGTAACTAACTCATCGACCAACAGTGTTGTCAACTACGGCCATTTCTCAGGACTGGGAGCTGGAGAGAAGTTAACTCTGACATATGATGATGATAATTCAAATGGGACTGTAAGCTACTCCGGCAAAACCGCAACACTTGTTATCAAGTACAGGAAGTTCGGAGGAACATATTCAGAAGAAGGAACAACCTATGAGAATAAGACATTCTCGGTATCTTTTGACAGTAAGACAACAGATTTCTCTGTAATGCTGAGTAAGTAAGGCTCAAGGATTGAGTATGAAGAGAATATTATTACTTATTCTATCTCTACTTCTGGTCTTACTTCCACTCTCTGCTGATGAGGAGGTGGATAAGGAGGAAGACACTTCTTCCTCCTACACCTTCTCCGATATCAAAGAGAGCATGCAGAGTTCGAATGCCGAGTTGAGAAAATTGAATGAAACATATAAACAGAGCCTATTGGATGTGAAGGACGCAAAGGCCAACTATCAGCCCACAATCGAGGCACTCCTCACCACCACTTATATGCCCAACCCTCCTATCGGAAAGACGACAATCGGGGTGGATGAACTCTCGAGCCAGATTGGCATTTCTATTCCCGGAGCTGCCAGCGGAGAGTATGTGACTCTCTATAAAGGAATGAACGACCTCTACTACAATGCAGGCCTCACAATAACACAGCCCATCTTTACATGGGGAAAGATTCCGAAGTCAGTCAAGCTCTACTCCGAAATAGCAGCTATCCGTGCCCTTTCAGTCAAGGACGAAGAGAATAAGCTCACAGTGGAGCTCAAGACAAGGCTTACGGCGGCGTCTTATATGGCCCAGCTTTTCTCGCTTCTTGATGAAACAAAAAGTAAGGCGGATGAGCTTGTCGAGATGAGTGAGAGTGCATATGAGAGCGGCATGCTTCTGAGAGAAGATGTAACATCTGCTAAAATCTCGGCAATGGAAGTAGATGTAAAGAAGGCAGAACTCGAGAAGGAGTACAAGGACAACCTCAAATGTCTCAAGACTATTTCAGCTCTGGATGACCTTGAATACTCCTCTATTGACTACACTGTCAATGAGGATGAGATAAACGCACTATCGTCGCTCGATAAGTGCGATGTGCTTGCTCTCGTCACACGCTCCGAGAGCGAGACTATCAGCATGCTCCGTGGACAGACGAGAGCCTACGAACTCAAGAAGGAGATAGCTCGGGCATCACTTTATTGGAAGCCTGACTTTGCACTCCAGGTATCATTAACTTACGGAGGATCAGCGTTCCCTCTTATCGAGAAGAACTGGTATAGGAAAGATGACTACGGCCTCTATATAACCTTTGCTATCAGCACGACTATCTGGGACGGTGGAAAGAAGCTCAATGCCGTCAAGTATGCCGAAAGCGAAGTTCAGGGCACAATCGCAGACTACGACGAGGCCATCAACGAGCTCACAACTACAGCTGAGGAAAACCTTTCGCAGATTTCGCTTAGTAAGGTCAAACTCGAGTACTACTCATTGAAGCTCGAGGAAGCGGAAGAGAAGCTGGATTTATTAAATAGGCAGTATGATGCAGGGGCAATATCGAAGAGTGAGGTCCTGAGTCAGGAAATTGAAGTCCTCACGGTAGAGATGACAATCATCCAGGAAAAAATAACACTGTCGCAGGCGGCATATACAATTGCCTACCTCACGGGAATTCTTGATTGACAAACAGGGTGTTACAATTGAGTAGCACCCTTTTTCAATGACACCAAAGTACAACAATATATATCCTCTTTGTCTGGTGTTAAATATGTGTTAAATCAAATAATTACACTTGAACAATATAAATCATGATGATATCTATATGATATCAAGGAGGGCATTATGGCTCACGTAACATTTGACGAAGAAAAAATATTGAAACCAAAAAGCGGATTCTTTTTCCTTATCATGGGAATACTTCTTCTCTTCTCATCAATCCAAATGTTTATATTCATGGGGATGAATATAGATAAGGGAAATTACTCATTCGCTGTCCTGGAATTCATCCTAGCGTTTCTTTCCATTATTGTAAGTATTTTCTCCTTCTGCTCGCTCAGGATAGTAAAACCCAATGAGGCTCTCGTGCTATCACTCTTCGGAAAATACTACGGAACAATCTACGATGCAGGGTATTGGGTAGTTAATCCTTTCTGCTCCAATCTCTATCCAAGAAAAAAGTATAATGAAGAAAAGGCACAGGCTGAGAAGAATGCTAAAGATAGTGGTGCTTTATCGATGGCAACAGTGTCGTCGAAGATATCTCTAAAGATAGAGACCTTTGTCAACGGTAATCAGAAAGTCAACGACAGACTCGGTAACCCCATCGAAGTCAGTGCAATTGTGATGTGGAGGGTCAAGAATGCTACAAAGGCTGTTCTCAATGTTGAGAATTACTATGAGTACCTATCGAACCAGACAGACTCTACAATACGTAACGTCGCACGCCTCTACCCTTATGATATAATCGACGACGATGATGATGACGAGAGCAATGAGAAGGGAGAGAAGACTCTGAGAGGATCTGCCAACCTTATTGCCGGGGAGATGAAGACGGAATTATCCGACCGCGTTAAGGATGCCGGACTCGAGATAATCGAAGTAAGGCTCAATCAGATTGCTTATGCACCTGAAATTGCAGCGGCAATGCTCCAGCGGCAGCAGGCTATTGCGGTAATAGCTGCGAGAAAGAAGATTGTCGAAGGTGCGGTATCTATGGTGAAGATGGCACTCGACGAACTTAAGGAAGAAGGAGTAGTCGACCTCGACGAAGAGAGAAAGGCAAATATGGTATCTAACCTGTTGGTAGTACTATGCTCGAGTAAAGAGGCCAACCCTGTACTCAACACCGGATCTCTCTACTAGTATGGCAGAGAAGAAGCAGGTCCCGCTGAGGATAAATAAGGAACTATACGACGCTTTAATGCGCTGGGCTGAGGATGACTTCAGGTCGCTCAACGGCCAGATTGAGTTTTTACTCAGCGAGGCCGTCAAAAAGAAAAACAGAATAGAGAAAGACGATAATGCGGAGAGGTAGTTATACTCTCCTCTCCGCCTCAGCCATAATCTCAATCACCCTATCGGAAAAGTTATCGAAATCTTTGTCCTCCCTTTGCATTTCAGAGTGCGCAAAATAGTACTCCACACTTTCCCTTACTCCTTCATGAAAGAGAATATTCGTCGTAAATGATGGAACCACCCTTTTAATTTTGGATGTATCGAAGAGCGCTGTGTTTGATTTGTCGCCTTTAAGAGGTCCCTCGAAGTCGTAACCGTACTTCTTTCCGGCTTTCGCAATAAAGTCTGAACTTACATAAGACGGTTTGAATTCCACACCAAGTGCATCAGCGAGTGTTGTATATATCTCATTCCATGTCAACACCTCGTCCCCCATTATATTGAATGCCTCTCCTATGGCGTGTCTGTTACCCATGAGACCTGTGTACCCCGATGCAAAGTCAAGGCTGTGTGTCACTGTCCATAGCGTTGTACCGTCGCCGGGAACAAGTACACGCTTTCCTTCCATCATCCTCTTACAGACAGCCCAAGAGCCGTTATTGCCGTGTAGGGCAACGGGAATAGAGAACTTCGAGTATGTGTGGCTCGGACGGACAACGGTGAGGGGGAAGCCTTCATTCCTGAACTTGTCCCAAAGGTAATTCTCACACTCTATCTTCTCACGCGAATAGAGCCAATACTTATTGGCAGTAGTTGTCCCTTCTCCGATTATATAGTCTGAACATGGCTTGAGATAAATAGAGGCCGATGAAGTAAAAATGTATTGCCCCGTCTTATCTTTGAAAAGTCTGTAATCCCTTTCAACATCCTCTTTTCTATAAGAGGCAAATTCACATACCGTGTCAAATGTAAGGGAGGAGAGTTTTCTCCCTGCCTCCTCTTCGTCTTTTATATCACCATAGATGGTATTAACCCCATCAATCTCTCTATCCCTGTTGCGTGCACGGTTATATGTCCAGACCTCCCATCCCTTCTCGAGGAGGGCCTTTACGACATATGTGCTTATTGTTCCTGTTCCGCCGATAACTAATGCTTTCATAGTAACAGTTCAGCCCTAGGGTAAACGATAGGCAGGGAAAAGGTGTTTTTGAGGCA
>CAVFNE010000067.1:0-11111 GCA_963623755.1 Muribaculaceae bacterium | reverse complement strand
GCCGACCTCAGGCTACTCTATGCTGTAAGGCCCGAGAACTGTCCACTCTTTAGTATGTAATTAGGGCCGGAAAAATTGAATTTCACGCGAAGATACGCTTACAACAAAAAGTCTCTTTATCCTCTTATGTACAATTCAAGCAATAAATGATTAGACTAGTGTTATGTCAATTCCTAAAGAATTTCTACGTGAAGATAAGATAAGAGCAGTATGTATAATCCGGAATCTCAAGACAGATGAGATTTACCTCTATAAAACAGAAGACGCCGTAAAGTCATACTCCGACGAGCGCTTCAAACTTGATTTGGGCATGCATGAAAATAGCTCCCTCCAGACGGCTTATACATCCCTCGGGCTGGAGCTCTTCACAATTGAAATCGATAAGGAAGCAGAAAAGGGGGATAATTTATCCCTTCTTCTTGAAGAAAGAAAGAATCATTTCCTCAAAGAAGGGAAAACCCTCTACTAGCTTACCTTCCCTCCTCTCTGTCTTTCTTGATTAGGTATCTGAGGCCCTCTATTGCAACTCTTATTGCGCTATCAGTGTCGTGATACTTGGGGTTATCGAGTCCGAGTTTCTCCCTTTCCTGGTTTCCCATTACGAAAAATTCGCTTCCGCACCTGGCCCCAAGGTAGGAGGCTACAACAAAGAGGGCTGCACTCTCCATTTCGGATGCAAGAACACCCAGTCTCTTCCACGCCTCCCATTTGTTCTCAAGCTCGTAACTGACGGGCATAACGGACGGATCATGCTGACCGTAGAAGCTGTCCTTACATTGCACAACACCTGTGTGGAACTTGACGCCGAGCTTTTTCGCCCCTTCCTGCAGTGCCTCTACGATATCGAAGGAGGCAACGGCGGGGAAATCAAGAGGCGCATATTCGCGGCTTGTGCCTTCAGCGCGGACTGCGCCTGTTGCGATAACACAGTCTCCTCCCATAACTGGAAGTGCAATACCACCGCATGTACCCATGCGGATAAATGTGTCGGAGCCGCATTTATATAACTCCTCCATGGCAATAGCTGCACTCGGTCCCCCGATACCTGTACTTGTGACACTAACCTTCTCGCCCTCGAGAAATCCCGTGTATGTTACAAACTCTCTGTAGTCTGAAACAAACTCAGCTTTATCAAGATACTTCGCAATTAATGGAACACGCTTGGGGTCCCCAGGGAGGATGACATATCTGCCACAATCGCCCTTCTTTATTCTCAAATGGTATTGTATACCTGTACCGTTCATGTAATCTGACATTTTCAACTCCTTTTTTGAAAGAAACAGTATATACGACTCTCAATTAATTTGTAAAAACTTATTTATCGAAATTATTCAATTTCATATACTTCACTCTATGAAAAAAACAACTTCCTCCTTTATCTTACTTTTAACTGCAGCAATCTGGGGCTTTGCCTTTGTCTCACAGAGTCAGGCCGGAGACGCAATCGGGGCGTTATGTTATAACGGCCTGAGAATGCTGTTGGGCTTTATCGTCCTCTCTCCCTTCCTTATCAAGAACATCAAGAAAAAAAAAGAGAATATACCACTTTTAAGTCGTGACGGAATCATCGCAGGAGTTCTACTCTTTGCCGCTTCCTTTTTCCAGCAGAAGGGAATCGAGACAACAAGTGCAGGTAAAGCGGGGTTCATAACGTCATTATATATCCTCTTTGTTCCTGTCATATCCCTCTTCTTCGGAAAAAAGAACTCACTCAAAACATGGTTTTTCATCCTTACAGGACTTATAGGCGCTTTCCTTCTCTCCTATGACGGCTCGAACGGCATTGCCGATGGCGACAGGCTCGTCTTCATCTCTGCTCTTCTCTTCTCTTTCCATGTTCTATTCATCGATAATAGAGGAAAGAACCATGACTCAATTTCCCTCTCGGCAATACAGTTTCTCTCAGCCGGACTCATTGCTTTTGTTCTTTCCTTAATCTTTGAAAATAACTCGATAGAAAGTATTAAGAGTGTCACAATCCCCATTCTCTATGGAGGAATAGGTTCCTGCGGCATTGCCTACACACTCCAGATTGTGGGACAGAAGAATACAGAGGCGACAAAGGCTACGCTGATTTTGTCCCTCGAGAGTGTCTTTTCTGCCATCGGGGGTGCGTTGATTCTCCATGAAGCTATGTCGGCTCGTGAAATAATCGGATGCACCGTCCTATTTATATCAGTACTCGGGGCTCAGCTACCCGATAGGAAAACATTTAACTCTTAAGAATGACGTACGTCTTTCCCATACCGCCGTCCTCGGGGCGAGCAAAAGAGTAATCAAGTACATCTTTATTATTCTTCAAAAACATATGTACTCCCTTCTGGAGTATTCCGTCCCCATAGCCGTGGATAATTGAGAACGAATAGAGACCCGACATAAGAGCGCCTTCTATCTGATCGGATAGTTTCTCTTTCGTCTCTTCAAGTGTCAGTCCTCTTACATCAAGTGTGTAGAGAGGCTTTTTCTTCTCCGACGAGAAGGATGCAACTTCGCTTTTTATCTCTATCGGCTTTGTGTGTACAAGGTCCTTTGTCTTGACTGTAATTTTAAGGCCGTTTTCAAAGAGTACCACAGCCTTTCTGCCGTCAACAGAGACAACCTTTCCCCTTGTCTTACCGCTGCCGCATAGACAATCGTCGCCAGGGAAAAACGGGGTGTTGTCAACACTCTCTATCTCGTCTTCTTTTTTCTCTAAGTCAATGCGGTATTTCTCTTCTTCTTTTTCTACGCTCTTTATGTATTCTTTAACCTTTTTTGTCTTTTCTTTTGTCACATCTCCCGTTTTGAGTGCCTTAACAAGGTTCTCGAGTTCCCTGCGCGTAGTTGTCATATACTCTTTTATTTCGCCGTAGCCGAACTTTTCTGCTTCGAGAAGCGCTGTTTTGAGGTCATTGCGTTCCTTCTCAAGTGCTGTCTTCTCGCCTTCGAGTTCCCGCTTCTTTATGTCAAGCTCGGACATTTTTCTATCGAGAGTGCGGGACTTCGATAAAAGCGAGTTGATGATCCCCGTTGCCGAATTGGAGGTAGAACTGAGGTTTTTCTTCGCCTCCATTATAATTACTTTCGGCACCCCTGCTCTCTCTGCAGTACTTAAAGCATGGCTGTCCCCGGGGATTCCGGAGAGCACCTTATATGTAGGTTTATCTGTTTTTACATCAAACTCCATACTTGCATTCATCATTCCATTCTCTGTATATGCATAGCCCTTAACATCGTTGTAGTGGGATGTACAGATAGTGAGGAAGGAATGTGTTTTAAAGTACGAAAGAAGTGAAAGTGACAAAGCCGATCCCTCTACGGGGTCTGTGCCGGATCCCAGTTCATCGAGGATGACGAGGCTTCTTTTTGTGACGTGCTTTGCTATATAAGCAATATTCGACATATGAGAGGAGAAGGTAGACTCATCCCTCTCTATACTCTGCCAGTCCCCTATATCTGTCAGGACAGTGTCGAAATATGGTAAATGAGACAACGCCGAAGCAGGGACAAAGGTACATATTTGATTAAGAAGTGACAACAGCGCAACTGTCTTCATCGTGACACTCTTTCCCCCGCAATTTGCGCCAGATAGAACAAGAACCGAATTGCCTTCTGGAATTGTTATTGAAATCGAAACGGCTTTTTCTCCCAGTAGCGGATGACGAGCTTCGATTAACTCAACGCTCTCTCCCTTTTCGATGTGACAGCACTTATTCTTGAGTGCCCAATGAGCAAAAGCATAGTGGAAGGAAAAGAGAGCAACATAGTCTGTCATATCTTTCAAATATGGCACTATTTCTCTCAGAGCTGAACTTAAGTCGTGGATAATTTTTAGTTTTTCGCTTCTGATAGCTTCTTCTGCCAGCACTACCCTGTTATTTAAATCAACCAATTCGAAGGGCTCGACGTAAGTAGTATTTCCCGAGCTGCTTGTCCCGGATATGTAATAGTCCCCGTTCTTCTTGTCCTTCGAAAAGATTGGAATTACAACGCGCTCATTGCGGTATATAGGATTTGAATTCTGTACTATCTGCCGGTTTGAGCTGATATAACTTTGTGAATAGCGATATCGCTCATTCTTTGTGTTGTCTCTCTTCTTCAAAAGAGGTAAAAGACGGGGGTGGTTTTCGTTGACGGTGCCGTCGGGGGAGAGAGAGGAGAGTATATTCTCTTCAAGCTCTTTCATATTTGTTTCTATTTCGTCTCTCTTTTCTTCAAAGGTAAAAAGAATGAAGAGGGAATGTAGAAACTCCCCGGCGCGGTAGATAACATCTCCAGGAAAGTCACTGTGGCTCTTTTCATAGTGGGAGAATAAATCCTCTAGGGATGGAAAAAGCTCCAATGGGTCCTCTATTGAGATTTTCTCCATAATGGCGCTGATTTTATTGTATCTCTCACTAAGGACTTTCTCATCACTTGTTATCCTCTCGCTCGATATGTACCTCTCACCCTCTTTTGAGAGAGAGAAGGTTCTCACATTGCTGAGGATAATATCGAGTTCGCACCCTTTCTCGTCACGCTCTCTCATTTTTTAAACCTCTCGTAGCGAGGACGGATGAGTGAGACACTCTCAAGAGTCTTGAGGTAACTAAGGTACCTATCCTCGTTGATGAGTCCCTTTTCAAGCATTGACGGGACAATACAGCCCTCTTCTCCGCGGTGTAAACACCCGGGATATAAACAGTCGAGGTCTCTGAACTCCACAAAGGAATCGCGTATCAACGCTTCATCCTCAATCGGAACCTGAATCTCCCTCACCCCGGGAGTATCTATTATAGTGCAATAGGAGCTAGGGAGCATGATTGAGTGGTTTGTTGTGTGGCGGCCGCGATTATATTTTTCACTTAGTTCATTTGTTCTCTGCTTTGAGTTAATCAAAGTATTTATCAGTGTTGATTTCCCAACCCCGCTCTGCCCGACAAATGCAACTGTCTTATTCTCTATTATGCTCTTGAGCTCTTCTATCCCCACTCCGCAGAGTGAAGAGACAGCTATTGCCTTGTATCCGAGCTCTTTATATAGCTCATAGCGCTCTTTCTCGTCCTCTGTCAGAAGGTAATCTATCTTATTGAGGATAAGTAGTATTTCGCTATGAAAAATGCAGCATATCGCCCTGTCGACGAAACGTGGGCGGAAGGGAGGAGAGAGGGGGGAGAAAACAATTGCCGTCATATCCTGATTGGCACATATGGTCTGGTTGGCGTCGGCCTTGAAATTGAAGCGGACGAAACTCGATTTTCTCTCCTCAACAGATGTAATGAGTCCCTCTTCCGGGCTGTAGAGAGCTCCCTCTACCCAGTCACCGCAGACTACAGGGGAATACTCCCCTTCCCTATTCTTGAGGTATTTACCCTTAATACGGAGAGTGTATTCCCCTCCATCCTCCCCCAGAGCCGTATATATGTTATTGATTCCCTTTACTATATGAAATCTCATTCGATATTAAGTCCTTCACTATCTAGAAAATTAATAAACCTCTCCGGGATAGGAGCTCGGAAGACCATCCTTTCCCCAGTTGTAGGATGGTTAAATACAATTCTTTCAGCATGAAGCATAAGAGTAATATCTTTATACTTATTGTCAATGCGGGAATAAATGGGGTCTCCCAGAACCGGGTGATTGATTGAGGCGAGGTGTACCCTTATCTGATGAGTGCGCCCTGTATATATTCTCACCCTCAGAAGTGCATAGTTCATATTCTCTGAAAGCACCTTGTACTTTGTCTTAGCGTCCTTTCCTTCGCTTTTATTATCTGTGACGGTAAATTTCTTCCTGTCCCTTTTGTCACGTGTTATCCTCTGCTCTATCAAAGCTTCACTCTCAGTAAAAAAACCCTTAGCGACAGCAAGGTAATACTTCTCGTTTGTGTGGGAGGCAAACTCAGCGCTGAGCTCTTTATGAGCCTCCCTTGTTTTTGCAATAACCATTACGCCGGAAGTATCTTTATCGAGCCTATGGACAATACCGGGGCGGAGAGTGTCGTCTGATGTTGAAAAATCGTCACCGTAGATGTTAAGGAGGGCATTTACAAGAGTGCCGGAGTTAACACCGCTTCCGGGGTGTACTGTCATACCCTGAGCCTTGTTTATAACAAGAATATCATCGTCTTCATAGAGCACCTCGAGTGGAATATCCTCTTTCTCCAAGTCCTCGAATACCTCTTCCTTATAACTCAAATCGACCTTGTCGCCGACTATGACAGAAGAGCTTTTCTTAGCTTTAATTCCATTGATTGTAATGAGAGTATTATCGAGAGAGAAGATTGATCGGGGAATAGAGAGAGAGTCTGAGGCCACCTTATCGACTCTGCCGCTTTTTGTTGATACAAATGAATAGTCGTGCTCTTTAATCAATTCTGTATCTTTCCTATAACCCAATCAAGCGATGCCACAAAGAGAGAGATTCCAGTCGCAACAGAGAGCGTTAGAAGAGCATCCTTCTCTGTCGAGGACACGGCAGGAATAGCATTAAAGCTCCTGAGAGCAGTAAGTGAGAGTCCAGCAATCGGGATGGAGAAAACATAAGAGCCGAAGAAGAGCGTCTCAGCTCTCCTGAGCTCACGCGACCAGATGGGAAACTCCTCACTTTTATATTCCTCGTACTCATACTTTAGTGAGGAATGAGTCAATGTCTCTGAGGAAAGAGAGGATATAACAACAAGGAAAATAAGAAAAAAGACACCCATCCTCTTCATACTCTGCTCCCGAAAATTGCACTGCCGATTCTGACTTCCGTGCTCCCGCACTCTATTGCCTCCCGCCAATCAGCACTCATCCCCATCGACAAAACACTAAGCGGGTGGATGGAAGATATTTCATCAAAAAGCGACTTCGTATAGGTAAAAGCCTTGGCGTTCTTCTCTCTGTCAAACCCAAGCGGGCCGACAGTCATAAGTCCGATTAGATTAACCCACTTCATATCCTCTGTTTTTTCAACAGCCTTTATAAGCTCTTCTTTAGTCCTGAATCCCGCCTTCTGCTCTTCATTCGAAGAGTTTACTTCAAATAGGATATCCATCTTTTTTTCGATCAAAGCGCACTCGCTGTTGATTTTCTCCAAAAGAGGAAGAGAATCAACACTCTCGATTCTGTCAACGAGAGAAACGGCCTTCTTTACTTTGTTTCTCTGAAGCTGTCCAATTAGATATACCTTCATTCCCTCCGGCCTCTTAAGTGGAAACTTCTCTTCTATCTCCTGAACCCTGTTCTCTCCGAAGACTCTTGCGCCGTCAGAGTATGCAGAGAGCACATCGCTGTACGGCTTTGTCTTAGAAACAGCAACTAGCATTACGCCTTGTTTTGTGCTCTCAACTTTTTTTAAAACATTCAGATACTCAGTCATTCACCTTTCCCTTATTGGAGTTGATTTCCCTAACCTTCTCCTTATACTCACTCTTGAGTGCCTTGAGATTTTCTCTGTACTCTTCTACAGCTTCCTTTCTCTCCCTTGCCCAATTCTGCATTCTAACTAGTTCATCCTTTAACTCACTCTTATGTGCTGTAGCACTCGGGAAGGCAGAGAGAATCCTCCTGAACTGTACACCGAAGCTGTTTCTCGTTTCGGTATTCTCCTTCTCCATACGTATCTTGAATTCGCGCTCTGCCTCAAGTTTACCCATCTCGGCATATTCGCGTGCTCTCGTCTCGATTTCCTTAGCCTTGACGGCGGCAGACTTGATTGCCTTCTTGAATGCACTCATCTTTATTGTGCTCATCGTCAGGTCTATGGCAAAGAGAATTCTGAGTACGTCGGAGAGGTTGTATTTTATAGTAAGAGGAATCCAGGCCAAGAGAAGGTCTATATAAGGCTGAACTAGGTATACAAGAGAAATACTCATAACGCCGAAGAGCGTAGAGTTAAGTAAACAAACCCTACCGTTTATATTGCAAAAATGCTTTGAGTAGTCCCAGAGCTTGATTGAGAAGATTTTCTCGAGTCCCCACGAACCTATATACTCAACAATGCTTGTAAGAATCATGCCCAGTATAAAGACAAGAATTGGATAGCTCTTGAGCGGCATAAGGCATATATTCACAATCAAGCCTCCGAAGCCGTAAATCGGGAGCCAAGGTCCGTATAAAAAGCCACGGTTTACAAGTTTACGCTGTCCAATTGAGCAATAAATAACCTCACATATATAGCCGACAAAAGCGTAAATGACAAAAGTAAGAGTATATTGACTGAGAAATTCTTCCGACATGTTTACCTCTCGTCTAGGATAAACAATTTGCCTCACGATGTCGATACTGGGCAAAAAAAATACCAGGATAACCTGGCTAGTGGAGGATACAAGGATTGAACTTGTGACATCCTGCTTGTAAGGCAGGCGCTCTCCCGCTGAGCTAATCCTCCAAAAAAAAATTCTGCGGTCGAGAGAACTCGAATCTCCAAGCCCGTTAAAGCACTAGCACCTCAAGCTAGCGTGTCTACCAATTCCACCACGGCCGCATGAACAAGAAGTATATTAGAGATTTACTCAAATAGTGTCAACTGACTTTTTTCTTTTTTTCCAAATTAATGAAAAAAGGAGGAAAAAGCACATTCTCCTCCCATACATCTATTTACTTTATAAATAATTACACCGAAAAATCATTGTAGTCGATATTCGGGAAAATTGAGCTGCGCTTCTCACTGTTTATAAGCCACTCGGTATTAACTGTGTTACGGCACATCGATTGATGAACTACGTTGAAGGACGAGAGGTGACCCTCGAGACGCTTACGTGCGTAACTGACGGATGTGTTGTCGTGGATTATGCTCGGCCAGTCTGATGCCATAGCTAATAAAAGCTCCCTCAAGGCCTGATTGAGGAACCGTCTTTTAAGTGTTCCCTGGTTGGGGAAGCGCTCCCTTAGCTCCTGCATTCTCTCTACAGCCTTCAAAAGATGTGGGTATATGTCACAGTTTGATGAGTCAAGCCAATTGTCAGCGCCTCCATGACGTCCCCAACTCGATTCATTAATTCTAATCCTGTCATACCTGTCCTCTTTGTGTCCGATCAACGAAGATGGTACTTCCATTCTGTATGTAGAAGTATCTTTATTAATTTCGCGGATTAAGAGTTCCAAAAATGATATTCCTTCATACCATCTGTGTCCGAAGAGCTCTGCATCGAAAGGAAGATTGAAAACGTGGTCTTTGATATTCGAAGCATCAAGTAGAGTACCCTTCTTTCTTATATTATAAAGGAAGTTCTCAACATGTAACCTCACCTTCTCGTCTGCCTTATCGATTGAGTAGTAGTTCTTGTCTTCACCCTTACTTGTGATTGCATAGTACTTATATCCGGTGAAAACACGGATTGAAGGCTCATGCATATAAGGCCCGACATACTCCATTGGAAGGTAGTACCCGATATCACGATAGAACTCGCGGTAGTCAGAGTCACATGGGTAGCCCGTTTTGTTAGACCATATAAGACTCGAGAGAGACCAATCCCCAGCAAAAGCATAAAGCCCAGAGGGAAAGAGAAGCGGTCTGTAGCCGCCGTAGAGAGACTTATCGGGGCTGGTAAGAACAGTCTGAGAGGCACATTGAATCCACTCAACACCATTTTTGAGTAGAATATCATCGAGCCCTGGGTAATAGCCTGCCTCGGGAAGCCAGAAGCCTTTCGGGTCCTCCCCGAAGATTTCCCTGTGTGTCTTGATGCCGACAGCAACTTCTGCGTTTACAGCACTGGGATAGTTCTTATATAACGGAAGAAAAGCGTGTGTTGCAGCACTTGCAATGAGCTCGACAAAGCCCATGTCGCTGAACTTTTTGAAGCCGGAGAGTATATTGCGGCCGAATGCTTCATATACACTGAGGTTACGTCTTGTTTCATCAAGGTAATGGAGAGCAATACGGTGGCAGTCTCTGTCCTCGTTTTCCGTTCTCTTGACTTCCTTCTCACCAAGCTCTATATGGCGGTTCATGTACCTCACAAACCTATCCTGGAGAGCAGGATCTGTCAGCATTGTGCTAAGAGTAGGAGAAAAACAGAGTGAGATTTTGAAGTTTACTCTATCCTCGACAAGACGACTGAGCATTCTCAGAAGAGGAAGGTATGTTTCGTTAAGTGACTCGTAAAGCCAATCTTCCTCTAAAAACCTTTCGTATTCGAGGTGCCTTACATATGGCTGATGAGCATGGAGAATCAAATTGATTGTGTTCATACCTTGCAGTCCTCCGCCCTGTACTTCTTAATTATTTCCTGGACAGTGGAGTTTGTGATAACTTCCCCCGTCTTTGTTGTGATAAGTGATAGATAAACTTTGAAAAGAGGATCGTTTTCCTTCATCTCGGATGTATGTTCAAGCCAATAGAAAGTCGGAAGATGAACGCAGTCTGACTGCACCAGCAAATCTCTCTTTCCTCCTTCGAACTCAACAACAAGAGAAACAAAGCACTCAACGGCATCCTTCGAAAAACCTATGTTCCAGGTTCTGTCGTCGTCGTTGATTAAGATATCGTATGTTTCTTTGTTACCCAGTGCATTAACCATCGTCACAACAAGAATTAACGAGCCGTTGTTCTCTGTTATTCTCTGCATATCGATTGACGAGATTGACCAGAAGACATAACCCCAGTCACAATTCTTATATAGAAAATGAATTGATGTCTCTTCATAGAAAGACGGCAACTCTTCCGTCCCCGGAAGCTCAGTCATGAATTGAGTATGATTTACATTGTCCGACAGGCTGTTGATGTTCTTGACGTTTACTGTCTTGGCTATGTTCTCGTCACTGTCACAGTTAGAGTTTTCTTCCTCATACTTTTCCGTGAGACAGGAAATAAGCTCATCCCTATCCATATTCTCAAAGTCATCTATCATCTCCTGTTGAGAAAGATTCCTCAACTCCGATGTAGATAATGACTCAAGATTAACAAGTATCATACTATCTATTCTCTCCACCATTACTTTATTAAAAAAATGCTGTTTTAGTCAACGAAGTAAGCTTTTTTCTTGGTTTTACTCAAAGCTTAAATCTGTATAACAACAGTAAGAAAATACAGTATGCTGTATAGAAGCCAGGAGAACGGAAATATAACACACAGAAATGAAGATACACATCAAATTAAGACCCCAAAAAAACACCCTCCGGCATGGGGTCCTGAGGGTGCGGGAATAATAATAAAAAATCTATGTG
>CAVFNE010000066.1:0-11250 GCA_963623755.1 Muribaculaceae bacterium | reverse complement strand
TTATAAAAGAGTATTGTGTTTTCTCCCATATCTATGCGGACAACGTAGAGATGTATAAAGGAGATAGAGAGAGCATTGTGGCCGAGACGCTGAGGGAGTGTCTTGAGAAGGATTTATTGAATGAGTTCCTGATGGAAAAGGAAGAGGAAGTGAGGAAGATTATGTCTGAGGCTAATGAATACGAATTTAAAATGTATCTTAATGGAGTTATTAAAGACAGCGAAGCTGTGGGTGAAGCCAGGGGTGAAGCTAGGGGTGAAGCCAGGGGTAGAGCTGAAGAAGCTAAAAATGCAAAAGAGAAGTTCAGAAATTATCTGAAGAACAAAGGATATTCTCTCAGCGATATTGAAGATGCTGTCAAAGAATACAACGCTATGTAAGGCGATAAAAGTTCAGGATTGAACACAAAGTAATAGTGTTGTGTTTTTTGTTTCAAAAGAGGAAAAATCCAATTGCGGAACTCGGAATTCCTGCTTAATAAGAAGCATGTCGATTGACTATGATTTCACTTTTGGGTAGTATCTAGAATACCTCTTTATCCGAAGTTTTCGGATCGAAATTTATGTCCACAAGGAGGAATTCATGATTTCTAATTATGAGTTCACAGTTATCTTCGATGCTAACGAAGATAAGACAAAGGAAGGGCTCGAATTGGTTGAGTCCAGCTTCGCTAAATATGGCGTTGAAGTAATCAAGAAGGATGATATGGGAGTTAGAACACTCGCTTATCTCATCAACAAGCAGGAAAAAGGTCACTATTTCTACTTCGAAATTAAGGCTGAAGGCGACTCTATCAAGAGTATGAGCAGAGCTTTCGAGCTTTCAAATAACGTATTGAAATATCTGTTTATCAATCCTGAAAAGATCTGAGGATAACTATGGCTGATGTCAACTGTGTTACATTAACTGGAAGGCTTACCAGAGACGGTGAATTGAGATATTCGCAGAATGGGAGTGTTATAGTCCGATTCTCTATAGCTGTCGGCAGCAGAAAGAGGAATGCTGATGGTACATGGGGAGATGAAGCTTCATTTTTTGACTGTGTTTATTTCGGTAAGGCCGCAGAGGCTACAAGTGCTTATCTTACAAAAGGGAAGCTTGTCGGCGTTGTTGGCGAACTTAGACAGAACAAGTGGGAAGGAAGTGATGGCCAGACAAGGAACAGAGTTGAGATATATGTCAATCAATTGACACTTTTATCAAGCCAGAGTAGGGGAGACGGACAGTCGCCGATAGATGCAAGGAGAAATAATCCGACAGCCAGCTATTCGGGCGGTACCCAGCAATATGCTCCTCAAAGCCAGATGGGAAATAATTACAGTAATAATACTAGTGATAACAGTTATTCAAGAGTACAGGTTCAGGAGAGACCGGTTTTGTCTAACGGGCCTGAAGATTTCCAGGACGATGATATACCGTTCTGATTATTAGGAGTTAAAAAATGAAAGACGATAAAGATTTTGCAGAAATGGATAAGGGTGGCTTTAACAAGGATAGAAAGCTCGGAGGCAGAAAGACAAGCTTCAAGAAGAAGGTATGTAAATTCTGTCAGGGGGCACCTAAGGCTGATTACAAGAACCCTGAAGCTTTGAAGAGATACATCACAGAAAGAGGTAAGATTCTTCCTGCACGTATCACAGGAACATGTGCAAAGCACCAGAGAGCACTCAACAGGGAAATCAAGAGAGCAAGAATACTTGCTTATCTCCCGTTTGAGAAGAAGTGAGAAAGATGGAAGAGGAACGCTTAGATATTGCCTTCCCTTTAAGGGATGCTGTAATTACAGTCACAATTGCCTCTCTTATGGGGTTTTCGAGTTTTTTCTCGCTTTTTTTGGCTCTTCCTCTTCTGAATTTTTCATATAAGCACAGTAAAAGAAATACTTTAATAGTGCTTGCATTTATTACTGTGGCACTCACGGCTCATTCGTTATATATAATGAAAGGCAGTGACTATTATCTATTTATGGTGCTTATGAATTTGTATATCCCCATCTCGCTGTCAGCGGGTGGAACTATATGGACAGGTACAAAGAATAGAAGTGTTGATATAAGGCTTTTTTTATCTCTTATACCTGCACTTCTTATTGTGGCATTCTGTGCCACTCTCCTATGTGCCGACAGGGCGCTCTTTGAGGCTGTTTATAACGGCTACAGAGATGCGTTTGTTCCCGTTATCGAGGATCTTATTACTTCTTTGAAAGTAACTATTGATGTCGAGTTATTTTTTCTTGTCATCATGACCTTTGCTTCTGCTGTAATGCTTCCTTTGGTTGTGGGTGCAGTCTGTGTGTCACTGTTCATCTTTGAATCGGTGGTACATTCAAGAGAAGGTGATTGGGATGAGAAGCTATGCAGTATTGAATTTTCACAAAGTCTGATTTGGCTTTTGATTTTCTTTCTCGCGCTCTCTCTTATCTCGCGCCTTGTGTCGGTACCGGCTGTCGTATTTATTCTCAGTATGAGTATGACGGTGAGCCTATTCATCATTTATGGAGTACAGGGATTTTCCGTTCTCTATTCATGGGTGAATAACAGGGGAGGGAGAATCAAGAGTAATACACTTTTCTTCATTCTCCTCATTGTCGGTCTGTTTGTTCCGGGATTGAATATTATTGTTCTATTTGGAATTCCGGTATTGGGAATCCTAGAGAACTTCTTCGATTTGAAGAAAAGGAAAAAAGATGAAAATTATTCTTAACCAGGATGTCATTCATGTCGGTGAAGAAGGCGACATCGTAAATGTAAAGGATGGATATGCTAGAAACTACCTCCTTCCCACAGGCGCTGCAGTAATGTACAACAAGGCTAACGCTGCTATTTTTAAGCAGAAGGCTGAGCAGATTGAGAAGAGAAAGATTCAGAAGAGAGAGGCAAGTGCATCTCTCAAGGAAAGACTTGATAAGGTATCTCTCACAATTATAGTTCCAGCAGGCGAGAGTGGAAAGCTTTTCGGTTCTGTTACAGCTCTTATGGTTCAGGAAGCTCTTCTCAAGCAAGGATTCGAGATTGAGAAGAAGAAGCTTGATGTTCCGACTCATGCTATCAAGATGACAGGCACATACTCTATCGTTGCTCACCTTTATGAGAACGACAAGTCTGTTATCTCACTTACAGTCAAGAGCGAAGCTGAAGTAAAGGCTGAGCTGAAGAAGGCTCAAGAGGAAGCTAAGAAGGCTCAGGAAGAGGCAGCTAAGGCAGAAGCTGAAGCAGCAAAAGAAGCTGAAGCTGCAGCAGAAGCATCGGAAGCAGAAGCACCGGCAGAAGCTAATTAAGGCAGAATAAAAATATGGCATGGTCCCAGGATACATCTACGCTGACTATAAGGTCGTTACCACATGATGATGACGCCGAGAAGCTTGTTCTTGGGGCCTTATTACTTGACTCAGAGGCTTGGGATGAGGTATCTCCAATTCTCAAAGAGAATGATTTTTATTCTCCAACAAACAGAGAGATATTCTCCTCTCTGAATCGTCTCGTAAATGAAGAAGGTAAAACACGTTTCGACGGTGTTGTTCTTATAAATTACCTCAGACAGAAGAACAAACTTGAGAAGTGCGGCGGAGTTGGGTATATATCGACTTTGACGTCGCTCCCGTTTATTTCATCAAATATCAGGGAATATTGCGCCATAATCAAGGATGCATCCTACCGTAGAATAATCTTCAAACTTTCAAACGATTTACAAACTTCTGTTTTCGACCCCTCTGTAGATATCAGGGCACAGCTTGAGAAGGATTCGAAGGAAATCAACGATGCCCTTCTTTCAGGCTATAACCAGAATGCCGAAGAGTATGAAATCGGAAAGGTCATGCTGGATGCCTTCCAAACTATGGTCACTAGGATGGAAAACAACTCTCAGAATGACAGAATTGAGACTGGCTTCTCTGTCCTTGACAGATATACAAACGGTGGATTTGCTCCACAGGAATATGTAATCATTGCTGCGCGGCCAAGTATAGGTAAGACTGCATTTGCTCTCAGCATGATGTACAACATGATAAACAATGACAAAAAAGTTGCCTTCTTCTCCCTTGAAATGCCCTCTGTTTCCATTGGAAACCGTATGCTTGCAATGGACTCGAAGGTTGAACTCTCCAAGATATTGAAGAGCAATGCACTTCCTGATGAACTTGAACTCATCAAGGACAGTCTTGCGCGCTTCTATGATAAGAGCCAGAATATGTACATAGTCGATGTCCCGAATATAAACCTTACCGAACTCAGGACAAAGGCGAGACTTTTCAAGAAGGAAAAAGATATTGATTGTCTTGTAATAGACTACATCGGCCTTATTTCTCCTCCATCATATTTGGCAAGCGCAAAGAAATTTGAACAGGTTTCACAGATATCGCTGGCCCTCAAGCAATTGGCAAGAGAGCTGAAAATCCCTGTTGTCGTTCTCTGTCAGGTTGGACGAGAGAGTGAGGAGCAGGAACCTATACTATCGAATCTCCGTGATTCCGGCTCCATTGAACAGGATGCAGACATCGTATGTTTTCTGCATAGAAAGAAGACATTATCTGATGAAGAGAAGCAGAAGAATTTGAAAGACAGTCACGGGAGGGCCACAATTCAGGTAACAAAGATGATTGTCGCCAAGAATCGTAATGGTGAGACAGGTTACTTCAAAATAGGCTACAACGGCCCATTAACGCTCTACACAGATGTTGCACAGTCGAGTGAATTCATTGACTATGACGTCAAGACAGACGGCAAAAAGAAGCCGGCTAAAAGCTGATTGAAATTAGTCTCTTCCTTTATGAGAAGAGTTTTGCTACATAAGAATAAGAGTTCATAATTATTACAATCCCCCAGGCAACTACCAAGCCGACTCCATGCAATATTAGATATGCTCTCGGCCTGAGAGGTCGGCGGTAGATAATCTCGGCGAAAGAAATCAACATCTGTCCTCCATCGAAATTCGGAATCGGGATGAGGTTTCCTACACAAATTGAAATCGAAACTATAGCCAGAAGATAGAAGGTTGTTCTTACACCGCTTGAAGAACTTGTCTTGAAAGCAAGAAGCGAAATTCTGCCCAAATTCGAAGCGCTTGAAAACGGTCCTGATATCTCTTTGAGCGCATCTGAAAACTGGAGAGTCATCAGCTTCATTATTGCCTTTGTAGTTCTTTCAAGGAAGGTCTTTGTCTTTTCATAGGCATAGGTAAATGGATTTACCCGTTCACGCGAAATTCTTGTATCTGCTTTAAAAGCAAACGGAAAGGAAGAGGAAGAGAGGAGAACTTCTTTTATATTCCCATCTTTGTCGGCGAGCTTTAGATTATATTCATCTTCTTCGATAGAAAGTAAATCAAGGTTGTTTTCTATCTTTATTCCATTGCACTCCAGTATTCTGTCTCCCACGCTGATTCTTTCGTCTTCGCTACGTCCTATAACGGGATCTACCAGATTTGTTATTCCATATGAGTAGCTTCCGTTGATGAGGGTAGGAGAGATGGTGAGGGCCATCTCTTCTCCATCGCGTAAAACTCTCAAAACAACATCGTTCCCCTCTCTTGATAAGAGATAATCAAATAGTTCTTCGTAATCACTTATTTTTTTTGTGTCAGCATATAAAACTTTGTCACCTTTTCTCAAAAAAGGTTGAGCAATCTCAACATTGAATAAAGTACTGTATTCAGAAATCGGAGTAACAACTGCCTCATTCGATATTCTTTCAACCGGAATAAGTGCAACAATTAAAAACAGTAGATATGCAAGAAAAAGGTTTGTAAGAGGACCTGCAATATATATGAATAATTTCTTTAATGGATGAATTGCGAATAACGATCCTTCTTCTGCAATCTTGATTTTTTTATAATTATTTGCCAATGCAACAGATAAGTCCTCAGCGCCCCCAAGGCGGCAATAACCACCGAATGGAATTAGAGAAATCCTGAATTCAGTATTCTTACCCATATGAGAAAAAAGAGCCGGGCCGAAGCCGAAGGAGAGTATTTCAACATTAACGTGGCATATCCTTGACGCCAGGAAGTGTCCGAGCTCATGTATATAGATAACAATTCCCGTTCCGATGAGACCTAAGAGTAGATATAAAAGCCAATAAAGGAAACTTAACAGCCTCTCCATTGTTTTTCCTTTATAATCTCTTCTGATCTAGATCTTGTTTTTCTGTCGAGGTGGTAAACTGTCGGGTAGTCATATACAGGCATTGATGTAAGTGAATTGTCCTCAAGCGCACACCTTACCACTTCTGATATCTCGACAAAATCTATTCTTCCATCAAGAAATGCCTTTACGGCGACCTCATCGGCAGCATTATAAATGACCCCTCCGCTGTATCCTATATCAAGGGCCTTATAAGCGTAGTCCAGAAGAGGAAATCGCTCTTTATCCGGTTTTTCGAATGTAAGTGTGAGATTATCGAAGCAAAGAGGTTTAACAACATCCTCCATCTCAATATCTCCTTTTGTTATTGCACTCATAATCGGGAGTGTCATGTCTGGAGGTGACAGCTGTGCATATACTCCTCCATCTTGAGTCCTAATCATTGAATGAACTATACTCTGGCGGTGGACAACAACTTCGATTTTTTCCCCAGGTGTGGAAAAAAGGTAAGAAGCCTCTATAACCTCCAAGCCCTTGTTAGCCAGCGTTGCACTGTCGATTGTTATTTTTCGGCCCATCTTCCATGTCGGGTGCTTTAATGCCTCTTCTTTTGTAACTCCTATAAGATTATTGCGGTCGACAAAAGGACCGCCTGAAGCTGTGATGACAAGCTTCTCTGCTCTTTTTCCCTTTAAAAGATTGTAGATAGCGCTGTGTTCGCTGTCGACGGGAATAATTTTAGACGAGTTCTTTTCTGCTGTTTTGAAGATAAAAGAAGCTCCGCTGACAACGCTTTCCTTATTCGATAGTGCAAGATCAATTCCCTTCTCGAGGACACATTTTGTTGCGTAGAGCCCGTCGAAGCCCATAATAGCATTGAGGACGATGTCGCTCTTTGTAGAGTCAAGGAAAGAGGGGAGGGAGCACTCTTCTATCCTGTCGTCAGTAAGAAGTGCTTCTGCACCAAACTCCTCTTTGAGGGAAAGAAGTTTCTCTTTGTTTTTGTTGGCGCTTAATCCAACAACTTTAATTCCGGGATTGTCTTTTCTTATGGCATTGAGTGCTGTTGTTCCTATGCTGCCAGTTGCCCCCAAAATTACAAGTCTGATCATAGGAGGATAATCTCGACTCCGACGACAAAGATAGGAGAAGCAATGCTGACTGAGTCAATGCAATCAAGCATTCCTCCACGCCCCGGAATCATAACACCTGCATCCTTAACCCCAACCGAACGTTTGATCATAGATTCGAACAAGTCTCCGAGGGTGCCGAAGATTGATGTAAGGAGGAAGAGAACAAATGTTTCAAACGGTGTGAATGGTAAGAGATTTGCATTGCATT
Organism: Muribaculaceae bacterium; assembly: GCA_963623755.1. GTDB lineage: Bacteria > Spirochaetota > Spirochaetia > Sphaerochaetales > Sphaerochaetaceae > Ornithospirochaeta. Next base: position 3,836 of record CAVFNE010000066.1, on the reverse strand, counting down.
TAACAATGATTGTTCCGATGGCAGCAACCAGAATTGTTCCTCCTATAAATCCTGCGATACTCTTATTCGGTGAACACTTTACGATATTTTTATTACTCTTACCGAATAACATTCCCGTACAATAGGCGAGAGTATCAGAGCCGAGGACTACAGAAAGGAAAGTGATGAGAAGTTTCTCTGCATAAGGAAGGAAACAGAGCCTTATTGCATAGGACATAAAGAGTCCTGGGTATACAATATTGAGAACTGTCAGCGACACACGCTCTGCAGAGCTCTTGAACTCATCCTTTGCACCGTAGAATATTTCGTGTAAAAATGCCAGTGCAACTGCAGTAGCGAGTGCAAAGAGTGTCAGCTCTACATCGGGTGTATAAGAGAGTCTGAAAAGCTCGACAAGTGGCAGAAGAGCCCCCAGGTATGCCATGAACGGAGTATCAATCTTCTTTTTTATAATGTTATTTTTTAATTCCCATGTTCCACAGATTGTTACAAAAGCCGCAATTACACAGAACATAAGATGGTTGTGCTGGGGAAAGACGAGTATTGAGAGTAAAAGTACCGGAATACCTACAGTTGCAGTTATAACTCTTGTAAGAAGATTTTTATTTTTCATCCTTTATATCTCCAAACTTTCTTACTCTGTTATTATATATATCAACTATCTCCTTTACCATCTCCTCATCCCAGTCAGGCCATAAACGGTCGAAAAATGCAAACTCGGAGTAGTTCGATTGATATAGCATAAAGCCGCTCAGTCTTTCTTCTCCGGCCGAACGGACAATCATATCGGGGTCGGGAATGAATGGGTTATCGAGATAATCGAGTAGGGTGTCGTTTTCAAATTTTGTGACGCCGGCAGCGATGGCCTTATTTACCGCACGCCTTATTTCGTCACGCCCGCCATAATTTATTGCAAGCTGGACAGTCAATACTTTGTTGTCCTTTGTTTCGGTAACAGCCTTATCAAGACCTTTGAGAGCGGAGACGGGAATCCCCTCCCTGTTGCCGAGCAAAACTATCTGGATACCTAGTTTATTGAATTTAGGTATATTTGCTTTTACCTGATTAGCAAGAAGGCCCATGAGGTAATCAACCTCATCCTTGGGCCTTTTCCAGTTTTCAGTTGAAAAACAATAGAGAGTAAGGAACCTTATACCACACTTTATACATCCTTTTGCAACTCTTTCGGCAGCATAAGCGCCCTCTTCGTGGCCTTTTATTCTTTTGAGTCCCTTATTCCGGGCCCAGCGGCCGTTGCCGTCCATAATGCATGCCAAGTGTACAAGTTCCTTCATCTTTAGATTTCCATAATCTCCTTTTCCTTTGCTTCTGCAATCTTGTTGATGTCGGCAATGGAGGAGTCTGTAAGTTTCTGAATCTTTGTCTCGCCTTCCTTCTCCTGGTCCTCACTGATAAGTGATGATTTCTGCATCTTCTTCAGTTCATCCATGGCGTCACGGCGGATATTCCTGACTGCGACTCTTGCACTCTCAGCCTGACTTTTGGCAACTTTTGCCAGTTCCTTTCTTCTGTCAGCTGTGAGGGAAGGGAAGTTGATTCTGATAAGTTTTCCGTCATTGTTCGGGTTCAGTCCGAGCTCTGACTTTAAAATAGCCTTTTCAATCTGGGGAAGAACAGACTTGTCCCAAGGCTGGATGACAACCATCCTTGCCTCGGGAACTGAGATTGATGCAACCTGGCTTAGCGGAGTCTCCGCACCGTAGTAGTCAACCTTAATCTTGTCAAACAATGATGCTGAAGCTCTTCCTGTTCTTAGAGAAGCATAGTCAGCCTCAAGACTGGCTACGCTCTTCTTCATTTTAGTTTCAGTGTTGTTGATAACAGTCTGCATCTCGACTCCCTTATTTGAGACCTGCCTGGAAAACAGAGTAAGAAACGATTTCAAGCTTAGCACCTGCTGCCTTGCCGCAATCTTGAAGTGCCTGCTGTACGCTCTTTGTATCATCCTTTACGAAAGCCTGATCAAGGAAACAGATTTCTTTATAGAGCTTACTAAGCTTTCCTCTGACAATGCCTTCTTTGACCTTATCGGGCTTAGAAGCAAGCTTCTCATCCTGAGCTACCTGAGCATTGAAGATTGAAAGCTGCTCTTCCTCGTAACTCTTCTCGACAACTTTGTCTGAGAGGTATTGAGGCTTATAAGCTGCACAGTGGAGAGCAAGATCATGAGCAAGCTCCTTGACACTTTCGTTTTCGAAAGCCTCCTTCTTGTCGGAAGTGAGGATAACTGAAACTGCAACAGCACCTTCTCCGTGAACGTAAGTTGAACAATAGCCGTTATCGGGGATAGCTGTAAGTGAGAAGGAAACAAGGTTCATGTTTTCCTTGATGATTGCGATGAGTGCGTCGACCATAGCCTTGAGCTCATCGTTCGGCTCTGTATATCCTTTTTCGAGAATAACACGGCAGAGATCTTCACCCAGCTTCTTGAAGTCCTCGTTCTTTGCAACGAAGTCTGTCTCGCAGGAGAGTGAAAGCATAACAACGTTCTTTCCGTCTGATTCGACGAATACTCTTCCGTTTTCAGTTGCTCTGTCCTGTCTCTTTGCAACAGCAGCAAGACCCATTTCCTTAAGAATCTTTTCTGCCCCTGCGAAGTCTCCATCAGCCTGTGTGAGGGCTTTCTTGCAGTCCATCATGCCGGCACCTGTGATATCACGTAATTTCTTTACATCGGAAGCTGAAATATTAGCCATAATGTATCTCCTTTAAATCTTATTTGTTGAAGTATTCCTCTTCTTCGTCACTCTCAGCTGTCTCTTCTTCTTCTTTCTTCTCTTCGGAAGGAACATAGTTGGAGTAGTCTTCGATTACCTCATCCTTTGCAGCCTCCGGAGGAAGAGCAGCATTGAGTGCTTCTTCTTCATCGTCGAGAGATTCGATAATCTGGATACCTTGTTCGCTGTCTGCGTCGATTACTGCGTTTGCGATAATCTCGACAAAGAGAGAGATAGCTCTGATTGCGTCATCGTTACCCGGGATGGGGTATGTGATATCTGTAGGGTCACAGTTTGTGTCGACAACTGCGATAACAGGAATGCCTAGTCTCTTTGCTTCAGCAACTGCGAGTGCTTCCTTCTTTGTATCGATGATGAAAAGTGCGCCCGGAAGCTCCTTCATGTCCTTGATTCCGCCCAGGTCCTTCTCGAGTTTTGCCTTCTGTTTTGTGTACTGAGCTACTTCCTTCTTTGTTAAGGAGTCGAATGTGCCGTCAGCTTCCATTCTTTCGATTCTCTTGAGTTTAGCGATGCTCTTCTTGATAGTTGAGAAGTTTGTGAGCATACCGCCGAGCCATCTGTTTGAAACATAAGGCATGCCGCATCTCTTTGCTTCAGTCTCAATAGCTACCTGAGCCTGTTTTTTTGTGCCGACAAAAAGAATCTGCTTGTCATTCTGAACCTGTGCTCTGACAGCTTCATAAGCTTCAACAATACATGCCGATGTCTTCTGTAAGTCGATAATGTGAATACCGTTTCTCTCTGTAAAGATGAAACGTGCCATCTTAGGATTCCATCTCTTTGTCTGATGGCCAAAGTGTACGCCTGATTCGAGCAGGCTCTTCATTGTTACTACTGCCATAGTAGTCACTCCTTTCGCAAACCCTTTTAATGCTGATATCTCAGCGGGTCCCCGTCACTAGATCTCTTCCGTATGGAAGGAAATTTATTGTCACACGGACAACAGAGGGAAGTTTACAACGTATCAGGATGTTTAGGCAAGAGAGAAGATAAAGTCAGACAGCCTTTGGAGATTGATGAAAAATCAGACAGTTTCATCTGATTTTGCTTTTCAAGAGTTTAATATCAGTATTATAG
>CAVFNE010000065.1:0-11285 GCA_963623755.1 Muribaculaceae bacterium | reverse complement strand
GAACGAATATGAGTGTGGAATAAAAGTAACAGATGAAGAGCTGGCGAAAGTAAATCTCTCCGAGCATGATTTTCATCCGGAATGGAATTACATTGTGTCATCCAAAATGACTAAGTAAATTATGCACAGCTCCTTAACGGTGTTAGCATCGGTAAATAATAACCACTGAGCATTGGAAAATAGACCTATATAGGAATAAAATAACAATATGATAACCTTGTTGTAATAATATTCACTTTTATATACTGCATAAAGAGTCTGCAGTCGCTATACTCCTTTCACGTAAGAAAAATAAATTGCCAGAAAACAAAGAGGCATAATTAAAAGACTCAATATGAATCAGTAACGATAACCGCAATCGGTCATGATTCTACACCTTCTTGTAAAAACCCCTCTTTTGAAGGGGCATTGTGCGTGCATGTTCTACTTGAAAAGTCTTGGATTGTTTCATAAGAAAAAGTTCATACTCCTAGGGATTACCCCATGGAGTTCTGATTAGGATAGGCGCAAATAAGGCTTTCATTCAGGAGAAAATCTTCTATTCCGATATATTGAATGCCATTGTCATCTATCCAGGGCATAATATAGTCTCTTACGACCACAATCTTCTTGAATGAGTCAGGAATGCGGATAAGTGCTGCGATTTCCTGCTCTTTTTTTTCAGGGTCCTCTATTGAAAGTGCCGACTGGATATAACAACGTTCATTACCACAATTTACGACAAAGTCAACTTCCAATTGTTTACGGCCGTTTTTACCATCATCCTTTCTGATGTACTGCTCCACAACACCAACATCCACGTCATAGCCCCTGCGCACAAGATCATTATAAAGGACGTTTTCCATAAGGTGCGTTTCTTCAAGCTGTCTGAAGCCGAGCCTTGCATTTCTCAATCCTACATCCGAGTAATAATATTTGACAGGAGTCTTGATGTATTTTCGCCCCTTAACATCATAGCGCTGTGATTTTTGAAGCAGAAACGCATTCTCAAAGTAGCCGATATAAGTGTCAATTGTATCCGGAGCAATCTTGATATGTCTTTCTGAGTTGAAAGTATTAGAGAGCTTCAGGGAATTAGTAAGTGAACCGATGCTGGAGGCAAGAATGTTCAATAGAGTTTCCAGTACTTCCTTATCGTTTTTTATCTTATTTCTCTCCAATACATCTTTGATATATGTCCTAGTAAAAAGGTCTCTCAGATATCTACTTTTCTCTTCGTGCGACCCAATCTGCCACACAAGCGGCATTCCTCCATAGGTGTAGTAATCACGCCACACACCACGTTTGTCACCTTTATATTTTTCATACACTTCGGCAAAAGAGAGTGGGTTGACTCGAATTTCGTCACCCCGGTCACGAAATTGAGTAAGGATATCTGAGGAAAGCATCTTTGAGTTACTTCCGGTTACGTAGATATCAACATTCGGTATCTTCATCAGAGCAAGTACGACATCAATAAAATTCAGCTTTTCGTCTGGGCTATCCACATAAGGATTTTCTATCTCTGCCACGAGTTGTATTTCGTCAATGAAAACATAATACCGCTTCTCTTTATCTTTGATTTGTGCCTTTACGAATTTGTTAAGTTCAAGCGGATTACGGTATCTTGCATTATCAATATCATCTAGGGCGATTCCTATAATCTGATTTTCCTTAACGCCGGAATCAAGGAGGTACTTACTATAAAGTTCGAACAGAAGGTAGGACTTCCCCGAGCGTCGTAAGCCGGTAATGATTTTAATCCTTCCGTTATCCTTTTTTTTGATTAATTGATTCAGGTATTGGACTCTATCAAATTTCATAATAACTCCTTTCTCCTCCTTTTCCCGATATTTGTGCCGTGGAAGTAAGCTTGTAATATTTAAAGGCTCAAGAAACAGCTTTAAATAGGCCTTTCTGCATGGAAAAAATATCGCTAAGGCCTGCTTCTAATTCGGTAGCGTGGCGCTCTCATCGTCGTTCTTCTTCAATGTTGCATAGATTTGCATCCGCATTACTGTCTCTACGTACAAAGACTGTTTAAACATTGCCTGTACAGCTGATATGACGACCTCTATCGCTGTATATACATGCTCTTATCGTCAGTGTTACACCACTGCCGATAGGGCTAGTTAAAAAGGGGAGAACATATTCAGCTTTAAATCTTCGCAACTTGTCTCTGGCTTTGTATGCCTTTTCTCTATGTGCTCTCATTGTGAACTCCTCTTCTTTTTATGGATAATTATACCACATAGTTATACAGTAATTAAGGCCTTTATCTGAAATTTTTGCGGATTCCGCATTTTTTTCAGCAAAGCAAAGTTTGTCTAGTTCATTTTTTCGAAGATAACGGGTATTTTCTATCCATATTTGCCAAATTTATGTTTATTATCATTCAGAGTGATCAAAAAAGAAATAGCCCGGTCCATAGGCCGGGTCATTCTTCTATGTCTCTTTCCGTATCAAGATGAATCAAGTTGTTTTTGTTAAGCTCTATCCGTCAATCTGATAGAAAACCTGTAATCTCTTCTACGTAGACGCTGATATGTCAACCAGATTGGGGGATTTAACATAATCCATATTCATCTTTTCGTTTGGAAAAGAGAATATCGCTCCTTCTACCATCTTTATCAGAATTGTGTTTCGTCTGGGTTTCTTGCTTCTGTTAATCCTATTGGGACTATACTTTCAATTTTCTTCATGTCGGCGGGTGTGAGTTCGAAATCGAAGACGTTTGTGTTGTCTTTGATTCTATCGGGTGTGACACTCTTCGGAAGTGGTATATATCCATTCTGTAGAGAATACCTTATGCAAAGCTGAGCTATGCTTTTGTTGTATTTGTGAGAGAGTGCAATCATATCCTGATTGCTGAAGACAGCTCCTGTTCCCATCGGAGAATATGCTTCAAGAAGCATTCCTTTCTCGCTTGAGTAGTCAGCAACTTTCTTCTGATTGATTCCCGGACAGAACTTAATCTGGTTGATTGATGGTAATATTTTTGCATCCTCGAGTATCACATCAACATGGTGTGGCCAGAAGTTAGAGAGACCCAGAGCGCGAATCTTTCCCTCCTTGTATGCCTCTTCCATAGCTCTCCAGCTTTCTTTGTCCATCTCCTTCCAGTTGTCCCTATACAGAATTGGGTTTGGCCAATGGATGAGATATAAGTCGACGTAATCAAGGTTGAGCAGCTTAAGGGATTTGTCGATTGCCTTCTTTGTCTTTTCATAGCCGTGGTCGGGGTTCTGAAGTTTTGTTGTTATAAACAAATCTTCTCTCTTTGCCCCACTTTTCTTGATATAATCGTTTATTGCTTGTCCGACACTTTCTTCGTTTCCGTATGCAGTTGCTGTGTCTATATGAACGTACCCACTTTCAAGGGCAGAAAGAACAGCATTATATGCAACATCACCCGAGGGCGACTGCCATGTGCCGAAACCAATAATGGGGATTTCAACTCCATTATTGAGGAGTAATGTGTCTTTAAGTGAGTTATATTTATTCATTACCTTTTCTCCTTTTGTCAGCCGTGCTGTATGGACACGGCATAAACACAATAGGGTATTTCCACTCTACTGAGTCCTAAGACACTATGGCACAGAAAAAACGTTTTGTCTAACTGCTGCAATTTTCTTTCCCTGGGAATGCATCAAAGGGCCACGGTAAATCCCTTCGAATCTTGAATCAGGATATTACCCAATGTGGCTTGAACTCATTCAATCTCACAAAGGTTGTAGAGAGAAATCTAAGAATAAGTCGTAGTTATCGCTCGTCACACTCTCTATCTTCGCCTCAGGATATCTGTTGGTGAATGCTTTTGTTACTCTACTCTTCTTATTCGGATTCAATTTAAACTCGAAGGCCGAAATCTTATCGCCATCGGTCTCAATGTAATCTACTCCTATACCGTCCGTAGTACGCCAGAAATAGGATGAAGTAGTAGCGTGCATATATATGTTCTTCTTTATCCTCTCGCTCACCATATAGTTCTCAAAGAGAGCACCGGTGTCGTCACGCTGCACAAGTGGTGTGAAATTCTTGAGAATAGAATTTCTGATGCCGTTATCCCAGAAGTAGTATTTCCGAGTTTTCTTCAGCTCGTTACGCTGATTGGTTGAGTACGACGTAAGTGGGAATATGATATAAGCATTAATTAAGAGCTCAATATATGCTTCGACCAATGTTCTCGATACTCCCAGTAGTAGAGATAGCTCATTTACCGACACTTCGCTTCCAAGCTGGAGTGCTAGTGCTTTTAAAAGCTTCTCCAATACCTGCGGCTTACGTATACCCTCATATTGAAAAAGATCACGGTAGAGATAGCTTTCGCTTATAAGTGTTATTAGTTCCTGCATCTCATCGGGGTGTGTTACAACCTCGGGATAACTTCCGTAGATAAGTCTCAGTTCTAGATTCTTCTTCTCCTCAAGGTATCCGTAATGGGTACAGAGTTCCTTATAGGAGAGAGGAAATAGTTTGTACTCAAACTTTCTTCCTGTGAGTGTTTCTTCAGAGAGTGCCTTAAGCTTAAAAGATGAAGAAAGGGTAATGATAATAAGAACATCGTCTCTGTTGTCCAAAAGGAGTTTCACACTCCGCGAAAGATTTGGTATCTTCTGTCCCTCATCGATGAACACACTTTTACGACTTCCGAGAATTTGAGTCCAGCATGAAATCGTCACCTTTTCAAAGATGGCCCTGTCATCATCATCGTCGCCGGTAAGATATACGGGATTGAGGCCTTCACTCTTTATGAGTTCTTTCACCAATGTTGTCTTTCCAGTCTGGCGCAAACCATTAATTATGATAGCTTTTCCCTTGAAGAATTTCGCCTTTACTTCATCTTTCAGAGTTCTTTCAATTATGGTTTAATAATCTGTCAGAAATCCAAAAAGTCAATATTTTGCATTTACAAATGCAATAAAACCCATATATATTGCTTTTATAAACGCAAAAACTACTGAATCAGTGTTTTTCTTAATTATTGCACAATGACAAAAGAAAGTAGAATTCTTCACTTTGAAGGCCGATATTCTCATTGTTCCAACATTTGTAATCATGATTCTAAAAGCTGTTCACATAAGGCTTTGAGATGTCACAATTTTTATCTCAATACAACAGAACTGAAGTAAAGAAACTTTCTGATTCCTCAATTTTTCTGAAATTTTATTTTTCATACTTGTCGACGATATATTCTTTGTGTTACTACCTAAAGTAAGGGATTTGTGTAGAAGAGTGTATTCCAGTACACAAATAATGCTGAAGAAATAAAAATAGTATTGGTCTTATTAAACCGAGTTGGTGTAGTATATAAGAAGAAAAAGATATTTAAGGGGATGGCCTTATGGATGAAGAGAGATTAGCGCGTATACGGATGATATGTGAGGAATTTAAGAAGAAAGTAATTGCTGTTGATAACGAGCTCTATCCTGATGTTCAGGATGATGAAGAAGATACCCCTGACGCTGTTTCTTTGGAAAAAAGTAAAGAGACGAGAAATAAATAAGGCTTGGTTTTGCTGACCGGAAACGTTTCACTATACTGTGACGTGGTTTTTAATTGAAGTAGATTTATTCATTAGAAATGCCCCTTGGACTTTCGTCCTGGGGCATTATGCTGTTTTAATCCCATTGTTTGATACCTTTCAGTATCTTTTCTTCACTTCGTTTCTTCGGGTCAATTTTGAATTCAATCCTCTTGACGCACTTTGTCATTACGGCCGCAATAATGAAGTAGATTATTGCCGTTGCGATGAGAGGGAAGAATGCCTCATAGGTACGGCTTCTTACAAGATCTGATATCTTAGTCAGGTCAAGCACCGCTATGTAGCCGACAACGCTTGATTCTTTGATAAGAGTTACTATGTCGTTGCGGTAAATCGGCAGGAAGTGCTGTGCAGCCTGAGGAAGTAATATCTTGAAGAATGACTGGCTGTCTGTGTATCCGAGTGCTTTGGCTGCTTCCAGCTGTCCTTCTGGAACTGCCTTACATCCGACACATAGCATATCATACATCGAGCAGGAGAAGATGAGAGTAAAGCCGACAACGCTTACCCACATGCCACTGAGCCTCGAGGAGCCGAATATGATGTAGTAGAGAATCATTAAGAGTAATACTGTAGGCATTCCTTCAATAAGCCAATTGTAGAAGTTGTTAATTGCATTAGCCACCGGATTACCGTGGCGACACATAAGGTAGATGCAGAAGCCGAGAAGAGTTCCCAGTACTATTGAACAGATTGTAATTAAAACCGTTACTCCGGCACCCTCTAAAAAGAGTTTCCATCTGTTTTCCCTGATGAATGTCTTATTGAAGGATGAGAGAAGCTTATCGAAGAAGGTGTCTGTGCTCTTTTCTTCTCCGATTACAACAAGATTAATAGGTGTCGAGTAATACACATCCGAGAGTGTTCCAGTCTCGTTACGCTCCTCGCTGACAACAATGTTCATTCCGATGTCATACTTTCCTGTTTCGACTCCGGGGGCAATTGCTTCGAAGGGAACTTCATAGAACTCGGGAGTATATCCATAGGAAGCACAGAAGAGGGAGATAAATTCGACATCATAGCCGGAGAGAGAGCCGTTGCTGACAAATGAGAACGGCTCGTAGCCACCTTCTACTGCAATACTAATTTTTCCGTTTTCACCGGTGTAAGTTGGAGTGACAAAAGAGCTTGTCTCTGGGTCGAAGTTATCAATCCAATAGGAGTAGAGCCTCTCGCTTGTGCCGTCCTCTCTGCAGGTTGCAATAAACTCGTTGAGCTCCCTCAGGAGAGTGTCCTGCTTCTCGTTGTTACCGATGATACATGTTGCGTTTATGTAGCCTGCAACTTCATCAAGTGTTTCAAGCTCTGGGTGATTGGCCTTCTGGATACCGTAGCTTACGCCTTCTATAAGGTATGCATCGACTTTGCCGCTTGTAAGGGCGTAAATCATGTCATTCGGCATTGTATAGTACTGGAAGGTAGTATTTGGGACCTTATCCTGTATAAGCTCTTCGTACAAAACTGCAGTCTGTACTGCGATGTTTTTGCCGTTCAAGTCCTCGATTGGAGTATCTTTGGGGTATTTAGAAGCAAAGATGGAAACCGGAACGATAAGAAAGAGGAGAATAAAAATCACTTTAATTCTTGTCTTCATCGTCTTATTCCTCCTCAACCCAACCGAATGTCAGGTCTATGCGGTTAACGTATCCGTTCTCGTCTTCAACTTGGTATTCTTTAAGTGTTGTTGTTTTATCTGCAAGGATTGACAAAAAGAGCTCGTTGTCGCTCTTCGCAGCCTCTGCAGGCTCACCCTTGTAGCGGATGAAGAGGGAGAGGGTATCACTTTTTTCGGAGTACTCGACAGTTGCGATTATGTCCGGATTCTCTTCATAGTCGGCAATGTTGTTAATGCAGATTTCTTCTATTGCGAGGCTGAGCTTACTCAATCTTTCAGATTCGATTAATAGCTTCTCGCCGTAGTTCATGAGCTCTTCATTCATCGCCTCGAGGTCGAAGTCTGTGCTTGTTATTCTGTAACCGAGGGTCGTTAACCTCTGAATGAAGCGTCTTGTCTTCTCTTTCTGGGGGTGGTCGAAGATTTGCTTTGGTGTGCCTTCTTCGTAAATACCACCTTCATCCATGAAGAATATTCTATTTGATATTTTTCTCGCAAAGTCCATCTCATGGGTGACAATCATCATTGTGTGCCCCGACTTGGCAAGAAGTTTGATTACCGATTGTACTTCTCCAATCATTGATGGGTCGAGAGCACTTGTCGGCTCGTCGAAGAGGATAATCTCTGGATCCATTGCAAGGGCACGTGCAATTGCAACACGCTGTCTCTGTCCTCCCGATAATTCATCTGGGTAGGAGAATACCTTTGTTGCGAGACCTACTCCTGTCAGAAGTTCCATCGCCTTGTCATAGGCTTCTTGGCGTCCCCTCTTGAGAAGTGTAATCTGCGGATTCATGATATTTTCAATTACTGTCTGATGCATGAAGAGATTGAAGGACTGGAATACCATTCCCATCTTTTTTCTTACTTCATTGAGGTCACAGTTGGATTCGGTAATATCAACACCGTCGACGATAATCTGGCCGCTGGTAGGCTCTTCGAGCATGTTTATACATCTCAAGAGTGTGCTCTTACCAGTGCCGCTTGGGCCGATAACTGCGATTACATCACCACTGTTGATGGTGACATTGATGTCTTCGAGTGGACAGCAGTCATCAAACTCCTTACGTAAATGCCTAAGTTCAATCATATGGCATAACCCTTTGGAAAAGAAATCTTTTCCCCCAAAAAATAATGCCGGAAACCCGGACACATGAGGTGCAAACTGCACCCACCAAAGCATGCAAGCCTTATTTTTCACAAATAGGGGGGATATGCAATACCTAATGTCAAAATTAGTCAAATATATTTCAATTTGGTCAATATATTAGAAGGAAATGTTAAACATTAAACAAAACGGGGTTCCGGAGGCCTTCACATCGTCGCTTAAAGTATGAAAGTAGGGGACGGCAAAACCGATGAGTGAGCCAAGCGCTGCGCCGGCAATGACATCACTCATAAAGTGGCTGCCGCTGAGAACGCGCATCACCCCCTCTGCTAGAGCAAGTGTAAATACTGTGGCTGAGATGGGGATTCTCCACTCACTCTCCGGGTTATATTTACAGAATGTGTACGAGACGAACGTTGCCGTTAAAAAGGCCATAGTTGTGTGGCCCGATGGAAACGATTTCGTCCAGTCATCCTTCTTGTTCTCTGGGGGATTTTCACTATATAGATAGGGCCTGTCTCTCTTTACACAATACTTCAGGAGCTCCTTTGCGCCCCAGCCGAGGAGAAAAGACTCGGCATACATTATTGCCGTCTCCCCGAGCCTCTTCTCTCCCGAGAATGCTGTTATAATGGGAGTAGCGAAAAGAGATATATCGAGTGCAGTGGATGCTGTGTCCAGAGTGGAATTGTATTCATTTATCACAAGCCTATCGAATGCGTTGATACTGGATTTATCAAGTGGAGTGTATGCTCCGAGTGCCAGAGAAATCGAAGCGATGAGCATAAGTAGAACTATCTTCTTTTTCATGAGGGTATTTTAATAGAAAAGGCCGGGTTACAAAAGCTACCCAGCCTTCCGCATTTAACAAATATAGTAAATTTATCTGATTCTGAGTTCAGTGTCGATATCGAAGAATCTAGCCTTAGCCATATTGACCAATAGTGACACAGGCTCGCCGACTGTCGGGATAACCGACGGGTCAATCTTTCCGACGATGTTTGCGTTATCTGTTGTAACATAGACCTGAGTCTCGCTTCCGAGAGGTTCAACAACACTAACGTTACCATTGATTGTCTTTCCTTCCTGAACAGCATGTGAGAACTCGACATCCTCGGGTCTGATACCGAAAGTGACTTTCTTTCCGACATACGGCATGAGGAATTTAGCCTGCTCATCTGTCACATCAAGTGTGAAGGAAGCGCTCTTGAGGTATGTCTTATCGCCACTCTTCTGAACATCGACTGTGATGAAGTTCATGGGTGGCGATCCGATGAATCCTGCGACAAACTTGTTGTCAGGCTCATTGTAGAGTTCCATTGGTCCGCCAATCTGCTGTATGACCCCAAGCTTCATGACTACAATCTTGTCAGCCATTGTGAGAGCTTCGACCTGGTCATGTGTGACATAAATCATTGTTGCCTGGAGTCTGTTATGAAGGTTGCTGATTTCAGCTCTCATCTGAACTCTGAGCTTTGCGTCAAGGTTTGAAAGAGGCTCGTCGAATAAGAAGACCTTAGGGTTACGTACGATGGCTCTTCCAACAGCAACACGCTGTCTCTGTCCGCCTGAGAGTGCCTTCGGCTTTCTTTCGAGGAGCGCTTCGATGTCGAGGAGTTTTGCAGCTTCTCTGACCCTCTGGTCAATCTCTTCCTTCGGGAGCTTTCTAATCTTAAGACCGAATGCCATGTTGTCATAAACTGTCATGTGAGGATAGAGAGCATAGTTCTGGAAAACCATTGCGATGTCTCTGTCTTTTGGTGGTACGTCGTTCATGACCTTACCGTCGATGGTGAGAGTTCCGGATGAAATGTCCTCCAGTCCGGCAACCATTCTGAGAGTTGTACTCTTACCACAACCAGAGGGGCCGACAAGAACAACAAACTCTTTGTCTTCGATTTCGATGTTGACGTTATCTACTGCCTTAACGCCACCATCGTAAATCTTACAGATGTTTTTTAGACTTACTGCAGCCATTTGTTTCTCCTTTTATTTGGTTACTTTGAATATTTTCCAACTACTTTTAAGTTAAAACAAATAAATTATTGTTTTTTCGAGTCTTTTTTATTATTGTTTTCTCTTTCCATTTAATTTAAACTGACTAAAAAGAAGGATTAAGTCAAAATGCCTAAAATATTCACCACTCTCGAGAGAAAACGAATAGAAAGCGACCTTCTTTCTGCTGCCTCCGATTTTTTAAGAATCTACGGCGTCAGAAAGACGACAGTCGACGGCATTGTCGAAAGAGCTCACATAGCAAAGGGGACATTTTATCTCTTCTTCGATTCAAAAGAGGATTTGTTCCTCACCCTCCTCGAAGAGTTTGTATCATCCCTTGAGGACAGATATCTCGAGATGCTGAAGGAGCTTGATGAGAACCATATAGTAACATCGCTCAGTGAAGTATTTTATAAAATCGCAGATTTGTTCTACAAAGAGGGCATATTCCGCTTTCTTGATAGTGATAATGCTGCTCTCATAAAAAGAAAGGTGAGTGATAAAAAATATAATGCGCTGATGGAGGAGATAGATAATACCTATAAATCTCTCTTTTCATACTTCTCTATCGATAACGGCGAGGACATAGAGAGATTCAAGAAGGCCTACAAAGCCATCCTCTCGCTCTTTCTTCTAGACGATACAGACGTGGACGAAAAAACAATAAAGACTCTCATAAGGGGACTTGTTCTTCAGCTTGTTGAATAATAGCCTTTACATTCCCCTGTAAGAACCTTTGTCACTATCTGTCTTCAATAACTCGTACATGTTAAGGTAGTGGTCTTTGATTGTTCTCTTATTTTTTCGAAGCTCTCGATTATTCAGGATGCCTTTACGTTCAACCGTGGTATCGCCATTTCTCAAAACGTAAAATTGGGCTGAGCCTACTTCGCTGAGACTTCTATCATTGGTATGAACAGGCATGGCCTCAATAGTACAGAATGACGTATAGTACAAATAATACCCCCCTACTTTGAATGGATAACTGTAGTTCCCTTTAACTTTTTCTATTAACTTTGAATTCTGAAGGCGGGTTACCC
>CAVFNE010000064.1:0-11313 GCA_963623755.1 Muribaculaceae bacterium | reverse complement strand
TGGAGAAGTTAAACCCCAACGTTGATAATCTGGTTAAGAATGATATTTTAAGACGGCAGGGTAAAGCGGTTAAGAGAGGTCCGAAGTCGAAGAAGAAATAGGCCTGATTTTACTATGTATAAAATTGGGGAAATTCAGGTTAAGAATGTGGACGTGGAATATCTTTCATCGGGACTTTTATGCGGCCTTGTTACTCTACCTGTTGCATCCGTTACGGGTGGCTTGATGATGGCGTTTACGTCATACAGAATAGCCTTCAGCGATATTTTATTGAGCACTATCCCTGTTCTCATCATATCAGGGTTGTGGTTGAAGAGATGGCTTATCATCAAATGTTTCCAGACTCTCAGCAAGGGGGTAACATCTCTTTTGACGCTCATTCTTGCGATAGTTTCAGTTGAAGAGATTACCGAGGTTATGATTCCATTCTTCTCTGTTATGGCGAAGCGGGGCTTACGGGACTCGACAGGGCTCTTTTGGTCGCGGGCGAGGTTTCTCTTGTTCTCTCGGGGCCTTTGTACTCATTCGCTTTATAAAGGTGCATTTCGACGCGTCAATTAGAAAGGCGGGAGATGAAGTATCATCAATGGGCTTCTTAGCCTCTGATCTAACATAATACCAACGTACTCAACGTACTCACTGATGGACGATAAGCGTAAAATCCTCAATGCAGCCTTTGCTGTGTCGCTCGCATTCGTCTTCGGTGACCACCTCTCCTTTACGGCGGGAGTAAACAGGGAGAAGGTAATAACTCTTATATGCGCTAAACTCTCGGGTGGCATAAACGCGCTTGTTCTGGTCTTCTTTCTAAGGAGAAAGGAGATGGCTGACTAATCCTTGTCCCAAAATATTACGAAAAAAGAAAGCTAAGCTTTTAAAACTACACTCATTTCGGGACAAGGGGTGACTGTAGTCTTGATTTTCCTTCTTCTTCAATTATTCTCGCCTTATGGAAAAGAAGAACAGGAAGAGAATAAACTCCTATCTTTATACAGAGGGAAGATTCAATAAGGGGATGACGGGGACCTCTGAGAGAGATGATCGCCGTCTCTATTCAAAAGGAAAATATCCGACAGGTATTACCGTTGAGGATTTACCTGAAGATTATATCAAAATTCACAGCCGTGTTATATGGTACATGGTTGGATACCTCAAGACATCGGGTATTGTCTCCATGGGCTATACCTCAGCGCCGTTCAATCATATGTTCAAGGATGACTACATATACATATCGTATAAGGAGAAGTTGAGAGAAGAGATAAGCAGGTACGGCTTTAGAGAATATGTCAACTACGATGTATGTGTGTGCGGATGGGATATTATGAATATAGTCCTTGCTGCAGAGCTCTATTCAAACTATGACACAACCCAGATCCGGAGTCAGATTGAAAAGAAGCGAATCTGGTACAGAGACACACACTTCTGTGACTACTCAAGGGAGCTGGGCTTTGATGAAGATATTTTTTCTCACTACAGAGAGAGTGGGCTTATCCCATCAAAGCTTGGGAGAGCCTATGCCGTGATGGATGCGCGGAAAAAGAAGTAAAGAGGTAACCTTATTCCTCTCACCGGAGAGATAGAGTACAATGGAATGAGGAGGAATGGCCTTAGATGAGAATATTGATTGCTGAGGATGATTCGTCACTCAGGCGTGCCCTCGTGTGCATTATTGAAAAGAACAACTACACAGTCGATGCTGTCGATTTCTGGATGTAATGTATTGGCGTGGACAAGCACTCTCAGGGAGGACGGCACATACGGCGTCAATGGTGGCTCATGGAAGTCAGATCAGAGAGATTGCAGAACGAAATACCGTAAAGAAGGTCGTAATGGCGACGAGGAATGGGATGATGTCGGCTTCAGGGGTGTCAAAGTTTTGTATGGAGAAGCCCCCAGGGATGAGATAGATTTTGTAACCCTAGTCTCTCTTGGGGTGGAAGCAACAGGGACAGAGAACTGAGAGATTTTCCTCACATGGAATAGAGTTGTGGGTGCCGTCGAGTACCAGATATATGAGCGCAATGCTCAAGAAGAACTTGTAAGCATGTTTGAGTGCACAAAGAAGACAAGTTACACAATTTCATCTACAGGTAGCGCATTAAGTTACATTGTACAGCCCATATCTTATACGGCGGTGTGTGATAATATGTATGCTGAGTACAGCGTCAATGTTGAGTAGAGATTATGTTCCCGTTAGGAGGTGTTTTTTTGCCAAGATGTCCAAACTCATTCAACTTAAGTTTTGTGTTATAGAGGATTAACTGTTGATTACTTTTCTCCTTCTTTTTAATATCTGAGGCTGGATTCAGGAGGAATTTAAAATTAAATGAAGAAGGCATTATTGCTCATTGCATTGTCTCTTGTTCTCACTCTCTTTGTCTCATGTGCCACAAAAAGCGGCACAGTGAGTGACGGAGATAAGACAAGAGTTATATCTTCCATTTTTACGAAGGAAGAAGGTCAGAGCTATGTAGAGAAAGACGGGGAGATGGACTATCTCGATACCATGTGGATTTATTACACAGACGGGACATTCGAACAGTTTGTTGAGCATGATGATACTGTTATACTCTTCAGTAAGGGTGCATATTCTCTTACTGGTGGGGATTTTGTCTACGAAGATGGAGAAAAAGACTTTGGTGATATAACAATCAAAAGGGAAATGAAGTATGTGGGGGGAAAGCTCACTTCTTACTCTTCCGTTCATACATACGACCTCGGGTCTTTAGGATTTGATCAGCTCTATGTTCTTGATGACGAGTCAAAAACTGTGGAAGCTGTATTCTTCGGCGAAGAGCAGCAGCTCTTCATTGAAATGGATGGCGATAAGGAATACCTCGACACAGTCTGGATTTACTACTCTGATATGACATTCGAGCAATATGCTTCTTTCGGTGATAAGATGATTCTCTTCAGCATAGGTACATATTACTTTGAAGATAACGGAAATTTCATCAACTGCGTAGACGAAAAGGGCCATGGGGATATCGTAATAAAAAGAACTATGAAGTATTCGGCTCTTGACGGCCTTGCTCCGTATTCGTCATCACACGCTTACGACCTGAGCGCTCTCGACTATGTGATGATTACCTACCATGTAAATTGATGACACGCGTCATTTTTGAGCGGGTCAGGGGTTGCCCCGGACCTTTTTGAATTGCGGCTTGGAAACTTCTTATCCATCATTGAACTACCCCGGGGCAAGGGCCGGGGTATCTCTGGCAAAGAGCTTAACAATCAAAGTCGCTGTGTTCGAGTCTCTATTGCTCACCTGGATACTGTCTCATGCCTATTGTTTTTTTGTTTGATTTTCATATCCTACATATTCAATAACAAAGGAATTCCATGTGTCGGTTGAAGAAGCTTATTCTCAAACCATCGTTTTTGGGTTAACCTGTTGCTGAGGATTTGAAAGTGCAGGAACTGACTATAAAGAGGCTGGAGGATGTTCTCCGTAATGACAGTGGAATAACAATACTCAGGAGCAGATCAGCCCCTTTTGTAATGACATTCTTCTACAACACCTTCTACCTCGAGAGTATTTCCTCTCTTCCTTATGATGATTTTGCCTTGAGGCTTGAGAATTTTCTCTCCCTCAATGAAGAGGATGAGGCAGAGCTTGAGGAAGATATATTATCCGAGTCTCCTGACGACACGCTCTTTTCAGCTAAGAACCTATCTGACAGAGTTCGCACATACATCGAGAGCTGGCTGGGAGAAAAGAAACGATATATAAGGCGGTACCGTAACAGCGATAAAGTAGATATCATCGAGCTCGACAGTGCAGTAGCGCGTCTACTTCCCTTTGTAGCGAGGATTCTCAACAGCGACACAATCGCAACCGAAAGCTCATTCAACTATATTCTCCTGCAGCTCAAGAGCCTTGCCGACAACATGAATGGCGACCCGAAGAAGAGAATAGAGGAACTACGGCGTGAGATAAAAGAGAAGGAGAGAGAGATAGAAGAGATCGAGAGGACGAACAGAGTCAAAACATTCGACAGGCGTAAGACACTTGAGTATCTGAGGGACCTGGAGAACAGGGGCCGGGAAATATTATCGGACTTCTCGCAGGTTGAAGACAACTTCAGAGATATCATGAATAAGATTGCAGAGAAACAGGCCGAGGGAGACTCGACGCGTCGTAAAATCCTCGGCTATACACTAACTCTCCATAAGGAGCTATATGCTTCTCCACAGGGACAGTCTTTCGACGGTTTCTGGTCATATATGATGAGATACAGCGATGATAGGATAACAGAGCTCTGCAGGGAGATAGAGCTCCTTCTTAAGAAAGATGATATAGAGTACGATGACTCGTTCCTCATGTCGCTGAGAAAAACCTTCTATACGGCAGGAAAGAGAATAGTCGACAAGAACTCGATTCTGGCCGAGAGAATGAGCAGGGTGATGGCACAGAAGACAAGAAACGAAAGAAAGGGATTCGAGGATCTTGTTGCACGTGTTAAAGCCGCGAGTGCTGTTTTGAAGAATGACGAAAAGGCACAGGCCGGAATAGAAATGACTCTCTCAGGAGCTCCTGACCTTTTGTTTCCCCTCTCCCGTACACTCAGGTTTGAAAAGGAAGAGAGTGTTGTGCCCACAATTCTTTTTGAAGACGGCTCAGATAAGAGCGCTGTACTATCTCTCAAAAGCGAATTCTATGTTGATGAGGATGAACTCGAGAACAATATAGAGACTTTCTTCAAGGAGAGCGGGAAGGAGAGCTTTACTCTTTCGGAACTTGTTAAGCGCTTTCCTATAACCAAGGGCCTGGAGGAGATAGTCACATATATTGCTTTGGCAGAGAAAAGAGAGAGGAATGCCGTTAATCCTGAATGCGTGGAGCAAATCCTATATTCATGGAACGGAAAGGATTACTCAGTAGTAATACCGGAGGTTAGATTTTATGCAATTTGAAAAATCATGGAGTCGGGAGGCTGTTAAGCTTCTCAAAGGGCCTGTATATAAAAAGAGGGAAAAGAAGGAGGTGTGGGATAACATACTCACATACAAGTCTTCCCTTGACGAGTACTTCGGTGTTCTCGGCCTCAGGGTGTTTCTCGACACCATCGACGGCTATGCGTTTCTAGAGGAAATCGGAGAGAGCCTCGAGAGGGGGATGGAAGAGGAGAATGAGGATGAAGAAGTCATAACGGGGACAAAACTGCCGCACCTCATCAAGAAGACTCCTCTCTCGTATTCACAGAGTATGCTTGTTGTCCTTTTGAGATATGAAATCGAGAAGTATGAGACGAGCCAATCGGAAGCCGACTCTGCCATAATGCGTAAGAGTGAGATAGCAGCCCTCTATAAGAGTTTTACAAAAGATAAGGCCGATGAAGTGAAGGCGATGAAAACACTCGACTCCACACTCCGCACCTTCTGCCGCCTTACGTTTCTCTTTACTTCTCCCGATGCACTTTCAGAGAGCGAAATAAGTGACGAGGCAGAGTTTGAGCTCAGTCCTATTCTGAAGGCTAAAATCGACACAGCCTTCATGAAGGAGCTTTTGGAGAAGATGAAGGCTTCAGGAGAAGACAAAATGGCGGATATGTTTCAGGAGGATGGAAAATGAGAGACCTTTTTTCAGATAACAACTCGGGCTACAGATTGAAAACCCTCCAGATATATAACTGGGGTGTCTTCGATAAAAAGACGGTGACATTCTCCTTCTGTGACAAATCGACAATCCTCACGGGTCTCAACGGCTCGGGTAAGACAACAACGGTGGACGCCATCCTCACGCTTTTAATTCCCCCTAACAAGCGCTTTTACAATCTTTCATCCGAAAGCGGGAAAAAGAGGGAGAGAGACGAGAAGAACTATACACTCGGCGCATACGGCCTTAAAGCTGACGGAGAGGGCGGGGGAGTTGGTAAGTACCTCAGAAAAAAGAATGAGGTCATATCGATATTGAACGGAATATTCCATGAGGAGACAAGCGACAGATACCTCTCCCTATTGCAGGTGAGGTATTTCTCTTCCGAAGAGCTTAAATGCCTCAAGATTATCACCGAGAAAGAATTAAGGATTGAAGATATAACCCTCATCCTTAATCAAAATAATACCCGCATTGAACAGAACAGCAGATGGGTTAATGTACTTAAGGATAAGGTCGGCTCGAGGCTCTTTGACTCCTTTGTGCAATATCAGAACTTCTTCATGGATAAGTTCGGTTTTAGAAGTGACAATGCCTTGAAGCTTTTTTCCCAGACCGTAGGACTCAAGGTCCTGGGAGATATAACATCATTTATAAGAATGTACATGCTTGAGGATAAGAGCCCTGTAGAGGAGTTTGAGCAGGTTAACATGGACTTTGCCCATGTTACATCACTCGAGAGGGAAATCAGGAAGATATCGAAAGAGATAGAGTTTCTTTCGAGAATTGTAAAGAACGGTGATGAGTACAACATAGCACTCTCGGAGAAGAACAGTATTTCATCCGAGCTGGAAGGTCTTGAGTGCTGGTTTTCCCTCCATGCCATAAGACTCTCGGAAGAGGAGATAAGACGCAAAAAGGAAGAAATAGAGTCAATTGATAAGAAAATCGAAGCTAACACAATTGAGGAAGAGTCTAATGACAAGTTGATTATCTCCCTCAAGAGCGATGACAGAGCACGCGTTCTGAGGGACCTTAATGCCGAACTCGAGATGGCTGAAAAAGAGGAAAACGAGAAGAGACAGAGTCTCGGTGAGTATAACAGGATAATAACAGAGCTTAGAAAGCTTGCCCTTTCCTTGAAGGTTGTCGAGAGTAAGGAAGACTATATATTCAACTTCGATTCAATACCTCGTGCGGAGGCTGAAGTAAAGGCCGACAGGAAGATAAATGAAGAGAAAAAAGATAATCTCATAAAAGAGATGGATGCTCTCGAGAGGGACATAAGGAGTATCAAAGAGGAGATAGAGAGTCTCGAGAAGAGAGAGAACAACATCCCGTCATCCTTAATCAAATTGAGAGAAAGCATTGCATCATCGCTTGGTATCAGCATCAAAAAACTTCCTTTCCTTGGGGAGGTCGTCCGCGTTAAAGATAGCCAGGGCGAATGGACGGATGCTGTTGAAGCTCTTATGAGAGAGGAAGCACTTCTTCTCATTGCGTCTCCCGAAGACGAAAAAAATCTTACAAAGTTCCTCAGTGAGAATGACCTCAACGATAAGATAGGTTTTATCAAAAGAGAGGAGATAATCCGCCTGGATGCTCCATGTGCACTACTGGATAAGATTGAAGTTAAAGAGAAGGATAATTCATACCACAACTGGATTATCGACTACCTCTCGTCTAGGTTTCCCCATGTTTTCTCTGAGAGTACGCAAGACTTTGAAAAGAATGAATATTCCGTTTTGAAGACCGGTGTTGTCAAAACAGGAGAAAGGGTGACTAAAGACGACAGAAAGGACATCTTTACTAAGAGGCCCCCACGATACCTCGGTTGGTCCAATAAACAAAGGATTGAGGAGCTCCTTGATACTCTCTCTGCAATGGAGGATGAACTTGAGTCTTTCCACATAAATATGGAAATTCTGAGAAAGAATATAGCCGAGCGAGACCTTGCTCTTAAAAAGCTTGACGAGCTTTCCCGTTTTACATCCTACTGCGATATTGATAGGCCCACGGCTCTCAAGACTCTAGGCGAAAAGAAGAATGCCAGAGATGACTTTGTCGCCTCAAACCCTGGTATGGAGGAGCTTGAAAAGAGACTGGAGGAAGCCGAGGAGAAGAAGAGACGTCTCAAGAGCCAATACGGTATTCTTTCTCAGGATAAGGGTGAGAAGAGAGTAGAACTTCAAGCTCTTGAAAACAGCCGGGCAACGTTGGAAAAAAATGCACATAAAAAAGACGAGAGCGAGAAGATCCAATCGTTTGCAGCTTTGAATAAGGATGAACTCAAGTACGATTCACTCGACTCACTCATCGTTCTACACTCAAGACTGGGTAAAAGAATTCAAGACGAGCTTGATGAAAAGAATAAGAAATGCATAGACCTTGAGCACAGAACAGAGAAGAGCATGACGGAATTTCTTAATCCACCGAGAAATATGCTCGATTTCGACATCGACTGGAGCGGAGAATTCAGCGCGCTCATTCCCGAGGTGTCTTACTATCAGGACTTTAAGGACCTGTATCTGAAGAAGAAGGATGAAGATATGACATCCCTTCAGGATGACTTCAACCTTTTTTTGGAGAAAACACTTTCCAATGTCATTGTAAAACTTGCCGAGGCACTCAACAGCTGGGAGAGGGAGATAAACGAGGCTGTGAGAATTCTCAACAGAAATCTCATGCGTATACCCTTCAACAGAGAGCTGAGGTCACATTTGAGGCTTGAGGCGAAAAGGGTGGGCGATAAGGACTACCAGACATTCAGAAGAATGCTGACATCAGCTATCCCCGACAAGTTTGACCTCATCAGGAGCGACGAGGAGGGAAGAAGGTCAATCTACACAGAAATAAAGAAGTTTTTAGATAAGTACAATAATGATGAGAAGCTCAAACACAAGGTACTGGATATAAGAAATAATTACCGTTTTGTTGTATATGAAGACAACAGTGACGGCAATATCTCCACCTATTCAGATACCGCAGCTCTTTCGGGTGGCGAAAAGGCCAAGCTTACATACACGATTCTCGCTTCCGCACTCTCTTATCAATACAATCTCGATAACGAGGACGATAAGAGAAAAGGGCCCTTCAGATTCGTTATCCTTGACGAGGCGTTCTCTAAAAGCGATGCCAACAACAGTATATATGCCCTCGAGCTCTTCAAAGAACTGGATCTGCAGCTCATGGTCGTAACACCGCGTAACGGAATTAATCTCGTCGAGGGTTACATAAGTAGCCTTCACCTTATCGAGAAGAATGAAAATACCAACACTTCAAGTGTGAGCAGTATGACGATAGAGGAGTACAGGAACTCGTAATGCCGGATATTGTAGCTGATATAAAACACAGCGCACTCAATAAGTATAAGGAGTTTCTGCGGTCCATTGCGTCTTCAATACTGTTATCGACCCAAACGTCGTTTTTCCCCTGGACATATAAGGGCTCGAAGGGTAAGAAGACAACTTCCTACGATGAATCGCGTACACTTTTGAAGGAGCTCTACAACTCCTCGAAGGAGATTACAGGTAAGGGCTATAGTCTTATGACGGAGAAGGTGAATACACGTTCCTACGGGGAACAGACAATAATAAAGGAGATTGTAATCTATACAGAATGCGATTATATCTCTTTTATAGGAAAGGAAAAGGAATTTGCCGTTTTCCTCTCTTCCCTCGAGGCGCTGAAGTCGTGCTTTCTTTTTCATGCATTTAATTTATCCTCTTTGAATGAGTGGGTATCTCAGAACCTAGAGTTAATGCAGGAGAAGAAAGAGGACGGCTATTATGAGCTTTTGCTCTCTGTCCTCGTATGGTTGATGGAGAACAGACATTCCAATCTCTATATAAGGGAAATTCCTCTTCCCGTTCACACCAAGTTCATAGAAGAGAACGAGAAGATTATACTTTCTCTTTACTCCATTCTTACAAAGAACGAAATCAAATCATCCTTTGAAGACACCTTCGGCCTTAAGAAGAAAGAGAATCTCATCCGCTACAGGATGAAGAACCCGAGAGAGGAGACAGGACTCAGAAGGGCGGATTTCGAGAAGCTTTATTTACTTGAAGACATGGATAGTATCAGGCGTGTGTATGTCGTCGAGAACGAAATCGTCTACCTTACATTTCCCGTTCCCGATGACGCAATGTGTATATTCGGAGGAGGATTTGCTTCTGCTACTCTTTCACGATCCGATTGGCTTATTGACAAAGAACTCTACTACTTCGGAGATGAGGACGAGCACGGATATGAAATATTAGGGCTTTTCAGATCCTTCTTTCCCCATGCCAAGTCTTTTTTGATGGATGAAAGGACATATTCTGACCACATAGAATACGCCGTGAAAGGAAGAGCTGCGACATCGGTTTATGATGCATATCTTACTCCCGACGAGTTGAAGGTGTTGAATATGCTTAGAAGTAATCCTGAAAAGGGTAGACTCGAGCAGGAAAGAATCAGCATCAGCTACATCAAAGAACATCTTTGAAGGCTTTCAACACTGAGTAGACTTATTTCGAGGGAAAACAATATCCTCTTGCGAGTATTATTCAATAACAGAACCTCCCCGGAGACTCTGCATTCGGTGAAAAAGCTCCCAAGCTGCACAAGTGACGAGTAATACACCTTGCACGCTCCTTATGGACGCATACGACAACGTGTTCAATAATTTTTGAGTCCTGAACTGAAAACGAACTATAGCCGTAGCGCTACAGTCCGTACTTCCTATTTTTAACTTTTGCTGCAGAACCCTATCCCCCAATGGAGATCTAGGTATTCACATTTGCCACAGCATCCTTTTGATGAGAATGTATACCAGTCGGCACGTACATCAGATGTTGTTTGAGCATTGATTGACGCTTCTCTGTACAGTCCTGTGAAGCATTTCAAACCTGAAGTTACAACGGTGCGCTTTTTCCCATCCACTTTTATGTGACATGCTCCACCGGAGACAGAATCAAGATCATCATCCTCAAGCTCTCCGTTTTTGGTAGAATTCTTGATTTTAGCAAGGTACTTCTCAGCTTTTTCCTCTGTAATGTCAATTGAATGTTCCTTTGCGAGTTTTACCAGTTCTTCTGCACTTCCTGCTTCCTTTGCTTTCTCTAAAAAATTGTCGTCTAACATTTTTTCCTCCGCGATTATTTTCTTTCTTTGATAGTATCTACGTAAAATGCGCTATTTGTTATAAGTGATTTCGAAATTGGCGTCTTTAATTCCGAAATTGGTGATACTCTATAGATTAATCTGTGGACAAGCTGTGAAGATATTATGGATATCACAAAAGCTCTATTGGAAAAAATCGGGTAAAAGTATGAGGATACGAGAACAATCGAGCTACACTTTCGCTTTAGGAGTGGTTGACAGCAACGTGGATTAAGGAAAAAAGGATGAAACTGATATTGATGGTTTTTCAACGCCTGATTCATAGGGTGTTTTCTCATTCATTGTCTATTACCTAGAGAGTATATGGTGTACTATGGCCATGCATACAGCTTGGAATTTCATGCAGAATATAGTCTTGGGGCTTCCAAACAGCGGAGCCAATGTGCCTTATTCTATCTTCAAACTTGAAGAGGGTGCTTCAAACAGCTTCTTCTACGATACGGGATTCGGAATAGAATAACAATTTCCCAATTTATCGGACTAAAACCAACATCTCTTAGGCTTTCTTCTTAGGAGGACGCCCTCTCTTTGCTTTAGGTTTCTCA
>CAVFNE010000063.1:0-11320 GCA_963623755.1 Muribaculaceae bacterium | reverse complement strand
AGGAAGCACTCTCCAAGACTGTACTTAATTCAATCGTTCTTCCTCAGGATGATACCGGGCTCGATGAAAAGAGAGAAAAAATTGCGGCAATAATCGCCCTCGCATTCCCCGATGGGGAGATATCGGCAATCTATAACGAAATCTCGAGCCAGCTTATGCAATATCCAAAGCATAAGGAAGATTTATTGAAAAAGCTTAAAGATCAGATTGAGCCTATGCTGAGACAGAAGGAAGAGGCGATGAGGGAGAAATACGGACAAAGCGTCCACCTCACAATCGAAAACGATAAGGAAGCTATGGAGATGGTGAAATCCTACGTCGACAGGCTAAACAATCAATACCAGGAGGTATTGGAAAGAGGAAAAGCCGAGATGAAGAACATAATGGATGAAAGCCGGTAATTTCGAACAAAGTGCCAATTAAATAAACCTTTAACAGCTGATATCGCATAAAAGTTAAACCTTCTACATTCTTTTTTCTTTCAAGAAGTAAAAACTCTCATGTATCATAAATACCATGTCAGGGGGGACATGATGAGAGCATTCGAGATTGAAAACAGGGATGAACTCCTGAAAGAAGCAAAGAGGATAGTCTCTTCAAATAGCGAAAGGGAGTTCCAGCATAAAGTCGAAATCGTTACTCTCGCACTCAAAGGAATTTCTCCGCGAGAACTGGAAGAAAAAGGGATAATATCGCGCCCGACGTTAAGCCTCTGGCTCAAGTGTGTGAGAGAAGGAGGATTCGAGGCACTCAGAAATACCGCTTCTATAGGACGCCCTAAGAAATTGAGCGACGAGAAAATCGAGAAACTCACCTTAGATATGAATAAAGACCCCGAATTTTTCGGCTACAAGAAGTGGGATGGAAAGACAATACATGACCATATTCTCACATCGTTTGGGGAGGATATATGTCTCCGCCACTGCCAGAGACTCAAGCATGAATTTCTCCAATCAGGGAAACTGAAGAATACATAATAGTCTCAAGTGCAGTTTTGGCACTCATCATTCAAACCGCCATCTTAGTCGCCCTCATCCCTCATTCCGGCCAGCAGGTTCTGAGAAGCGCTTATACCGTAGGTAATGTTGTATGTTTTTTTGATATATGAAGAGAGTGTGGAGCCGCTCCACTGACTGAGGCCGTATTTATCCGGATTTTCTTTGACCACATCCTGTATTTGAGCAATCTGCTCTTTTGTGAGTCTGGAAGGTCGCCCTTCCTGTTTCACTGCTTTGAGAGAACTCCAGCCGCTCTTATCAACTTTCTGCACCCAGCTCTGAAGGGTCCGCTCACTGTCTCCGGAGAGGGAAGAAAGCATCTTAGGTGACATTCCGGCGAGAATAAGAGTTACCATAGCAACCCGATAGATGAATTTATTTTCTGCGCTCTCCATAATGATTGCCCTCCCCTCGTCAAGGAGAACCTCCGGTTCATTGAAATATTTGTGACTTCTCATATTTGTACCTCTCCTGATATCATAACCCATCAAATCAAAAAAGACCACAAATAACGCACTTATTTAATGCATTAGCAATAACAAAATCATTTTATTTTCTTCTTATATAGTGACAAACAACTCATATATATATATATCCTTGCTGTTTTCTGCTTATCAGATAGAGAAGACAGCATTAGGAGAAAATACATGAAGAAATTTTTATTGATTGCATTTACTGTCCTCTTTGCAATTTCACTTGTTGCATGCAGCGCCGAAAGCAGCGGCATCAGCGAAGAAGAAGCAGAAAGAAGAACACAGGAAAAGCTTGATGAAGCTGCTGAAACATTCGGAGAGTTCATTAAATACAGAACTATCCTAGAAAACGATCTTTGGTTTTATTTTGGAAAAGAGTACAAGACATACGGACAGATAGAAGAAAAAAAGGATGCAAATCTCACTAAAGAAAATTATACCGGAAATGCACTTGCGTCTTTTATTGAAGATTTTTATGAGACGGATGATTACACAATAGACGTAGACGGGTCAAATGGTTGTACATTCAAAGAAGGAAAATGCTCTGGAACATCTAAAAACGCGACAATCTCAAATGTTAAGATGACAGCTTCTTATGATATTATCAGCAAAACTGAGAAGGATGAAAACGGTCATCTCAAAGAAACAGGTCGCGAAGAGAATAAAGAATTTACCATTTCTGAATTTTCATACGTGCAGACTGATAACGAGGATGAAGATAACCCTGTCAGCACGATATCGATAAAAGCAACCATAGACGGAGCTGATTATTCTATTGAATATACACAATCTGGCAGTGGATTCACATCTGCCTCAGTCAACGGCAAAGAGGTTAACACAAAGATTCTTAATGCTTATATTTCATTGTTGAAAGAGTGGTGATAATAGAAATACACTTGATTACAACACCCGGGTAATTCCGGGTCTTTCTTTTGTCTAATCTGATAGACCATACTTCGAGTTTAGAGCTTAAGCATTACCGGACCTGCGATACCTTACGCCCCATCTCTTATCAAACAAGGATGCAATTTAAAAGGCTCCCGAAATAAGGAGCCTTTGATAGGTGTCGATCGGATTCGAACCGATGAAAAACGGTTTTGCAGACCGTCCCCTTAGACCGCTCGGGCACAACACCGATGTGACTTACAATAACCTAAACGGGAAATGTTAGTCAATAGCAAAATTGAAAGAGAGCTTACTCCTCTTCCGAGCTTGTCTTGGCATAGTTGAGAGCCCTTACAGCGTTGTCGAACTTCTGGAACTTGCCGTTCTTGAGGTGGATGACAACTCTTGTCTTCTGATTCTCAGATACCCTTACGATATACTCGACAGCCTCAAGCTTGGTCTTGAAATACTTGATGACCTTCGTGCTGCCCTGTCTCTTCACGCCCCAGCCCTTACCTTCTGTGTAGCTCAGTTCATGAACATCCTTAACGTCTTTTTCTACAACTTTTGCGTCTTTTTCTTCAGCCATAATCAGCCTCCTGATTTTCTTTGCCTAATTATATCTCATAGTATTGTTTATTGACACATTTATTTACATAAAACTATCATTTCTCCATGAAAAAACATATACTTTTAACAGTCTTTCTTCTGCTCACACTTTTTTCTCTTCCAGCATCGAGAGAGTTTATGACATTTGCCGGCACATTCGGCTATGACGGTGAGGCAGAGGCAGTAGAGCCTGGGTTCTACTGCTCCTACCTTCTGGGCGTGGAGATTAATAATAGATTTTCAATCGGAGCCGGAACATACGTCACATCCTCCTTTCCGATAAATAGCAGTCTCTGGTCAAACTCTACAGCATTCACATTCGGCCCGGCGTTCACAGCCTCCCTTTCGGAGGAGATTACACTAGCCTCAATAACGGGCTTCGAAGCAACACTTTTGAGTAACAGGCGCGATGATATTCTCGGTATCGGACTCGGGACATCACTCTCGTTTAATTTTACACCGAAGGCAGAACAGGATACGAGAGTGCAGGTCGGCCTTACAGCTGGAGCTAAGCTCTCCTACACATTCCTCGATGATGACTCATCGTCATTCTCGACCCACGCATATCTCGGCTTTGTCATCTCGCAGCCGTTTACCCCACGTCTCTACTACTACCCAGCATATGTCTATGACAGGGTATTCGATTACTACCTTCACTATTAATCGTCAGTTGTCGACGAGCTCTTCAGGAATATCTTCTTGCTGAGCTTTCTTATTGCCCTGAATGAAGTATCTGCCTTGATTATGTTGAGAGAGCGGGTGCGCTTGAGGCAGAGGCTGTCGCTCTTGACTTCATTGTCATAGAAGCCTGCCGAAGCAATACGTGATGACTCGAGAAGTGTGTAGATGTTTGCCGTATACATCACCTTTGTCTCTCCAGGGAGAAGCGTAAAGTTATGGTTTCCTCTCTCTCCTGACGCAAAGCCGACGGAAAGCGCCATCACCTGAGGAGTTGCGCCGTCAAAGAGTGCCCACGGCGAGTCCATACGGCCACACCAATTCTCCCCTATCGTCGAGAAGGGGAAGGTGTACTCGTTTTCAGCCTCCTTCTTAGGAGTAAGAACAAAGAATGCCATCTGGTCGGAGGGGTTTATAACACTAATCCAGCCCATTTCATCCTCTTTGTTTCTGCCCATGATGAAATCATAGGTTCCGGTTGGGGAAGGAACGATAGAAGCATCTCCTGTTCCACCCTTTAAAAGAGGAGCATTCTTCAGGCTGTCGAAGACAACAGATGGGATGAACCTGTTGACACCGCTTTCCCTGTGTGTCAGGGGATAGACGGAGAATAAATGGGAATTGGTGTTGATAAATGCACCACTTGCGATAAATGGAGAGGAGAGCATGCTCACCCACTTAACAGAACCCGAGAGCGTCTCATCCGAAGAGAGATTTGTGATGCTGATTGCCGTGTAGAGAGCGTCCATATCGCTCAGAATTAAGTCAACCCGCCCCACCTTGTAGTGGTTGTCCTTTTCCCTCGACTTCATCTCGCTGTACTTCCAGACTCCCCCGAACTCATCCTCCGTGCCGTAGCGCTTGAGTGTCCAGTAGGTATTCGACGTGTTGATTATATCGTCATTATTGGATGGGAAGTTGAAGTAAGCGCCACCTGCCTGATAGAGGCCCTGACTCATCCTCCACCACTGTCCGTTTTCGTCACTGAGCACCCCGCTTCCAGTACCGCGGAAGTAAGGAAGGCACAAGGCCGACGTTCTTGCTCCGTTGATATTGCGGCAGCTCATCTCGAGAACGACATTCCCCTGATCTTCGATGAGCGCGGAGAATGTTTCATTAGACATGTAAGTTGCGTATCTTCCCTCCCAGAGAGAGAGTCTTCTTATATCCATAGCATTATATTAACATCAGAAAGAGGATAAGGTTACTTTAAAAAAGGTGGAAAGTGCTTTAAATTATTAATGTTTTCGGAGGAACGATGATTACACACTCGAATGGTATCTTTAATATAGAGACGGAAAATACATGCTATATTTTCTCAGTCGAGGATGCAGGATGGGCCGAGCATATCTACTACGGCAGAAAGCTCAAGGGGGCTTTCTCCTCCATTTCCGCAATAAGGGAAAAACATCTCAAAGCCCCGCATATGGCGACACTGGCCAAGCGTGAGTATTCGGAGTTTACGCTGAGCGACACACTTCTGGAGTTCTCGACTGAAGGAAGAGGAGACTACAAACTTCCACTTGTTGCACTTTCAAGGGGAGAGAGGAAAGAAAGAAGCCTTCCTCTCGAGTATTCTTCCTACCAAATTTCAAAGGGTATCGTCCGCTTCAAAGGCCCCAAAATGCCACAGGCTATTGCATCGGAAGAAGAAGCGGAAACACTTGCAATAACCTACACGACAGAGGACGAAAGGATAAAACTTGTTACATATTATACAGCTTTTTTTAAGGCGGATGTAATTTCAAGGCGGAGTGTTTTATATAATAACTCTTCTTCTCACGTCACTCTACTCTCCCTTCTCTCCTCCTCACTCGATATAAGAGCAGAAGGCGTAAATGTAACATCATTCTCCGGGCGCTGGGGATACGAAAAGAAGATGAGAAAGCACAGGATGGACGAGGGTGAACTTGTTGTAGAGTCAAGAACTATACAAAGTGGCGAAACCGATTCAACCCTCATCATCGAAAACGGAAAGGATACATATCTCTCGGCGCTCATATACTCCGGTGCATTCAGAACTACAGTTACTCAAACTCCACAGGGAATTACACACATAACAACGGGAATAAACCCAGATCTTTTCTCCTGGGAGTTGAAAGGAGGTGAGTTCTTCGAGTCTCCCGAGGCAATTCTAGCTTATTCAGATAATGGAATGGAGAAAGCCGGGGCCATAATGAAGAAGTTCATCGAGAACCATATAAGAAGAGGGCTCTGGAAGGACAGAATGAAGAGCATAATGCTTCACACTTGGGACGCTTTATCATACGACCCAGATGAAGCTGAAGTATTGAAGATGGCCAAAGATGCGGTAAAACTCGGCATGGAAGGTATATGCGTCGACGATGGCTGGTTCGGCTCAAGGGAGGACAACACATCTTCCCTCGGAGACTGGTATGCCGACACAAAGCACTTTCCATCCGGCATCAAGAACCTTGCCAACGAGATACACTACATGGGCTTGCGGTTCGGACTGTGGTTTGAAATAGAGGGAATCAGCGTTCGCAGCATGCTCTATAAAGAGCACAAAGACTGGATAGTGGGAAAAGATAACACTGAGCGTTCTTCAGCGAACAACCAATTTATGCTTGACTTATCACGCTCTGATGTACAGGACTGGGCGATAGATACAATTCTGAGGTTCATCGAGTCTTCAGGCGTTGACTATATCCTCTGGAGCTCTTCACGCTTCCAGACAGACATGTGGTCAAACATGGGAGATTTCTCATGTGGGGAATTCATGCACCGATACCTACTCGGGCTCTACCGTATTCTCGATACAATCACAAAGGCAAAACCCAATCTCTACATCGAAGCAACATCCTGTGGCGGTATGCGCTTTGATATGGGAATGCTCTCATACTGCGCATCAATTACTGTATCTGAAAGTTCAGATGCTGCTACAAAAATGCCTGCAATCGAGAATACAGCCATGATTTATCCGTTATCGGTAATGACAAACATCATCACCCCATCACCCGATAGATACACCGGCCGCACTATTGATATGGAGAGCATGTTCAACTACTCTCTCTTCGGCGCTTTAAGCTATTCAATCAATCCACGTGAACTCTCGAAGACTGAGGCTTTCGCACTCAAGGAGCAGATTGCATTCTACAAGGCATACAGACCTTTACTGCAATACGGAAAGTTCACGCTTGAAGAAGAGGACGAGAAAAAAACGGTGTGGAGCATCTCTAACGGAGACAGCTCTACAATCATTGTACTCTACTACATGAAGAAGGCAGGAATTAACACGACTGCCGAAAAACTGCGTATTTCATGTGCAAACGAAAACTACGACTATTCATTCATGGCACGTAACCATATACAAAACATGGTTGATTCGGTTCTGAGACCGCAGGAAATCGAATGCTACAACATCTCGGGAGATGCACTGAAGTGGGCGGGAATAGCGCTTGCAGATAATACAAGCGGCAACGGCTTCGAGGAAGGTATGAGAACACTCAAGGATAACTCCTCGAGGCTCTACATCATTAAAAAGAGGTAATTAGAAATGAATAAAATAGTAGTTGCAGGAGGAGGTGTTTTCGGAACATCCATTGCAGAACGCCTTACCTGGAACAGAAACAACTCAGTCACAATACATACGATAGAAGAGGATGTCGAGAAGGATATAAATATTAATCACCAGAATACAAAGTACTTCCCGACAAAGTTTCTCTCGCCTAGGCTGGGTGCAACGATGGACGACAAAGTCTTTAAAGACGCCGATGTCATCATGCTTGTTCTTCCGAGCGCGGTAATTGTTCCCTTTTCAAAGAGAATACAGGAAAATACATCCTCAAACCCCTTGATTGTGAACCTTGCAAAGGGAATGAGCGACGATGGTGCATTCATCACAGAAGATATTCCCTTCTCACGCCGCGCAAGCATGAAGGGACCATCATTTGCAATCGAGACGATGAACGGTTTTCCCACATCCTTCACATTCGGAGGAAAAGAGGAGGACTATATATACTTCAAGAACACAATACTTCCCCAGACCGGCTTCACTCTTGACTGGACGGAAGATACAAGGAGTGTGGAACTCTGCTCGATATTGAAGAATATGTATGCAATAGCAATCGGGCTGGTATCGGGAAAATACGGCTCTCCTAATGTTGACTTTCTCGTCTACACGAAGGCTGTAAAGGAGATGAGAGCGCTTCTTGAGCTCTATTCATGTTCTTCCGACACAATCTTCTGCTATTGCGGACTGGGGGACCTGGGACTTACAGCCCTCAATGACCTATCGCGAAACAGGACATTCGGAATGCTCCTCGGAAAGGGTTTCTTATTCAACGAAGAGAAGAACGCCCAAACAGTAATAGAGGGTAAGCGCACGATTAAACTTATCGGCTCATTCGTGAGGGAGAAGAAACTCGAAAAGGATTTTCCACTCGTTATGAACCTCTATAAACTTCTCTATGAAGACGGAAGCATAAAGGATTACTTCCTCTCGGTTTTAAGCTGATGACGAGTCTTAGAAAGAGCAACCTTACTTCTCTGCTTACACTGGCGTTTCCGATAGTAATCGAGGAAATCCTCTCAACCCTCCTCCAGTATGTAGATACTGCGATGGTAGGATTTCTCGGCGCCGATGCTACAGCCTCCGTAAGCCTCACAAGCACAGTCAACTGGCTCATCTACTCCCTATTCGGTTCCTTCTCGATATCGGTAGTGGCGGTAATATCTACATGTCTCGGAGCAAAAGATTATGAAAAGATAAAGAAAGCATCGTCATCTGCCTTCTCAATCTCGATTGTACTTGGAGTAATTATCGGGACTTTGGCTGTAGTTCTCAGCCCTTTCATTCCAAAATGGATGAATGCCTCGAGTGAAATACAGCGCCCCGCGTCTCTCTACTTTGGTATAATCAGCATAGCCATCCCATTCAGGGCCTTTATAAATATCGGGTCGGCAGCTCTACGCGCCGTCAAGGACAGCAGAACACCGATGGTGATTAACCTCACCTCTAATCTCATCAACATTGCTCTCAACTACCTCTTTATCTACACTTTTGCACTTGGTGTTAAAGGCGCTGCAATCGCTACTTTGCTTTCCTATGTCATCGGTGCGGTTATAATGTTTATAGTCTGGAGGAGAAATAGAATAATCTCAGTTGAGAAGAAGTACTTCAAGGCGGATAAAACTCTCATAAGAGAGTTCATTCAAATCTCCCTTCCCGCAGCTGCAACAAACACAACAAGTTGCCTCGGACACATTGTTTTTGCCTCCATTGTCTCATCGATGGGAACTGTTATCTTTGCATCCCACTCCATTGCACTCTCAGCAGAAACTATATTCTACGTCCCCGGATACGGGCTCAGGGGTGCAACCCAGACGCTTATCGGAATATCTGTCGGGGAGAAGGATAAGGAGAAGTTTAAAGTAATCGAGAGAGAGTCTGTACTCCTCACCATCATGATGATGACCCTAACCGGCATTCTTCTCTACTTCTCTGCTGACTCTGTAATGGGCTTCTTCACGCCCGACGAGCGCGTTATAAATGAAGGAGGGGCAATATTGAAGCTCATCGCATTCACCGAGCCTCTCTTCGGTCTCATGATTGTAAGTGAAGGTATTTACTACGGGCTGGGCGAGACAAAGTTTCCATTCATAATAGAGACAATAGGAGCATGGGGGATAAGAATCCTTTTCTCATCAATACTCGTTAAATTCTTCAATGCAACATTAATGGATGTTTGGCTGTGTATGGCTCTGGACAACACCTTCCGTGCCCTGGGACTGGCACTCCCGATTCTCCTGAAGAAGGGAAATTCCCTCTTTGACAAGAAGACTGCATAGAGCTACGAGAAACTGTACCTATCTGGGGATATATCGGGAAAGTCTTTTCTCTCCTCCTCTATGAACATAATCATGTATATGGGAAGGTAGATAATCTTTCCTCTCTTTTTCAAATTTGATCCACTAAGGACATATGCTTCCTCTATTCCATACTCCTCAATATTCAGAACATTGTCCAATGCAGAGTGTTTCTCGTAATCCTTTCCGCTTTTCACCTCAATTGGAAGAACCTTCCCGTTATGCTCGATTACAAAATCCAACTCCCCATTCTTTTTGCTGTTGTAATAATAAAGGGGATAGCCATGGCTATTGAGTTCCTGGGCCACTACATTCTCATATATTGCACCCTTGTTAACACCCTCATCGTTCATCAGCACAGCCAGCTTCGTTCTCCTGCCGTATATTGAAGTAAGAAGCCCCACATCGGAGAGAAACAATTTGAAAAGCGTGCTTTTCTCATTGAGGAGGAGTGGAATTAGAGGCGTTGTTATATTGAATACCCCTAACGCCACACCGGCTTTCCAGAGCCAGACGAAGCTGTTTTCAATCCTTTCATAACGGAGATTCTTCTTAATATCTGAAATGTTGAATCTCTTGTTCTTCTCATTGAGCTCGGAAGGAATAAGATTGTATATCTGGCTTATGATGAGCTTTCTATCCTCCGTTTCATATTGAGTGAAGTCTTCTTTGTATCTGTCGACAAGAGCATTATGAATCCTCATAACAGAGTCTATATCGGCGTTTCTAGAGTACTCCTCAACAGCAGCAGGCATACCACCGATAATAAGATAAAGATTGAAAATCTGAATCATCCTCTTATGTATGTCTTCATCGACAGGAATTTTCTCGAGATACGAACGACGTAGACTATCCTGGATGGATTGGCTGACGGAAAAGACCTGCAGAAACTCCTCAAAGTCAAGTGGATACATTTCGCGCTCTTCAAGATAGCCCACAGGAGCCGATCTCAGATTGACAAGCTCCACACCTAGAAGTGAGCCGGAGAGAATATATCTGAAGCGCCTATCATCGACAAGAAATTTAATTCTTGTGACAATCTCTTTGCAGCGCTGAATTTCATCAAAGAAGAAAATAGTCTTACCCGGTGTTACCTCCCTTCCTGATAACAGGCCGAGCTTCATGACTAAATCGGAAGTATCTGACGCAGTGTTTATGATTTCTGTAGCCTGAGGCATTTCTATCAGATTGAACTCGATGAAATCCGATTGTGTCTCCTCAAGGCACTTTCTGATTACGAATGTCTTCCCAGCCTGTCGGACTCCGGAGATTAAAAGGGCCTTATCACCTGACTCTATCCACTTTAAAATATCCTTCTCTACCTTACGTTTCAGCACAGAAAAACTCCATATGTCAAATTTCTAAGGATATTATAGCCCTTTTTTGACATTTTTCCATGAAATAAATCCTATCTTTTTGTCATTTTTTCTGACATTTTTTCAATTCTTTAAACACCCTATAGGAACAACCAATACATCGTCGGGACGCCTGTAGGCATAGTTTCCTACTGCCGTCAATACCATTAGAAATGATGGCTCCTTCATCTTTGTTGTATCGAGTCTATCTTTTAATTTCAATAGATTTACAGCCCCGACGTTTATTAAATCATCTCCTCCCACCTTAATCTCAATAAGCCCGTAAGAGCTGTTTCTGAGGTGTATTACCGCATCACATTCGAGGTTTGTGTTGTCTCGGTAATGATAAACAGAACCGCCAAGACTTTCGGCATACACCCTGAGGTCCCTGATGCACATTGTTTCAAAAAATAGGCCGAATGTTTGTAGGTCATTTATCTGTAGTTCCCTTTAACTTTTTCTATTAACTTTGAATTCTGAAGGCGGGTTACCC
>CAVFNE010000062.1:0-11363 GCA_963623755.1 Muribaculaceae bacterium | reverse complement strand
AGCTCATCCCCGTATAAACTAATGTCTTGAAATTACAATACGTTGCCCAGCGTGTTCCTATGTACGAAGATGTTATCCATAATTCGTCCCGGTGCAGGGCATCCGGTGCGCAGGCCTCGACAACTCTCACCGTTTTTCTTTGACAACTCTCACTGTTTTTCTTCGACAATTCTCACTGTTTTTCTTGACTTATCATAATCGTCAGTGTAATAATTTCTTATATGAAATACAGAAAGCGTGTTTGTGACGAAATACTAGAAGACAAGCTCAACCTGATGGGTGCAGTGCTGATTGAAGGAACGAAGTGGTGTGGCAAGACAACCAGTGCAGAACAGAAAGCAAAGACAACAGTTATGATGAATGATCCAGAGAAAAATTACCTTTCTCTTGCAGAGATCAAACCCTCAGAATTGCTGAAAGGTAAAACACCTCTATTAATCGATGAATGGCAGCGTGCCCCACAGCTGTGGGATGCTGTTAGATTCGAAGTTGATAAAAGGGGAGAACCCGGGCAGTTTATTCTCACAGGCTCGGCAACACCGATAGATAAGACAAAAATATCGCACTCGGGGATTGGGAGGATATCAAGAATGACGATGAGGCCGATGTCACTCTATGAATCAGGTGATTCATCAGGAGAAGTTCCCCTCTCCTATCTATTTGAATCAGACGTTGATTTATTTGTGAAGGCCGATACTGACATAGATAGAATTGCATATCTTGTATGCAGGGGCGGATGGCCACAGGTGTTGGATAAGAATGAAGCAAACGCATTGAAAATCTCCTATGAATATGTTGAAGGGCTCATTGATGCAGACCTTGAAAAATCAATAGGCAGGAAAATCAACAAAACAAGGGCTTCAAAGCTGCTGAAGTCATATTCAAGGAACATCGGTACCCAGATAAATGTGGAAGAAATAAGAAGGGATATCATCGGAAAAGGAGAAAACACACAATTCGGAATCAATACTCTTCATAAATACATAGACGCTCTCAAAGACAGTTATATCATCGAAGATGCCGAAAGTTGGTCAGCACAGCTGAGGAGTAGGACAATAATCCGAAGTACCCCCACAAGATATTTCGTCGACCCGTCAATCGCCGCGGCAGCGCTACGTGTAGGCCCGAATGATTTGATAAATGATCTAAGGACATTTGGATTTCTATTCGAGAATATGGTAATGAGGGACTTACGTGTCTATGCAGAAAGCATAGATGGCGACGTTTATCATTATCTTGACAAAGACAATCTTGAGTGTGATGCAATAATACATCTCAGAAACGGAAAATACGGATTAGTTGAAATCAAGCTCGGAGGAGAGACAAACATAGAGAAAGGAGCAAACTCGTTGAATAAGCTTGAAGCAAAGATAGACTTCGAATCTATGGCCGCGCCTTCCTTTAAAATGGTCATAGTAGGAGTCGGCTCATATGCATATAAACGAAAGGATGGCGTTATCGTAATGCCGGTCACCTCTCTCAAGAATTAACTTTATTGTGATATAAGACAATCTTTCTCTCACCATACTTATCGAAGAACCTGATAAGTGAATCGGTTGTTTTACCTCAAGTTGAGTAAACTGCCGAAATGGATTGTTAATGCTGACTAAAAAAGTCTAATAGTTGCTCACTATCCCTATCCCTTTTTATAGGGATATTTCTTTGCCCCTGTCTTTGAGTTTTTGTATCTAATTGTTATGGTTAAAAGGAAATCTAAAAAAAGGTTATGTGGCAACTGAATACGCACTTCCAAGCTTGTAAGATAATTGTGCCAACTGAAAGCTACCGGGACGAAGGTTTTTCCTATCATTATGTACCTGCCGGTGATTATATAAAGATTACAAACTCCGCCAAGCTCATCTCTCTCTTTGCATCTCTAGGTATTCCATATGTCGCAGGAAGAAGTTGGACGACAGATGCGCTTTATAGGGAAACTATCGAAAATGTTATAAGGAGAAAAGCGGATGGATGTATATCTGTGGAGATGGAAAGCTCAGCCCTCCAAGCTGTCTGTACTTACAAACTCATCAATCTCTACATCTTCTTTTTTGTCAGCGATCTCCTTAATGCCGAATTATGGAAAAACGTAAATCTCGGTACTGATGAGGAGAAAAAAGAACAGCTTAATGCTTTCGGTATTGCTTTGAAAGTAGCCCAATTCATTCAAAACGGAAAGTAAGTGTTGAGAAAAAAAGCGGGAGTGTTTTCGTATAAAATAGAGTGTCGTTTCCTCTTCTTTCGCCTTATACTGGCTACATGGAAAAGAATACAGTTCTATTTAACGGTGTAAAGACAGATACCTTCATGGAGAAATCATCCATGAAGATTGTTTATCTTCTGGGAAGACAGAAGAAGACGAAATACTTCAACAACCCACCTGTGGCAGCAGTCGTGAACGGGGTGCTCAAGTCCCTTCAGTCGGAGATTGAGGAGAATGCGGTAATCGACCTTGTATATCTCAACAGCAAGCAGGGGCGCACAGTCTACAGGCGCACCTTATGCTTTTTACTATGCTATGCAGCATCTGTTGTTTATCCGGGGCGAACATTAATTTCCGGTCACTCTCTCGGAGACGGCTACTACTTCTACTTCCGCGATAAACAGAAGGCAGATATAGAACGCATAAAGAGCGTGATGAATGAAGCAATCCAGGACGACATCGAATTAGATATCGAGGCATTGAGTTCGCCAGAAGCTTTGAAGTATGTCAAAGAGAAAGGACTTATAGAGACTGAAAAGCTTCTTTATTCCCGTAATGACGGTGCCTACTCTTTCAACAGGCTCGGAGAATGCAGGAGTGTAAACTACGAGCCTTTGATTCCTTCCCTCTCTCTTCTCTCCGTCTGGGATTTGATGGAGTACGGAGAAGGAATGCTCCTGAGGTACCCGCAGTCGAGAAATATGAGCCGGATGATGGAGTTCAAGGACAACCCTCTTCTCTTCAAGGTCTATGAAGAGACAAGAGCCAAGGCAAGAATACTTGATGTCGACAGTCTGGGGTCGTTGAACCTCAAAGAGGCGACGGGAAAGATAAGAGAAGTCATCGTACTTTCGGAAACACTCCAAAGAAGGTCCTTCTACTATGCGGCGGAGAATATTAAAAAGAAGGGGGACGATGTGCGTCTTGTCTTTATTTCCGGCCCTAAATGCTCGGGAAAGATGACATGCGGCCTCAAGTTATGTGCAGAATTGAAAATCCAGGGCTATGACCCGATTATGTTGAGTCTCGATGACTACAAAAAGACAAACGATAACGGAAAGCACTATGTCGACGTTGCCGCTATCAGAAAAGATGTGAAGGCACTTCTGGATGGAGAGGAAGTAGATCTCGGATTATCCGAAATCAGCAGACAGAGGCTCTTCAGAACACAGAAAGCGAAGATGGAGGAGAATACCATAATCGTAATCGAGGGTGTACAGAAACTGGACGAGGATTTAATTCCGGGGTTAGACGAAAAGATTATATACCGTATATTCGTCTCTGCATTGACACAGCTCAATCTCGACACCTACTCGAGTATATCGACAAGGGATAACAGAATGCTCAGAAGCCTTGTCAAGGAATGCCGCACGAAAAACGTCAAGCCGGCAGATGTAATCAATCACTGGGATGAAGTTGAAGAGGAGGAAAAGAGTTCCCTCTTCCCCTATCAGAATAATGCGGACATGATGATTAACAGCGCACTTGAGTATGAACTTGGGGTACTCTATTCATATGCAATGCCCCTTCTGCGCTCTGTAATACTTGAAGAGGGATCGGCGTACACAACATCGCGCCGTCTGATGGCATTTTTAGAGCTCGTCAACCCGATTTCCCCAGAACTTGTGCCTCCGGAGTCAGTACTGAGAGAGTTCATCGGAGGCTCGGCATATATACTATCTTAGGGCTGTCTTGTCCTCTAAAACCCCGGTTTCGAAGAGAATATCGGGGTTTTTCTCTATCATCCTCATCAAGCGCAACGCAGCTCCCGATGGTACATTCGTTCCACTCTCCCATGCCTCTACTGTCTTACTCGAGACATTGAAAACCGAAGCAAATACCGAGAGGGAGAGGGAGAGGTCTTCCCTGAGGGCTTTTATCTCCTTCTTCGTCATCTCTTTCGGCATAACTGCTTTTATATACTTATTGCTCTTTGCAATGACGCCCTTCTTCTTTGGGAAAAGGGCATCTTTTATTGCATCTTTATAGTAACAGCTTCTCAATTGGTTTTCCCCAATATGTGCATAGCTTCCTCAATCTGCTCTTTGAGCTTGGGTATACATTTACCGCATCCTGTTCCGGCTCCGGTAAGGCGCTGTAAGTCCTCGAGGTTTTTGACCTTATTCTCCTTAACAAGGTCTTCTATCATCTGGTCTGTTACACCTTTACATTCACAGATGATTGTCTGTGCCTTTGCCTTATATGGGTTTGGAAGATTGTGTGTCTCGAGGTAGTTGTCGATGGCACCCCTGAGAGCCTTATCGCCGAGAACGGAGCAATGGAACTTGTGCTCCGGAAGTCCTCCCAGTTTATCCATAATAGCCTGAGGAGTAAGTTTATAAGCCTCCCCCAGTGTCATGCCGATTGCCATCTCGCTCATCATCGATGTCGAAGCAATGGCACTTGCACAGCCGTAGGTAAGCCACCTGAGAGCGCTTATCTTATCATCTTTGACCTTAATACCGACCCTCATCTGGTCGCCACATGCAAGAGACCCCACTTTCCCCACTCCATCGGGAGAAAAATCCTCATCCTCTCTCCAGAGGTTTCTCGGATTCATGAAATGGTCTTTTACTATATCTGTATATACCCACTGTGACATGAAACTATTTGCCATATTCTACTTCCTTGTACTCATTTTTCTGATTTTCTCGATTATTCCGGGGAGAACGGAGAGTGTGTATTCAACATCATCCTTTGTGTTATAACGCCCGAATGAGAAACGTATCGACCCATGCGCCAGCTCAACATCCAATCCTGCTGCAAGAAGTACATAACTCGGTTCAAGAGAGCCCGAGGCACATGCAGATCCTGTTGATACTTCAATACCTTCCAGATCAAGATAAAGAAGAATAGATTCTCCCTCAGCTGACGGGAATGAAACATTGAGCGTTCCGGGAAGACACTTATCCTCGTCATTTGTTCCATTCACAACAACATTCGGTATCT
The DNA here is from genome assembly GCA_963623755.1 of Muribaculaceae bacterium. Taxonomy (GTDB): domain Bacteria; phylum Spirochaetota; class Spirochaetia; order Sphaerochaetales; family Sphaerochaetaceae; genus Ornithospirochaeta. The sequence continues at coordinate 6,214 of CAVFNE010000062.1, read as the reverse complement.
TTTCCTCTATTCCCTTTCTCAGCATTTCCCTCAGCTGCCAGAGTCTATCATGCTCTTCTTTGAGATTTACTCTTGCAAGCTCAGCAGCCTTCCCCAGCCCTATGATAGATTGGTTATTGTAAGTACCGGCCCTCAAGCCATTTTCCTGGTGACCGCCGTGGACAAACGGAGTAAAGGGTGCGCCGTGACGGGCATAAAGAACACCGATTCCCTTCGGCCCGTAGAACTTATGGCCTGAAAGCGAAAGATAGTCGGCTCCGATTTCTCTTACATCAACCTTAATCTTTCCTATAGCCTGTGTCGCATCGGTGTGGAAATAAGCGCCGTGAGCATGTGCGCATTCCGCAGCCTTTTTAACCGGCTGGATGACACCACTTTCATTGTTACCGGTCATAACGGAAAGGAGGATAACATCGTCGCCCATCATTTTCTCGAGTTCGTTTAAATCAAGTTCCCCGATGTGATTGACCGGGACAAACTCAACCTTATACCCCTTCTTTATGAGGTACTTTGCTGTCTCGATTGAAGCGGGGTGCTCCACTGTGGAGAGGAGAATTCTGTTTTTGCTGCTTCCTTCGTCAATCAAGTCTCTCATAATGTTGAAGACCGTGTTGTTACTCTCTGAGGCACCGGAGTTGAAATAAACCTCTCCGGGATCCGAATTTATTAATGCTGCAACTTCGCTTCTTGCCCAGTCGATGGCACTTTTGGAGGAACGCCCCAGGCTGTGCATGCTCGATGCATTGCCATATAGGTCGCTGTTCTCCTCCATTATGGCCTTTACTTCATCGGCCATTCTAGTTGTAGCATTGTTGTCAAGATAGACAATTCTACCCATATATGTATTCCTTCTGCTCTTAAATTAATTATTAGAGTCTCCCTCGTCAAGGTTGAACTCCCGACGGGCGGATTAGATTATACAGAAAATCAGATTCCTATAGAATAGGAGAACTATAAAGAAAGAAGAGCCATGAGCTCTCTGTCGTATTCAGGCTCGATTTTAATTATTGTGGCAGAGGCATATTGCCTTTCGGCGAGGGTTTTGTCTGCATCATATTCACTCTCTTTTCTGAGTGAGAAAGAAGATGTCATACTTTCAAACTTGAGTGATATCTTCTCCCCGTCATCACAGAGGTGGTAATTATCATAGTAGGCAATCCTGCCCAGCCCAGCCTTTTTCACTTCCCCATTCCAATGTGGAGGAAAATTAAGGTTCAAGAAAGAGTCTGAACCTTTAAGAAGAGAGACAAATGAAGACAATTTCTTCTCAAGGTATAAAGACGGAGCTACAAAGTCGTACTCCCCCTTCTCATCTTTCTCTGCAGAGAGGGCAATGGATGGAATTGAGTACATTGCCCCCTGCCTTGCCGCACCACATGTTCCCGAGTAGATAGTGTCGGAGGATAGATTATAGCCGTGGTTTATACCGCTAACAATCACGTCAGGTTTGAAATCTGAAAAAGAGGAACGGAGGGTATATATAACACAGTCGGCGGGAGTACCTTCTACAGAGTAGTGGTACTTATCGTGACGGTGGACTATCATCTCGCCGTGCACCGTCATTGCATGGCTTTTTGCACTCTGCTGTGTATGCGGCGCAGCAACACATACCTCGTGGCCCTTATCGAGGAGAACCTTCTCAAGCGTCAATATACCGTCCGAGAGATATCCATCATCATTAACTAAAAAAATACGCATTACTCAAACTCAACAATCCCGGCAGCATGACAGGGGGAGAAAGCCCCGCTTTTCGTATGAAAACCGAAAATCCTCTCATACTCCTCGACTCTTTGATTATTTTCATCTTCGTGTTTTTCGTCAATCAAAATGAGAAAAGAACCTGCTCCCGAGACATCCACAGTTCCAAGTCCGAGTACAGACTGCGCTTCCTTCGAGCGGCGGAAAATCCAATCAAGCTCGGGGCTTGTAAGCTCAGCATTAGTCATCAGAGAAGACTGCGATGAGGAGAGAAGCTTTCCAAATGCAGGATAATCCTTTCTCGAGAGCTCCAGAAAAGCGTTCTTTGCATTACTTGATGCACAGTTCAAAAAGAGAAGAGCTCTTCTTTCCCTGTCAGGAAAAGATACTGTATTAAAGCGTATCTCCCTCTCCGTAAGAGCTCTGAAGTCTTTCACACGGCCGAACTTTTTTGTGTACTTATCAACCAACGCGGGAATGGCAGCCCTGAACTCATCCCACTCGGGAGCAAGCACTGAAGACGGCAGTCCTGTATTCAACAGATATGCCTTATACGGGGAGAAATCAACATCAACACCATTGAACGTCCTCTCCTTTCCATCATATAGATATATCTTCTTTTCCTCACCGTATACCAAAATCCACAGGTCCCTATAGCGTACCGATTGTGGCATGAAAGATGATGAACGCAGGGCGAGATAGAAGATATCATCACTGTCATAATTGAGGTTCAACAGCCGGCTTAAGGCAATCGAAAGCCCCACATATATCTGAGAAAGAAGAGAAAAAGAAAAGGAAGAGGAACCATTACCCGAAATGAGGATATTGAAGCCTGTTGTCTTTATTTTGAGCTTCTCTAATTCCCAAAACACTGCCTTCACAGCACCAGCCCATCTGTCCTCCGCGCGGTATTTGATACTGGAGAGGGTAAATCTTTTCCTGTCCTGTTTCTCTGCACTTACGACCCTGACAACGTTATCGTCCCGCTTCGACAAGCTTATAACAATACCGTCAGGAGTATTACATAAAAGACTCCATCCTTTCACTGTCTCTGAAAATGCACCTATTATCGTTGTCGGCTGCGGAACAGCTACCACGCTCTGGGGTAACTCATTAAATTCCCGCTTGTGGGCCATACACGGCTCTATCAAAACTAACCTCTCCTTTCGATAATTATCTATCCGGAGACGGAAAAACGCAAATTATTTCTTACACGAGAAAAAGGGCGTAAAAAAACCGCAGAATCAACTGCGGCTCGAAAGAAAAATGAAAAACTCAGTTTGAAGTTCTTCCGTATCTCTTGTTGAATCTCTCGACTCTTCCTGTTGTGTCGACAAGCTTCTGTGTGCCTGTGAAGAACGGGTGGCATGCCGAGCAGATTTCAACTGTCAGGTTCTTTGCTGTTGTCTTTGTCTTGATTACGTTACCGCATGAGCAGCGGATTTCCTTAAGCTCGTAGTTCGGGTGGATTCCCTTTTTCATTTTATTTTCTCCTTATTCAAATTGTCTGCTTTCACAGACAAGGAATTTCTCTTACATCCTGGACGGTGTATTCATCGTGTTCAGGAACTCCTTATTGTTGTTCGTTTTGGCCATTTTGTCAATGATATCGACAGACATGTCTATATCATCAAGGTTTCCGAAGGACGAACGGAGTAAAAATACGCGCGCAAGTGTCACTTCGTCAAGTAAAAGATCGTCTCTTCTTGTGCCACTCTTCTTGATGTTGATTGCCGGGAACTTACGGTTATCGGCCATCTTTCTATCGAGCACGATTTCGTTGTTTCCTGTTCCCTTGAACTCTTCGAATATAACTTCATCCATTCTGCTTCCCGTCTCAATCAACGCTGTCGAAATAATTGTCAGGCTTCCTCCGTCCTCTATATTTCTTGCAGCCCCGAAAAATCTCTTGGGCTTATGAAGCGCGTTCGAATCAACACCTCCGGAGAGAATCTTTCCGCTTGCCGGAACAGTTTGGTTATATGCACGTGCAAGACGTGTAATCGAGTCAAGAAGAATTACTACGTCCTTCTTATACTCGACAAGCCTCTTTGCCTTCTCGATAACCATCTCTGCTACCTGTACATGGTGGGTTGCCTGTTCATCGAATGTTGATGCGACTACCTCTGCATTTACATTCCTCTTCATGTCCGTAACTTCTTCCGGTCTCTCATCGACAAGAAGAATCATGAGTATTACTTCAGGATGATTGCGGGTAATTGCATTGGCAATCTTCTGCATTAAAACAGTCTTACCTGTACGGGGAGGCGCTACAATTAATGAGCGCTGTCCCTTTCCGATTGGACAGAAAAGGTCAACAACACGTGTAGATAAGTCACTCTTCTTACCCTCTTCTACAATTTCGAGGTTTAGGCATTCATCTGGGAAAAGAGGCGTAAGAGAATCAAACGGAGCTCTTATCTTCGCCATCCTCGGCTCAATGCCGTTGACACGCATAACCCTCACAACAGATGAATACTTCTCGTTATCACGGGGCGCACGGATCTGGGCGAGAACTGTGTCTCCGGTTTTCAATCCCACTCCCTTTATGACAGCAGACGGCACATATACATCATCAGGCCCTGGAAGATAGTTATTCACCGAATATCTAATATACCCGTAGTTACCATCATTGAGTGTTTCAAGAACACCTTCGACCATAATCGCCCCGCCGGATGCAGAATGCTGACGAAGTATTCTTGTAATAAGTTCCTGCTTGCGGTAGTCAAGGATCGCATCCTCCGTCATCCCTGCTTCCTTTGCCCTGTTTCTGATTGCATCTAAAGGAAGTGCAGTGAGTACAGATATAAAGAGCTGTGGAGCATCGGGGTGCTCATCAAGGTTGATTTCCGGAGGAATATCCTCCTCCTTCTTTCTATCCTTTTTGTTCTTGTATTTATCCCTCTTGGAGAATCTATTGCGGCCACCGTCTCTTCTCTCGTCGCCTTCTTCCTTCTCCTCGTCGGTTTCTGCTGTTGCTTCCTTACCCTCTTCAGTCCCGGCAGTTTCCTCTTCTCCTCTTTCACTCTCTTCAAGAGGCAGAGCCGCAATTGCTTCTTCCTCTGCCTTTACCTCAACCGGATCGGGAGAGGTATCCTCCTGAGGCTTTTCATCGACGGAGGGGGTATTAGGAGTCTGGACAGGCTCGATATCTTCAAATAATGGAAGCTCAGGATTTTCCGCGCTGTTTTCGACTTCTACTTTCTTTTTATGTGAAGGCCTGCGTGTTGTATGCGGTTTCTTCTTCACTTCTTCAGGTTTTTCAGGTTTTTCAGCTTCTTTCGTCTCTTCTATCACAGATGCGTTAACCTTTCTTTTTACCGATATCTTCCGCTTGAGAGGGACCTTGACTGTTACTTTCTTCTTCTCTTCTGTATTCGGCATTTCTTCTGCCTTTACTTCTTCATTAATCTCTGAGGACATTCATACCTCTTAGTATATTAAGTTTGAAAATTATTAATTACTTGAAAAATATATTGATTGAAGAGTTTAACGACTCCTCTATGTATATGGGAATTCTAAACATTCAATTTAATATTTGTCAACAACTTACAGAAAGTTAAATTTCAGAGCCTGAGAACTGTAAATATGTCAAGGCAAAATCTTACGAGAAATTCGTAGTGACCTTACGCCATAAGGCGAAAGAAAAAACCATGCTGAACCTTAAAAATTCCAGGCATGGCTACAAACACTGAACCGGGTTCTGATCCACCCGGCACGATTTTACATAATACGGCCTTGTTAGTTATCGTAACGTTTATCACAATTACAATAACTTATCCACCCAGTAGAATGACAATATAAGCAGGTACGACATTGTCCACTTCCGGCTTTATCATTTCCACAGTACCAATATGATTCAAAGCGATAGTATTCACAGCTGTTAAAAGCGGTCACGACAGGGTGCCCTTCGTAATAGGTTGTCCCGCATTTTCCGCCCCCGGATACATCACCCAGTTCGTCGTCTCCGATTTCGCCTGATTTGGGATTAAGACGGGCAAAATATCTATCTGCTTCTTCCTCTGTTAAATCAAAGCCGCTTTCCTTTGCAAGTAGTATAAGATCTTCAGAGTTCTTTGCCTCTTTTGCTTTTTCAAGTAACTCCCCATTCAAATTCATTTTCTTACTTCCTTTATATAGTTTCACACAGTATATACAAGATTATGGAGATTTTGTTAGAAGATTTTTATCTCGTGCCTTGAGTAAAGCATCAATGAGTCATCTTGATTGTTAACATTTCGATAAAAAACAAGAAGGTATCTATACTGTGTCGGCCATTGGGGTAACGGATGATAGCGCTCAAATAATCAAAACAAATCTCTCTTTAACTTCGGTTTACCGGTGTATAGGAACTGTTAATAAATTTCTTGTGCATAGTATGTTGATTTGAAAGTTGCTTTATACTACAATATCTACATGTTAGATGAAGTCACTAAAAAATGGGTCAAGAAAACACTTCCCATGTTGAATGAATCTCAAAAGCGCTGGTTTTTAGCTACTGGAGCTGACCTGATTG
>CAVFNE010000061.1:9080-11373 GCA_963623755.1 Muribaculaceae bacterium | reverse complement strand
GATGCCACCCCTATACTGTTAAGTATTTGTTTCCTCTTAAAAAAAGCAGCCTATATGTCTCACTTACTTCAACTTCTGCTGAACAAAATATCACGTTAAAATTTATAATTTTTAAGCATATCACTTGGCAACTTTGCGCATATTTACTTGGCAACAAAAACAGCATAATGATAGATGCAAATAACAACTATAATAGCGGCCTTCCAAGTTTGTTATTCTCTTAAGTGATTCAAACGTTTATAATTATATTAACTTGAAATGTAATGGGAGAATATAGTGAAGAAATATATTTTGATGCATAAAGATATTGAGACAGCTGTTCTCCTGTTTAATGATGATGGTTCTCTATCAAAAATCGTTGAAATTCTCAACTCTTATCATCTCCCATATATTGTAATCAGGGAAAAAGAGAAGAATAAGATTATGGCTGAGTGGTGGGAGAATCGAACAGTCCCGAAAAGCAGGAAAGACATAAGAGAAATGCTGAAAAAAGAGAATATCGACTCAACGGGGAATTGGCTTTTAGATAATCTTGCGCTTAGCCTCTCGGACTGTTATTGGGTTAAACCTTATTCAGCTTGTCCCGCTCTACAATGGAGTGACGTTAATCTTTACGATAATTATTTCGAGCCTGTGAGAATAGGAGGTATTCCTGTTGAGCATGCGGATCCTGTGAAAAAAGAGAAAGTAAGATATTCTCCTGATGCATCAACTGGTGGAGAGCTGCCCAAGTGGTGGTACATTAAGGGCGGAAAGCGATACCTACTTAAAGGTAGTAAGGAAGGTTATGCAATACAGGCAAGAAATGAAGTGTTTGCCTCTTTCATTCATGCTTCTCAAAATAGAAGCTATGTTCAATATGAATTGGCGCAATATCGTTATGAAGGGCGTAAATACATCGGCTGTGAATGTCCTACGTTTTCCTCCCCTACCCTTGAATTTATCCCAGCCTTCGATTTTATTACAAAAGTTAATCCCGGAAAATATGAACCATATAGAACAGTGTTTATAGATATGTGTAAGAATAATGGGTTCAAAGAAGAAGATATTATAAATTACCTTGACTACATGGCTCTTTCTGATTTTCTTATATCAAACTACGACAGGCACTCAAACAACTTCGGCTTGATGCGGGATCCGGACTCGCTTGAGTTTAAATCTTTTGCTCCATTCTTTGACTCAGGTAACAGTATGATGTTCTATAATCTAGTAGATTGCTCAATAGGAGAAAGCCTTACAGAAAGAAATGCCGGCTTTTTCAACTCTTGGCGTAAAACTATTGAGAGGATAACAAATCTAAAGGTTCTCAATATCAACTCTCTTCCAACTAAAAAGGTATTCGATACCGTTTATCCCGTGGATGAACTTGGAGAGAGGCCCAACAGAGTCTTGTGGCACTTTTATGAGACGCATATTGATTTTATATCACAACTGAGTCAGGGAAAATCGTTCTACAGTCTTGAAAAGAAATTCAAAACAAAAAGATCTTATATTTCCTTTGATTGACAATCAATCGCTGAGCGTGAAAGACAGCACCGGATAACTTCTTTCTATTTTTGTGTTGTATGTGTTGCTGTAGCTGTCAAATCTGCATGATATTAGAAGATAGACGTTTACAGTATAAATCTCGGACGATAAGTAGTCAGTTATGTCATTTGTACCGGAAGATCTTGTGAATGTAAGATTATTATACCTTCCAAGGTATTGGGTTATTATTGAATCATTACCTTCATCGGTTAAAGTAATTTTATTTGTTGATGTATCGAGGGTGATGGTGAAGCTGTTTTTAAGGTCATCATGTCCCATGTCATAGGAGAATGCTTCTCCCGAGGAATTGGTCAATTGATAAAGGCCGTATTCTCTTTTGCTGTCATTGCTTCCATATTCATTTGTAAAAATGGGATTATCTGAATTGATAAAGTTTCCACTTGTTTCTTGAGTAAATGTATTGTTGAAAGCACTTATGAGCGATGAGTAAGCTGAGCTCTGGCTCGAGGAAGATATTGTATAGAAGAAATGGAGTGTCGGCTTATTGGTGCTGAGCTCATTAATAATCGTCTGACTCAACGTTACCGTAAAGGCACCGGTGTCGCTGTTACGTGTTACTGCAATGTCTGACGAGGATGATGTTCCGTAGGTCGGAACATAAACATTTGCTATTCCGCATGTAGTTAGCAATAAAATAAGGACAGAGAAAAAGATGAAATAAAACAATACTCTCTTCATCTAAACTCTGTCCTCACTTTCTATCTCAAAACTAGAAATTAATTACTTGTCTTAAGTTGAGATACCC
>CAVFNE010000061.1:2939-8984 GCA_963623755.1 Muribaculaceae bacterium | reverse complement strand
ACCGTATACATCGAAAACCTGGTTGTAGAGGCTGAGTGCCCCACTCTTGTCGCCACTCATCTCTGAGGCTGCTGCTTCACTCATGAGAGCAACCTGACCCAGATAAGTATTCTTCTGTGCTTCATATACGCTCTTGTAAAGCTCAACAGCTTCTTCATAGTCAGAATCGTTATAAGCAATGTCAGCAAGAATAAGCGCTGCTTTAGCTCCTGCATAACTCTTGACTCCGGGCTTAGCTACGAGAGCCTCTGCCTCTTCTTTAATTGAAGAAAGTGAAGACTCATAATTCTCATCATCGGCATCCATCACAACAAAAGCTTCATAATCGGATGAAAGAGTAGCGAGCGCTGTGTCGACCTTATTAGAACCTTTACTTGTGACAAGGGTGATAACTACAGCAATTAGAATTGCTGCAAGAGCAACAACACAAGAAGCGACGATTACATTTTTATGAGTTGCAATCCAACCTTCGGTCTTGTTGACAAGAACTTCGCTGGTCGAGAGCTTTTCTTTTTTCTTAGCCATTATTAAGTCCTTTGAGAAAGCGGAGTAATTCCACTCCGCCCTCTCTCAAATTAAAAGATGATTAATTCTTCTTCAAAATCTCTGCAAACGGATTATAAGTGTCGTCATCTTCCTTTGTATCTGCCATGTACTTAGCCATTTCAGACTCCTGGCTGCGCTTAATCATCTCCTTAAGGGAGAGACTGAGCTTTTCAGCCTTCGGGTTGATGTCGATAATCATTGCAGTGATAGGCTCACCAATCTTATCTTTATAGCTCTCGAGAACAGAATCCTTATACTCTTCATCAGGACCGACAAGCTGATACTTTGCAATAAGTCCTTCGATATCACCAAGAACCTTTACAAATACACCGAAATCTGTGACAGATGAGATTGTTCCTGTGATAGTTGAGAACTTTGGATACTCTCTGCTGAGTGTAGACCACGGGTTACCGCTGAGCTGCTTTACAGAAAGCTTTATTCTCTTGTTCTCCGGTTCAACCTTTGATACACATACTTCAATTACATCGCCTTCCTTACAGAATTGATCCATGCTCTTGATTTTCTTTGTCCAAGAAACATCATCAATATGTAAAAATCCGTCAATACCATCTTCAAGGTTGATGAATGCACCACTGTTTGTAACCTTGACAACCGGTGCCTTGACTGTCTTACCGACTGGGAATCTCTCTTCGATTGTATCCCATGGATTCTCTTCAAGCTGCTTTAGTCCCAGAGATACTCTCTTGTGGTCGAGGTCCCAACCGAGAATCTTTGCTTCAACTACATCTCCGATTTGAGCAAAATCCTTGGGGTTTGTAATCTTCTTTGTCCAGCTGAGTTCGGAAATGTGAGCCAAGCCTTCGATGCCGGGTTCGATTTCAATGAAAATACCGAAGTTTGCAATCTTTGTAACAGGCTTTTTAACTACATCACCAATCTGATACTTCTGGTCGAATGTTGACCATGGATCTGGCTCCATTGCCTTGAGGGAAAGGTTAATCTTCTGTGTAACAGGATCGATGTTGATAAGCTTGAGCTGAACAATCTGCCCCTTCTTGACAAAATCCTTAGGTCTAGCAACGTGTCCCCAGGACATATCGTTGATATGTAACAGGCCGTCGAAGCCACCCAGGTCAATGAATGCACCGAATGATGTAAATGATTTTACAACACCCTGAACAACATCACCAACGTGTGCTGTCTCAAAGAACTGCTGTCTGTTTTCCTGAATCTTCTTCTCCAGATACTCACGTCTGGAAACAACGCTCTTGAGCTTTGTTCCTGTGTGGAACTTGTCGATAATGAAGAAGTCTGTCTTTCCAATTAACTCTTCAGGATTTTCAACTCTTACGACATCTGCCTTTGACAGCGGGCAGAATCCCTTATAGTCAGCGCCGAGGTCAACTTCGTATCCACCTTTGATTGTCTTGATGAACTTACCCAATACAGGTGTCTTTTCTTCACTTGCCTTTTTCAGCGCTTCTGTCTTCTCTTTTGCCTCTGCTCTCTTCTTGGAGACAACAACCTGTCCCCTGCCGTTATCGAGCTTAAGAATTGTCAAGGCAACCTTATCTCCAATTTTCGGGAGTTCGATAAACTCATCAACTGGAACTTGTCCCTCTGACTTATACCCGATGTCAACCAGGACAGTCTCGTCATTTGTCTGTACAACAGTACCGGTTACGATCTGACCGACTTCTAATTCTGGAATTGACATAAGATGCTGTTCTAAAATCGACTGCATCACTGATTCCTTTTCCATGCCACTTTCTCCTACAACTAAATTACCACGCTTAATGCTTTTGCATAGCACTATAAACTTTCTCACAAACGTCATCTATAGTCAAGTTGGTCGTATCTATATAAATTGCATTTTTTGCTTTTTTCAATGCCCCTACTTCTTTTTCTTTATCTTTTTTATCGCGTTCGTTTATAGATGCAAGCACTTCTAGGAGTGTTACGCCGCTCTGCTCCTTTACTCTACGCTTTGCCCTCTCTAGTGGATCGGCGTCGAAATAGAATTTGTATTCTGCTTCGGGGAAAATAACAGTAGTGGTATCCCGCCCCTCTGTTACTATATTCATTCCCTTTGCTATCTCTCTCACGCGTTCTGTTACAATTTCCCTGAGCCTAGGGTCAGAAGAAACAGAAGAACAATATTTATCGACTAAATGCGTATGCAACTCTCTCTCGACATCAACTCCATCGAGGTATATATCACCGTTTTCAACAGTAATTAGAGTTTTTTCTGCCGTTTCCAGTACTTTATCCCTGTCGAGGGGATCAAGATGTTCATTAATCATCTTCAATGTATATGCTCTATAAAAGGATCCGGTATTGAGAAAATACCAGCCCAGAGTTGAAGCTATTCTCTTTGCTATTGTGCTCTTCCCGCTTCCTGCAGGGCCGTCGATTGCAATTACCATTACCTCTTTCCCCCTTTATTTTTAATAGAAACTGTTCTCACCTTCTTAGGACTTATCCGTCTTGAGTTGTTGTTACCGCTGAGTAAGCCCTCTATTTCATCCTTTGTCAGGTTCCGCCATTGTCCGCTCTCCAGAGAGCCCAGCTCTACGCATCCTATTCTGATTCTTGTAAGGCTTTTGACATCGTAGTTGAGGTAGCTGAAGATTTTTCTGATTTCCCTGTTCTTTCCTTCCGTCAAGGTAACCTTTATATAATCCTTTGTACGGGGAATTAAATCATAGCGCTTTATACGGTAGGGAGTAGGAAGGTCGATATAAATCCCGTCGAGGGCTTTATTGAGGTCCTCGAACTCGACATTCCTGTTGAGCTTTACAATATATTCCTTCTCAACCTCGTATCTAGGATGCATCATCCTGTTTGCAAAATCCCCGTCGTTTGTGAAAATCAGGAGTCCGGATGACTCCTTATCGAGACGCCCGACATTAAATAGGAGATTGTTGTCTCTTATCCCAATAAGGTCACGCGCGTACCTATCCTCATTCGGGTCATAGTTGGTACAGACAAAACCTTTCGGCTTATTCAATACTATGTAGTACTTTTCTTCAGCTAGCTCGATAGTCTCACCGTCAACCTGGACAATATCTTCCCTTCTCACTTTGACGCCCATTTCCCTGACAGTCTTATTGTTGACCATAACTCTGCCCTGAGAGATCAAATCTTCACTCGCACGGCGTGAGGCAACTCCGCACTTTGACATATAGGCCTGAAGCCTCATCGGGAATAATGTATTATCTTTATCACTCATTGAATAAATCTCCTTCCGGTTCCTTCATGAATTTCAATCTGTCCTTCTCGCTGAGCTTGGGAAGCTCTGCAATGGACTTGAGTTTAAATTCGTATAAAAATTTACGTGTTGTGCAATATAAGCAGGGGTGCCCCGGTTTATCGGCTCTACCGTTTACCTTGATGTAATCGCGCTCTCTCAAAAGCCTGACGATGCTGTCTGACTGTATACCCCTTATCTTATCGATTTCAGCTCTTGTGACAGGCTGGGAATATGCCACGATAGATAAGGTCTCGAGAGCTGCACGACTGAGTCTTTTATCGACTTTACGGCCGTAGCTCTGCCTGAGGCGGGGATATAGCTCCGGCACTGGCTGAAAGGAATACAGTCCTTCCTCCTCCAGAAGCAGCATGCCTGAGTTTCTTTCCTTGTAGTTCTCCTCCAGCTCCCTCAAAGCATCGATTATATCGCCTTTATCGACGCCGCTGAGTTCAGATATTCTATCTTTTGTAAGAGGTGTATTCTCGATAAAGAGAATAACTTCTACAAGCTTGGCTTCTTCACTTAGTTTATCACCACTCATCGTCATCCTCCAGAGCTACATCGTCCTCATTTCCTGTATATTCGTCGCTGTCATCAGATTTTTTCTCTCCGCTCTCTTCTCTCTTATTCTTCTTCTCCTCAATCATCTGGTCGAGGTTCTTTCCCGCATCCCCTGTAAGAATCGAGAAGTCTTCCTCGTCCTGGAGATTCTCACTCTCGTAGATATCAGCTTCCCTGTCGTATTCATCCGCCATTTCCGGATCCCAGTCCTGAGGTCTTTTCTTGATATATATTTTCCCCCAGAGTTCATCCTGTCTGAAGAGAATTGTCTTGTCTTTAGCAGCTTCCAGAATCGAGAGGAAAGCACATATTACATGAAGTGGATTGGAATAATCAACAATCAAATCCTCGATTGTTATTTCATCCTTCTCGTCAAGAAGCTCTGCCATGAGAGCCCTTTTCTCCTTAACAGACACACTTTGATAGATATTGAATATCTTACTCGGAGGGGTCTTGGCAAGTATAGCGGAAAAAGTGCGGCATAGATCTGATAGCGTCACACCTTTAAAGAGTTCCTTATCTTCGAAAGGAAGGGCAAAGAAGTTCTCTTTCCTCTCGATATAAAGCCTGGCGGACTTATCAACACCTGTTAAAAGATCTGTGTACTTCTTGAATTTCTGATAATCAATAAGCCTGTCGACCAAATCCTGTCTCGGGTCCTCGTAGTCCTCATCAAGAACCGTCTCCTCCGGAAGCAGAAGCTTTGTTTTTATGTACAACAGCTCTGCAGCCATACGGTAAAAGTCCGATAGGTCTTCTATATCTGTCTTGTTATTCTCTATGTAATCAAGAAACTGCTCTGTTATTAAAGATATAGGTAAATCATATATGTTGGCGTCATTTTTGCTTATAAGGAACAGAAGCAGGTCCAACGGCCCGTCGAAGTCTTTCTTGTCTGAAAGAATTCCCGGCACATGAAAGCTCTGCTTCTCTTTCTTTTCCAATAGTGCATCAAATGTTTCCGCCATGGCGGCTCAATTATAATAAAAAGAACACTTCTTCCTCAACCTTATGGTATTGAAGAGGCATAAAAAACTACCCCATCTTGAGGTAGCGGAAAGGTATTGTATACAAATCAGAATGTGTAGCTTACGCCTGCATACGGAAGGAAATAGAAACCGGAATTTCTAACTTTATACTCTTTATAGTCATTAGTTATTGCTTTCATGCTTTCTGCAGTGTTAACAAAGAAATAACTGAAAGATGTACCTGCCTTGATTGTAAAGTTCCTGTTGACTGCGTATCCAAGTTCAGCAGCTCCATTTAAACCGAACTGGAAGTTCTTGGTCTTGTCATTGTAAGTAGATGAATCTTTATCTTTTGAGACATAACCACTTTTTATCTCCAAACCTGCAAGAGCAGAAAGCTTCAAACTGTCACTCAGGCGAACTGAGTATTTTGCATCGAGTGCAAAATCGAAAGCACAGAATGTTGCAGAATTAGTAAGTTCATTATACTCATCACCTGTCTTACAGCTTGACTTAACAAATACGCCGAGTCCTGCTTTTGCTCTTACACCCCAGTATTGGTTGAAGTTGTAATCAACGTTGAGGTTGAATGCAGGTCCGATGTTCTTATAGCGTGAAACAGTATTAGTTGTTGAACTACCAACTTTAAAAGATGCTGTGTGTTTCAGCTTATCAATTCCAAATCCGGCATCAACTCCTACAGCAAAGCTGCTCTTTGCAGAGAGAGAAACTACTACAAGTGTTAATACCATTAAT
>CAVFNE010000061.1:0-2929 GCA_963623755.1 Muribaculaceae bacterium | reverse complement strand
GACTTTATATGTGTCAATAACAATCGATAATAAAAGTTTTAATGTAGTCCAAAATCATACAAGAAGAGAAAATATTGTATTACCCCTCAAATTGATCGATGTATTTGTTGACAGCACTGAGCACTAAATCCGGTATTCCCGTCATCATAATTCTCACCCAATTCTGGAAGTCATATGTTATCTCGCCGTTATTTAAGAGTGAAAAGGAGTAATGTGCCGTCAGTGGCTTTTTCCCTTCTATATGGATTGTCTCGAGAATCAACTGTTCGTCCTTTAATACTGAGAAGAGAGAGAAAGCTTCAATCGGGTCGAAATAGGCATTCTCGTACTTTTCGTCAACACCGATGGAAATAGTATCCACTTCATCATTTTCCTCCATAGGGATAAAATCATCGGATATGATAATGGAGTAATATTCAGCTTCCAATAGATTATATGTACTGTATTTGATTGAAACAGTAACCTTTATCTTTGCAGAATAAAGCGATACAAGAATAATTGAATATATAAAAATAAGAGCAGAAAATTTCTTCATAACAAAAATTGACCCCTAAGAATATAAAGTCTGAGGGGTCAGAGTCAATAACAGTTTATTTTATTCTTTTTTCGCTGCCTCATCATTCGTTTTAGCGGGGAACATCTTATTTCTCACCTCCAGATCGAGAGCGGATGTGAAATCAGGATTCTGTTCCAGGTACTCGAGGGTCTTATCCCTACCCTGTCCGATTTTCTCTCCGTTGAAGGAATACCATGCGCCGCTCTTTTCTACAAAGTTTAGCTTTGTTGCAGCATCCAGAAGAGAGCCCATCTTCGAAATACCGGTACCAAACATCAAGTCGATTTCGCATTTCTTGAAAGGCGGTGCAACTTTATTCTTAACTACCTTTACCCTAATACGGTTACCTGTTAGTTCATCTGCATTCTTTCCAATGGATTCTATCCTTCTTACATCAAGTCTGACAGATGCATAGAACTTGAGTGCGTTGCCTCCTGTTGTTGTCTCGGGGTTACCGAACATAACACCGATTTTCATTCTTATCTGGTTGATGAAGATAATTGTAGTGTTTGATTTAGCGAGTATACCCGTCAGCTTCCGAAGAGCCTGTGACATAAGCCTTGCCTGGAGCCCGACGTGACTGTCACCCATATCACCCTCGATTTCAGCCTGGGGGGTAAGGGCTGCAACACTGTCGACAACAATTATGTCGATAGCGCCGCTCCTGACAAGGCGCTCGGTTATCTCTAAGGCCTGCTCTCCGTTGTCGGGCTGTGAAATCCACAAATCGTCGATGTTGACCCCCAAGTTCTTTGCATATACCGGATCAAGAGCATGCTCGGCATCTATGAATGCAGCAATTCCTCCCTTCTTCTGACATTCACTTATTGCATGTAAGGCAAGTGTTGTTTTACCTGAAGACTCAGGCCCGAATATCTCTACAATTCTTCCCTTCGGATATCCTCCGACTCCAAGTGCCTCATCCAGAAGAATGGAGCCCGATGGAATAACTTCGACATCCAAAACATCCTTGTTGTCGCCGAGTTTCATCAACGAACCTTTTCCGAATTCCTTGTCTATCTGAAGTCTTGCAGCTTCAAGAGCTTCACGCCTTCCGTTAGCATTAGCATTTTCACTATTATTGTTTTTAGCCATTTTTTCACCTCTACATCTATATAGGTCAAACACCCATCAAAATTGTCAAAAAAATCTCTTATTTTTCGTAAATAAATGTTTCAGGGCCGTCGTTGGTATAACTTATCATCATATGAGCACCGAATACACCCCTTTTAACATTTATTCCTTCTCCCGTCAAAATCTCTATTGCTTTATTGTAAAAGAGCTCTGCCTCCTCCCCTTCCATTGCATTCGAGAGCGACGGTCTAGTGCCACTTTTGAGATCAGCCATAAGGGTGAACTGGCTAATAATCATAATTTCCTTCGCCCTGTCGAGTATGGAATAGTTCATCCTCCTGTCGTCTTCCCCTCTATAAATTCGAAGCTTGATTATTTTCTGGAAAAACGGGTGTACATCGCCGATAGTATCGCCCTTCTCAACGCCGTAATAAATGAGTAAACCTTCATCCATTTGGCTGATTAACTTACCATCAACTCTACACGAGGCATTTTTAACAGTCTGTATTATTGCTTTCATCGATTATCTCATATATTTCATTGACAAAACTGCTCTTGTTCTGAGAAGAGAAAAACTGGGTTCCCATGACGGCAAGAGAAACACCTGAAGTATAAAGTGACTTTATGTTGCTTTTCCCGATTCCTCCGTCGGCCTCAATCACATATGAGTAGCCCTCCTCTTCTCGTCTTAAATCAAGCTCTTTAATCTTTTTAAGAGTATATGGAATGAACTTCTGTCCTCCCCAGCCGGGATTAACTGTCATTACAAGCACATAATCGACAATATCCAAGACACTCTCGATTGCACCCACGCTTGTTGCGGGATTGATTGCAACCCCGGCGCTTACGGAGCCTTCCTTAATCATGTTGACACATCTATCGAGGTGATTTGTCGCCTCGGCATGTATTGTTATGATATCACATCCGGCATCAAGAAAATATTCGATAAAATTTTCAGGTTTTTCCACCATTAAATGGGTGTCAAAAATCAGGTCGCTCTTTTTTTTGAGATCTTTGATAAATTTCGAGCCGAATGTAATCTGGGGAACAAAGTGCCCGTCCATGACATCAAGGTGGACATAATCACAGCCTGAGTCACTGATTAGTGTGAGTGTCTCATCTGCAAAGGCAAAGTCAGATGCCAGAATGGATGGAGAAATAGATAGCTGTCTGTTACTCATAGCTAGAATTATAAATAAGTAAATTCCTTTGTTCTACTATATTTTACTCTCCAATCCATTTTTGTAATCACGGCCAAAATTGTTCTCACAAAATGGAAATCCTATCCCAGATAAAAAA